>CAZSIZ010000201.1:0-11688 GCA_964606645.1 uncultured bacterium
TCTGGTCTATCTTTTTTGAATCCTATCGACTATTGCTATATGTGAACGGATACGATTTTTGAAATTCAGACTCTAACCAATTCTACCAAGGCCCGAATAATATTATTAGAGACGGACACGCAGACTGGCCTTGAAAGAATCTATTGATTGAAAAATCCTTGGCCGGATTGAATGATATCGCCCCGGCTGCTGAGGCCATTGGACATGTCGTAGAGAAGGGAACGCCCGGCCTGGTTTCTGGCCGCGATATTATTCAACGCCGCAATCCCCCACGGATACTGAAGTGAGCGGTCGGGACCGAAACTGATGACCAGATAGCCCACGTTCAGTTCTTTATAGGCCGTCGATCGATGGGTTCCTCCCCCGTAGTCGTAGTAATTCCGGATGTTACCGGATTGATCCGACCGGCCCGCCTTCGAGGTGAAATAGTCCCGGAACATCTCCAAGCCGTTTACGTATGCGATCGGTGAGGTCAACACCCGGTACGATTTCGTTTCGTCGTTCGGCCCGGCGACATCGGGCGGGTAGTCGTTATTGTCCATGTGGTACATTTCAAGCGCCGTGCTGATGGCCTTGAAATCCGCTTGGACGCGGGCGACGGCCGCGCGGGTCTGTGCGTTGAGGAAATTCGGAACTGCAATGGCGGCCAATATCCCAATAATCGCCACGACGATCAGCAGTTCGATCAACGTAAACCCTTTTTTGCATTCACTCATGATATTTCTCTTTGAAAGTTTTTCCGCTTTGTTTCGTCTATAGTATAGTATAGTTTTCTTGGAACCTTATCATAATAGGGAGAATAACATTGAATGATTCCCGGTTATTCGTTGGGGTGGTTATGCTGTTCGGCTTGGCCGGTGGTATGAGTGTTGTTCTTCCGGTTCACGCGCAATCCGTGGTATACGAGAATCCGGACGGCTTCGAGTATTTTAAGCGCTGGTTGATCTGCGGACCTTTTCCGATTCCAACCAAACTGCCGAATGCCACCTATGATCCAGACTCCACCCCTTATGAACGAAACGAATTTCAGAAAGCGGGATTCGATCTCGATTACCTGACCGAACACGGCGGCGAGTCCGGGATTCGCCCGCAGGCAGGGATGGCACACTCGTACGAGGGAAAGGAATACTGCTGGAAATTCTTCGAGAGTTCCCGCCGAACCGTGAATTTTCTCCAGGCCGTGGGTAAGGTCGAAATCACTGTAGAGGTGACTGAAAACAAGGGACGAAGAAGGGGACGAACGACAACCACGAACATCACCATGCTCGATGAAGATCTCCAAGTCGAAAACGTCATCGCCTACGCCTACGCGGAAATCGAAATGCCTCAGGCGGGGAAAGCGATTTTATCCGTCGGCAGCGACGACGCCGTCAAAATCTGGCTCAACGGAGAATGTATTCACCGGAAATGGAGTTTTCGCAGTTTACGGATCGATGACGACGCCATCGAAACCGAGTTCAAGCAGGGAACCAATTATCTCTTAATCAAAGTGCTGAACGGAGTGATGGACTGGAGTTTGACCTGCCGGATTCGCCAACCCGAAGAAATGCCGTTTTCCTACGTGCTGGATAAGCAATTCGATTTTGATGGGGAGACGGCTAAACAACAGAGCGAAACGGCTGTCCCGAAGGCCTGGGATTGGATATCGGCGTTGGTCCCACCCGCGATTCTGCTGGTTTTTCTTGTGATATTTTTTAAGCGGGTCGCGCGCCGGTGACCTGTTTCGAGATACTCTCGGCGAGTTCGGCCAAAGTATCGTCTCGCGCTCCGGTGACTACGATTGCATCTCCAACTGCCGCCGTTCGCTTCAAATCCTCAATCGCATCTTCCCGGTTGCAGGCCACGCAGACTCGACGCGACTCGATCCGGTCTGCCAAGTCTTGTGACGAGATCGATCGGTCGGTTGTGCCGCCCGCGTCGTAAACCGGCAGTAGTATCAGCCGGTCGTCTTCCCTCAACTCATTCGAAAACGTTTGGGCGAATCCTTCCAGATGAAAACGCAAGGGGCTGTAGCCGTGGGGCTGAAAGACGATATGCAGGCGGGGGTAGCGTTCCTTGAGCGCGTTCAGCAGAGCCGAAATTTTCTCTGGATTGTGGGCGTAATCGTCGTAAACCGCGATTTCGCCACTGCCGTACCGGTGCAGGCGGCGACGGATTCCCGGAAACGTCTTGACCGCTTGTTTCAGAACGTCTCCCGAAGCGGACGGAACGGCCAGGCGGATTACGGCCAGCGCGGCGGCGAGGTTTTCCGCATTGTGCAGCCCCATCAGCGGCGCTTCGTAGGTTTCATCGTGCAGCGCGATTGTCATCCCGAACCGGGTGCAGGTGACATCCCTCGCGGAGGGTGGAACAAACCAGTGAATGCGTTCGGGTGAAATTCCTTCCGCTAACTGGACGCATCCGCGATCGTTTCGGTTGAGCGCGATGGGGCCGTGGGTCTGTTCGCAAAACGTTTGGAAGACGGCGAGATTTTCCTGGTATGAATGATGGTCGCGGGTGATGTTGAGAATGACGGAGAGGTTCGGGTGGAAATTGAGAAGGGATTTATCGCTCTCGTCCACCTCGATACAGGACCATTGTCCGTCACCGACGTGAACGGCTGTCCAGCCGATGCCTTCGGTCGAATCGAGAATCTCCGCCCCGCCCACGAACGACGCCAGCTCGTCCAGCGCCAGAAGCATCCACGCGCAGAGCGCCGCCGTCGTCGATTTACCGCTGGTCCCGGCGATGGCGATCAGGCTGCCTGTTTCGGTTTGACGCTTCAATTCCTGGGCGCGGTGAAGCACGGGAACGTTCAGCGCATCGGCTTGGACCCGGTCGGGATTCGTGCTTTCGATGGCGGTTGAAATGACAATACGCGCTGTCGATTCGGTGATTCCCGAACCGTCCTGCGGGTAGAGCGAGGCGCCCAGGTTCGTCAAGCGTTCGAGGCGTTTTCGGATCGGGGGTGAGATCGATTCCAGGCAACCGGGATCGGCGATCAGGCGGTCCGACCCGGTGACGCAATAGCCTTTTTTCAAAAGCAACTCTGCCAGCGGAAGCATCCCGCTGCCCCCAATCCCCACAACATGAATCGTTTCCATCGCAATGCCCTAACCCGGCATAGTCGAAACCAAACAGGGTTTTCAGATCAATGGTTCGGTATTGATTGTCAGAATCAAGATACCCAGGATGCTTTAAAATTCTTTATCCTGAATATCCTTGAATCCTGGGTATCCTGATTCTGACAAAAATCCGTAGGGGCAGGCCCCTGTGCCTGCCCATGTTCAAGTTACAGTTAAACTTTAATTTTTATATCAACACTCTCGCCTGCCCCCAGTTCGATGGCTTCGGGCAGTTGGATGACGGCGCGGTCTTCATCGCGCTGGGCGGTGACGGAGATAGTTTTTTCGCCCATTGTGATTTCCGCTTTGCAGGTCTCTTTCGGGAGGCGGGTGCGCGGGGCGGGCAGGGAGAAAACCTCCAGCGGCGCTTGGCCGTGGAGCACCTGAATCTGGCATTCGATCCGGTTGGCTCTCATCGTTTGCTCGTACGTTCCCCAGCCGGGACCGGCGGTCCAGAAACATTTGAACTTGCGTTGATCGATGACCGGGAAGAACGACATCATTTTTTTCGGGACGGAATACTGGAATCCCGACAGCGCCAGGAGCACCGACCAGCTGGCCATCGCGCGAGCGTAGTGGTGGCCGCACTCGACTTCATTCCAGGGATTACGCCGCTCGCCGTCGTACCGGTTGCGCACGGCTTTCACGACGTTCAATCCTTCTTCGACGAAGCCGTCGTATATCAAATGACCCGCCACCTGATACTCGATACCGGTCCACACCTCGTCCGAGTAGACGAACGGCAGCGCGGGCCGGTTTCCCCTCGGCCACGATGCGAGCAGCAGCCCCGCCTCGTCGCCCAGCGCGTAAATCCGCTGTGGGTTGTAGTGATCGGCGAGGGTTTCGTAGAAATTATACTTGTAGACGGAATGGATCGCGGTCTTGACGTGCTCTTCCGGGAGCACGTGCCCCAGGCCGGTGACGTGGGCCATCCATTGTCCTAACAGCTGATCGGATAGGCAGCCGTCACCGAGTTGGTATTTGACGTGGCGGTCCGGATCGTAGACCTGGATGAAATAGTCTTCGTTCCAAGTTTCCTCGTCCAGTCGAATACGTCCTTTGTCGTAGATCCGGCGGTACTCATCGGCGGACTCCTCATCGCCCAGCGCCCGCGCCATCTCTTCGCCCGCGCGCAATGCGGCCAGATAGATCGCACCCATCATGGGATTGGGGCCGTAGAACTCGATGTCGTAGGTATTATGCTGTTCGCCGGTCATGACGCCGCTTTTGTCCGGGTCCCAGTCTTTCCAGGCGAATTCCAGGGCGCGTTTGGCTCCGGGCCACATTTTTCGTAAAAAGTCCATATCGCCCGACAACTGCCATTCGCGGTAGAGTTTGACGATGGTTCCCATCTGGCCGTCGGCGGCAGCCTTGAATTTCCAGCGGGTCAGACCCAGGGGGATATGGGTACGGAAGACCATGTGGCCTTCTTCGTTGGTGTTGAACCGGAAATCGGTGTCGCGCATGGTGCGCTCAAGGCCGGGGAAGAGGAATGCGAGCGACTGTTCGTAATTCCAGACGTGCGTACAGTTGAGTGGACAGCAGCCCCCCGTGTCACTGGTTCCTTCAAAACCGTAGAAATTGCCGTCTTTCGCGCGAAAGCAAGTATTGGAACGAATGATCGACGCTTGGCTGGAGACGGCATCCAGCACCTCGTCGGGAAGCGTGCTGGAGAAGAGGGCATCGTGGAACGCGCGGGTTTCCCGTTCGAGGCGGGATAGATTGGCGACGGTGTATTGGGCCACATCCCAGGCGTCATCGAACTGGGTCGCGTAGTAGTTGCCGACGATCTTTTCCTTGACGGCTTCTTCCTTGTTCCAGTAATTCTGGCGGTTGGGGAAATGCCAGGTGAGAAAGAACGGAACGGTGGCGCTTTCACCCGGCTCAAGCGAGAGCACCACGCCCAGCGAAGCCGTGTCGGTTTTCCCGTCGGGGCTTGGATCAGGTTCGAAGGTGTGTTTGAGTTTGCCGTCGTCCGTGAAATCGTTCCAGAAAAGGCTGAGCGCGTCGAACCAGCCGCCACGGTCCCAGCGCGTTGTGTAGGTTACGTTATTATAAAGCGTTGTCAGGGCCAGGCTGCCGAACTTAGGGTCGGTGGACTTGTGTTTGCCGGTGGTCATCTTGATTCCCCGGAACTTCCCACCGTCAGCGTATTCGTTCAAATTTTTACCGAATGAATCGACGCCCGCGATGTTGAGCATGGACGCCATCACGGTCAAATCCACGGGTTTCCGGCTGGTGTTTTTGAGTTGCCAATAGAAAATGGCGGTGGGGATTCCTGAATCCTTGGCGTTGCCGGGGATCAACGGATTGAAGCATTCAAGCGACACATCCAGGGGAACCCGGTCGTCTTCCAATTGTAAACGGGCAAAGGGATACGCGCCTAAAAACTTGGCCTTTTTAAAACGCGGCATCCCCGGCAGCTGGGCGCGGCTCAGCCCGAATCCGCCCCGAAACGGCGGCTGAAGTTCCGATTCCAGAACGAACGCCCGGCCTTCTTCGCCGCGTTCCTTGAACCACAGTCCGAAGAAGGTGTTGTCGAGTGTGCGTCCTTTGTTGGGCTTGTTGCAGATTTCCCAGTCGCGCAAGTTGCCGCGTCCCCCTAAAGAGACCGTCCCCGTTCCGATTCCACCCAACGGAAACGCGATCTCCGACAGAAACGGTTCCTCGAACGAACGCCAGTTGAGCTGGGAAACACTGCGCTTTCGCTTGCGAGTCGCCGAAACCTGGGCTTGAGCCTGCTGGCCGAACAAGCCAATAAATGGGGCCGCCGTAAGAACTTGAAGTACTTCACGTCGTTTGAACTCCATCGTCTATTCCTCCCGACAAGGTAATATCTTCTTCGATCATCGTTGATACGATTACCCGCCGATTCTTACATAAAATTATCAAAGAGTCAAACTCAATCGATAATCGGTTCGAGTCCCATTAACACAGAGGTTTATTTATGTTAGGATTGAATTAGAATGTCAGAAAAATAGTGTAAAACTTTATTGAATGGAAAGGAAGTATAAAAATGGCGCAAGCATGTTTTCACCCAAGTGTCGAAGGCGCTCAGCACGGAGCCAAAGGGCTGGAAGGTTTTCTGGATTTCGCGAAGAAAGCAGGCGCGGCCGGCGCACAGCCGTCAAACTTCATGCTGGAAGGTTCGGACGGTTTCAGGACGGCCCAGGATATTAAATCCCAATTCGAAAAGCGCGGGTTGAAACTGGACGGTATTTCGATGCACTGTCCCTTCTGGGTTCACACCACCGCCTGGACCGGCAGCCCCACCATTCGACCATTTATCTCTCCCGACATTGCCAAGAAATCGCCTGAAGCGATCGAACAGTGGGCGGAAGATTACCTTCTCAAAGCGATGGATTTTGCCGTTGAACTGGGAGTGAAAATCATTCCCATGTTCTGGGGCGTCTCTCACGGCTGGGAAATGGCGTCCGGTTATCCCTGGGGATTATGGGCTGGCGGCGATTACGACCTTCTGAAAGAAGGCAACGAGCGATTCGTCACCAAAACCGCTAAAATCCGCAAGCACGCCAATTCGCTGGGTGTCTATATCGCCCACGAAATTCACCCCGGAACCGCCGTAATGTGCGCTGATGATTTCAACATGCTGGTCGATATCTGCGATGGCGATAAATGCCTCGGTGTCAACGTCGATCCGTCCCACTGCTGGGAAGGCGAAGACTGGGAAACCCGTTTCCTGAAAGTCGGCGACCGGTGCTACGGGTGTCACGTCAAGAACCACGTGGTTCGTCCCACCTTTCCGCTGCGTATGATGCAGCCCGATTGGCAGAAACGCGCGATGCAATTCACCGACCTTCCGTCGGGTGACATCAACTTGATCCGCTTTGCCGATCTGATGGCGCATGTCGGCTATCCCAAACGCTACTGCGAAGTCATGGGAACCTCCACCGCGCCGCTGGTCGTCGAAGCCGAGAGCGCGTACATGGATCTCGACGCCTGCAGCGGCGGCGGCATTCAATACGTCAAAGAGAATCTCTGCTACGACATCGCCACCGGCTCGTTTGAAGACGGTTTGGGTACGAACGAGTAGTCGTAATCTGAATTTCAGGAATTACAATCCGGTGGGGCGTTCTCGATTGGGGAATGCCCCGTTTTTATTCCATTTATCATAGTCTATTGCTCAAATAATAATGATGAAAAATTCACTTCCTCCACGGAAAGATATTCCCTCGTTCTGGCGGCCAGATGCACCGGGGATCACCTATCTCCATCTCGGTGAAAATCCTTTTCCGCCGACAGAGCGTGTGCTGGCCGCCATGCAGAACGCCGCGCGAAACGCCAACCGATACCCCGATACGAATTGCGTGGCTCTTCGGGAAAAAATCACTGACTATGTCGGACACGGAATCGAGCCGGGCAACATCATCGTGGGCAACGGTTCGGATGAGCTGATCGACTTGGCTGTCCTGACGTTCGCCGGGTCGAAGAAGTCGGTCATCACGTTCGAGCCGAGTTTCTTCGTCTATTCCTTCACCGCCCAGCGGCACGGTGCGCCCGTGACCGTCGTTCCCCGAAACGCGGATTACACGCTTCCCGAAACCGGCAAACTGAAAGCCAGTCTGGATTTCGATTCGCCTTCGCTTACCTTCATCGCCAATCCGAATAATCCCACCGGCACGCTGACGCCTCGCGAACGGCTGGAAGCCTATATCCAGGCGCAATCGGGGATTGTCGTCGTCGATGAATGCTACTACGAATATAGCGGCGAGACGCTGGCGGACACGATCCGGGAATACGATAATCTGATTGTGTTCCGCAGCCTGTCGAAAAGTTTCGGGCTGTCCGGATTACGGGTGGGGTACGCCGTGGCGGGTGAATCGCTGATCGAGCGGATGGAGCGGCACGCGATGACCTTTCCCGTCAACATCATCGCCCAGGCGGCGGGATTGGCGGTCCTGGAGGATATCGACGCTTACCACCAGCGCATTCGCGAATTGATCCACGCGCGTGACGCGATGAAACGTCAGTTCGAGGAACTTGGCCTGAAGGTGCTTCCCTCACACACAAATTTTCTCTTGGTCTTCTGGCCGGAAGAAACCGGCCAAGAATCACCCGCCAAACGCCTGGCCGAAAACGGTATCCTCGTCTCCGATCAAACCGCCGCGATGAATAACGGCCGCCCCGCGATCCGTATCGCTGTCGGTACTCAAGAAGAGAACGAACGGTTGATCGATCGTGTTAGAGAATCGATCTAACCGGTATTCCAGTTAGCATGATTGGATTAGGGATAAAAGGCGGGATTATAAAATTTCCGCGCCGCTTCCAATCGAACATTCCAACGTTTCGCAGGGGTGTCCGTATTTTTCATTGAAGCGTTCCTGGATGGCTTGAACGAAGGCGTCCGTCTTGTCCGGCTCGACCAGATTGACCGTACTGCCCCCGAAACCACCACCAGTCAGTTTGGCCCCGAACCATCCAGGGATCGTCTTGGATTCCTCGACCAGCCAGTCCAATTCGGGACAACTGTTCTCGAAATTATCGCGCGAACTTTCATGGGATTGGACCATCAACTCGCCCAGACGGCCGATATCGTTTTCCTTCAACGCATCGACACCCTGCAGAACCCGCTGGTTTTCGTAGACGACGTGACGCACGCGGCGGCGCAGCACATCATCCAGAATATCCTGCGAATCGACGAAATCCAACACCGAAATATCACGCAGATCGCGGACCGGGCGGCCCAGCCGGTTACCGAGGGTTTGTGATGCGGTCTCGCATTGCTGACGGCGGATTTTGTATTCGCTTTCAACCAATTCATGCTTCACTCCCGACGCGCAGAGCACCAGCCGGGGCGCGGGCGGTTGAACGGTGATCGATTCATGGGAGAGATCGCGGCAGTCGATGCGGAGAAAAGAATCTTTTTTTCCAAACAGGGACGAGAATTGATCCATGATTCCGCAGGGCATCCCGACGAAATTGTTTTCCGCCGCCTGGCAGACTTTTGCCAATTGATTCGGCTCGATCGTGTAAGGGTAGATCGCCTGGATAAAGAGCGCGGTGGCCAATTCCAACGCCGCCGAGCTGCTGACTCCCGCGCCGATCGGCAGATCGCCCCCGACAACGGCACGGAATCCACCGATTTCAATTCCCTTCGCTTTGAGTTCGACCAACACGCCTTTGAGATAATTCGCCCAGGGATGGGCGGGATCGCGTTCGAGGCGGTCGATGGGAAATTCAGTTTCCTTATCCAGCGCTTCCGAATAAAGTGTCACGGTACTGCCCGGCATTGACTCGCCCTGAATGACGGCGGATTTATCGATGGCCACGGTCAAGACGAAACCGCCGTTGTAATCCGTATGGTTGCCGAGAATTTCAACGCGGCCCGGGGCGCGGGTGGACGCTTTTGGATCGCATCCGTATCTGGTTCGGTACACGGAGGAATCGTAATCTGTTGGAGTCATTGCAAACCTCGTGAGAGTATGATCGATCTATAGAATTGATAACACAATCATCGACTATAATCCTCCGATTTACAAGACAGACGATAATAGAGCGTTCCGTGAATTCCCGTTTTGAATGTGAGCCGGTTCTTTTCATAGTGGGAGGAAATCGTTTTCATTTGTGTGCCGTCACCAGCGATGGCGTGGATTTCCCACGATTCGTTTCGCGTGTGAATCGTGACTTGAACCGGGGTCTCTTTGATGGAGACCGGACCAAGCCCTACATTTTTTACGATCAATTCATCTTTTTCCCTTATAGCGCGGAACTGGCGATTACGTGCTTGGGATACAACGGTAACAAACAAATCCCGCGATTTGGGTATGGCATCCTTATCCAGACTGCTGACACAAATCACTCCGAATTCTTCTTTCGATTCAAGTTCGATCGAAGCGAGATCGTCTTCGTTTACAGATGAAATAGATCCAATCGCTGCCTGCGTTCTGGGTGTATCGATCAGAACGATCCCCCGCTTTGGATCGTGAATCAGCCGGTCTCCTTTTTTTGTCTTTTTGACGTACCGCTCCCGATCGTCCGGTTGAGTGGAAGCGAGTATATTTCGCCCGGACGGACGCGTTCCCAATTTGACTGAAATCCTGGCGTGGTCCACGAGCCGGGTTGTTATGCAGGAAGAGGGTGTGATCTGCTGCTCGGCGAATAGAACGGAATCCGGAAGCGCCATGCGGACTTTCTGTCGATGCGTTTTTGGTTCACGGTGATGAAAGAGCAATCCCGCCGCCGGCATCAATCCAAAAAAGCAGGGATCGTTGAAGGCTTCCAAAGGCGCGATAATATAATTCGTCTCTGGATCGAAAACCGAGCGATACGTCGATGAAACGCATCCCTGCCAATCCTGCTGACAAGCCATGGCCGCCATCCATAGCGGCAGTTCCGCGCGATACTCGTTGGGCCAGGGATGCCCCCATTTGGAAACGACGAACGGTTTCTTATCCAAACGGGCGAAAGCCAGTTCGGAGAAGAGATGGCTTTCCCGATCGAGATCGATCTGCGTCATGCGCCGATTGGCGAACCGGGCAGACCGCAACAATGGAGGATTCCATATCCCTTCGATATTTATAAAATCGAGAACGCTGCACGAGGGGAGGTCTCTGGCGGCATGAATTGCATTCGTCGCGGTCAACGGAACTTTGACACCGATCGACCGCAGGAAATTCGCAATACTGGCATTTCCAATCCCCATCATCTCCGATATGAACCGTTGCGAGGTTTTCGTTTGGTTTCGTAAGTTTAACGGTTCGGGATCGAGGTGATTGCGATGCTGCCAGGCCTGCCAATGTTCCTCCAGTTCATCTTTATAGGGATAACCACGTGGTTGGTCCAGGAACAGGTTGTTGTCGTGCAAGAGCTGAGTCATCACGATCGAAGGAGTGTCACGGTATTCCCGTCCTGAGTAACGGCTTCGGTGACACCAAAGCGCTTCGAGAAAATCGTAATGACATTGCCGAAGGTTTTGGGAAAAATAGATGCGTCCTTTCATTCCGGGAGGAACCGTGCTCCCATATTCGATGCCGTCTTCCAGACGCAAGCGACGCGAGGAAAGTCCGTCCAGAAAGACGTAAACACCCCGGTTCGCTAACTGGTGGATCAAATAATCCAACCGGTCCAGCGTTTCGGGATCGAGGATGCCTGGATGCTCGGCGTCACGCTGGAAGAGATTGGGTTCGGCCCAATCCGCATCCAAGTGGTGGAGGCGGACCAGGTTGATCCCGAATCGTGACAGGCGTTCCGCGATTTGTGGGGCCAGATCGTGGGGCGGGAAACAGGCCGAACCGGTCAGAGTGGTCCCCCAAAAACGCGCTTCGGTTCCGTCTTCGAAAACGAAGCGGCCGCCTTTGATTCCAAGAAAACCGTGTTTCCCCGCCGGGGCGTCCAACAGAAACGACAGATTGACCGGAGCCTTGTCCCACGGAATGGAGAACGAATGCCATCGCTCCGCATCGCCATGAACCGGGATCGTAAAAACGAGGGCGAAAGCGATATGAATTTGAGTAAACATACCCATCGGATTTTGACTCGATAAAACGCTGGAATAATCCTCTATTGACTATCGTATGAAGCAGGTGATTCGTTATCCATTATTTTTAAAAAAAATAACTAAACC
>CAZSIZ010000202.1:0-11671 GCA_964606645.1 uncultured bacterium
GATTATTTTATATCTCGCGAACCGCGTTCAGCCCAAAACAGCCTACCAATTAGGGGCGATGGATCAATTGCACTACCTGTTTGGCCGCAATCCTCTTTCGATGTGTTACGTCACGGGTTTTGGAACGCGCTCACCGCAGCATCCCTATCATCCGTTTTCAATATTGAATCAGGACAAAAAACCAGTTCCGGGATTACTGGTCGGTGGGCCAAACCAATTTTTAAGCGATCGTCTATTGAGACGCACTTTCCCAAAGGACTCTGCTCCCGCCACGATGTATCTCGATTCACACCAAAGTTTTGCGTCGAATGAGACCGCGATTACATGGAACGCCATTCTCGGTTTTTCCGTGAGCGTGTTATCAGGAAATTGAGTGCAAAACAATATGACAATTTGTTCTTTGATAGAAAAAAAATGAAGATTCTACTTGGAATTTCCTGGGATATCGTATAGAATTGCAAATACTTTGTTGAATGATGAAATTTAATGGATTATTAGTAGGGAGCTAGTAAAATGAGCGAATGGTTGGAAGCCACCCGCTTAATTACGAATAGATTGAATCCCATCCTAGCGCAAAGTGAAAATGTTCTTCCTGGCAACTTGTGGAAAAACCAGAGTTTTGCGGATCCTGTCTATGTCGTCTATTTCTTAATTGGCATGATGCTCACGATTATTGCGATCGTGTATCTCGCCATAAAGTATAAGAAATGGAAAAAGTTCAAGGTTTTTGAGGAAGAGTTAAAAACGTTGGACCTCGATCCGGATACGGAAGGGACGATGGCGGGGATGGTGAAACGTTATGCGATGGATGAACCCGTCCAAGTTTTATGCTCCGCGCGGCTTTTCGATGAGATGGCTACGTCAGAGATGTTACGCGTTCTGGGCAGCCCCGCATCGATTAAACTGAAAGAGGAATTTATCGATACGGTCTACTCGATTCGTAAAAGAACCTATCATCCGGAATGGATCAATAATGACAATGAGGCGGATGAGGAAATCTTTGGCGAATCTTTCCAAGAATCATCGGCGTGAACGTTGTATGCGCTTTCTCTCAAATCCATTCCAACATTTAATCCCTTTCTCAACGTTTGAATAATCTCACGACCGGATGCATGAGATTCAGGCGAAAATAGTTGACCTTCTTCGCGCCGAATCGTTCCTTGAACTGCTCGATTCCTGATGCGCCACCACTCCCGCCGAAATTGAAACTCGTATACCGGCGTTCGACCGCATCGCGGATAATCTCGCTCATCAATAGTTTACTGCCGTTATTGTCTGATGAGTTCCTGTCACTGGCCCCCGCGAAATATTGAACGTCGCCCTTCCCGTAAAAAATGACGGAGGCGGAGCGCACAGCATTATCTTTTTCAGCCAGCCAGATTCGTATCGCATCACCAGACCGATCGAGTAGCATGTCGAAGAATCGTTCCGGCAGCGTTTCGATCCCTGTCCATTTCTCACAGGCGGCGCGATAAAGCCGTTTTAGCGAATCGAGCGAATCGAGATCGTTCGACAAGCGGACCGTGATTCCTTTTTTTTGAGCGTTGCGGATCGCTGTTCGGTTTCTGGATTTGAAACGCTTGGCCCAGATCGTATCGAATGGTTCGTCTAAGGGTAATAAATGAGTCGTTGCCGTGCGCACTCGCCACCCCAGTCTTGAAAGTTTCGATTCATCCAGTGTTGAAGTCGCTGGTGGAAGATTGATTTCAGCGACTGGAACTCTCCATGAAATCAATTGAGAAGCGGCGGCAATCCGATGTTCGATTCCGATCGGGCCGCTTCCAATTAAATCGCCGTAAGTTCCCCAGGGCAGTGATTCGACTTTTTGAAAGCCCAATCGTTTTGGGATAGCGATTGTCGGCAGAACGGCCTCGGTTCCATCGGAAAAAGAGAACCAATGATGATACGAACGCGATTCGGGGATCGTCTGACAAAGTATCTCGCTCCAAAGCGGCGTTTGAAAGAACGAATAGGTTTGCTGTTTGGAAAGAATATCATCCCATATCGCGATCGGCTGGTCTTCAGGAATCCTGGCGCAGGCGGTTATTTCCAGGGTCATTCTTCGTTCTCCAGGCTGCGTTTGGACCATTCATCCACGTTGCGTTCGAGCGCGACGGCGATGACGCTGTAATCGCCGATTTGTTTGATTTCGGACGAGACGCCCAGGAGTTCGTGAACGTTGGGGACGATACTCAGTTTAATCCGACGGTTGCGGCAAAGCCGAACGATGTCCAAAAGATCATTCATCGGAATATCGGGATCGGCGATAAGCACCTCGTCCACCTTGCGTGCGGGCAGAAGACGGGCCAAATCCGTCAGATCGCCCAGGAAAGGCGCTTCACGGTCCACCCCGGAAGGAGAGGGGTGATGCGAGACGAATCCCAGGGGCACGTTGCCTATTTCGGGATGACGTTTCATCGCGGAAACGATCTCGCGGGCGGCGCGGTTGTTCCCGACGACCACGATTCGATCCAGATTGATCCCGATTCGGTGGAGCCAGCGTTCGAAGCAATGAAAACCCCAGCGCCATAGAAAAAGCGTGCCGAACAGGACGCCGCCGAATAATCCGAAAACCATTCGGGAAAAACCAAGAAAATTATGGGCCTGAAATAGGGGTTTAAAGAATAGAAACTGGAAACAGATCAACAGAAACACGGTCGAGGCCGAGGCCTTGATCGTACAAATGAATAAATCTTTTCGCGTGAAATATTTATTCCGCTCGTAAAGGCGGAAAAACCAGAGTGAGAACAGGGCGATCGCCGATACGAAAACGAGTAGATTGCTGTAGCCCGGCAGGCTCAGAATGGATTGATGATCGGGGAAAGGATCCGCCTCGTTTGAAATGACACCGCTGCGAAAATAAAACCAATACGAAAAAAGAAACGATAACGGAGCCAGGAAAATATCCACCGCACCGAGAACCAAAGGACGAATCCACCGGGCAATCCGTTTTTGAGTTCGGTAGGTAAATAAATCGAATAGAAGTAAAAAGAAATAAGGGCCGTTGATGATGATTCGCCGCCAGATCTCCCTTGGCCGGTGATAGAAACGGTAGAGGCCTTCCAGCCCGAATTTCTGAATCCATTCGGGCGCGCGCTTTTCCCGGCCCGTGATGAAATTGAACGCCCCGCCGATTCCCATCATGAGGGGAACGCCGAGCCGGTCTCGATTTCGCCAAATCCATTTCTCCTGCTTGGGACAGCCTAGCGCAAGGAAGAGAACGTCCGGTTTCGCTTCTTGAATGACCCGAATCGCTTTTTCGTTTTGTTCGGGATCATTCTCGAATCCATAAGGCGGGAAATGAATTCCGGCGACCTGAAGACCTGGGTAACGATCCTGAAGCAATTGGGCGGTTTCTTCGGCGATTCCTTCTTCTCCTCCCATGAAAAAGACGGAGAAACCTTCTTTCGCGGCTTTTTCGCAAATCGCCGGAACGAGGTCCACGCCTGTGATTCTGGCTTTCAGAGGCGTTCGATGGAGCCGCGACGCGAAAACGACCTGCATCCCGTCCGCCAGCACCAGCGACGCGTCTTGCAGCACTTGCCGGAACTCCGGATCGCGGCGGGCCAGGATGACCTGTTCGAGCGCGGGTGTGACGATTTGGTTGGAGCGTCCGCTTCGGATCATCTCGCCGATCCGTTCGAGCGTTTCATCCCACGATACGTTGTCGATCTGGATTTCGAGAATTTCAATCTGTTTCATAACGTCTTAGACTATTTTTCAAAAATACGTTCTGATAAGCGTTTCTAAAAAACCTTGAAAAGCTAAGGTTTTTTAGAATTCCAGCGTTTTCAATACGAACATACTTCTGAGAACCGCTCTAATTGTACGAAAATCCGGGTGAAGATCAACACAACTTGCGGTTATGGTTATCGATTCATCGAATTTAACGGACCGTGCATCAACCTCTGACCCTTGCTATTCTCTTCACGAAAGATGAAAATTATTCGTGTACATACGATATAATAAACGCAAATGTTTTTTTTCGATAACGAATACAATGCCGAATACGAGCGGTGCGCCGCGCTGACGAAACAATAGCGGATATTTCCTGCACCTCAACCGGCAGGGTCCGTATCAACGGGCTGGAAAGAACGGTTTTCCGATGTATGAAGTCTGTGTGACCAAAGAATTCTGTTCGGCGCATTTCCTTCGGGATTATGAGGGGCTGTGCGCCAACCTCCACGGGCATAATTGGAAAGTCGAGGTCTGTTTTCGCCATCCCGATCTTCAGCCGAACGGTATTCTTATCGATTTCATCGATGTTGAAACCGTGCTTGACGGAATTCTGAAAAAACTGGATCACAGCGTTATCAATGAAATCCCTCCGTTTACCGAGATGAATCCCACGTCGGAAACACTGGCTTATTGGATCTATCACGAGATCAAACAGAACATGCCATCTGACGCCCCCCTACCGCATCGGGTCACGGTTTGGGAAACACCCGGCGCGTGCGCCACGTATTGGGACGAATCTGCATGAGAATTTCGGAAATTTATTGCAGCATCCAAGGGGAGTCCACATACACCGGATGGCCGTGTGTTTTCGTGCGAACGGCTGGATGCGCCCTTCGATGCGTCTATTGCGATACGGAATACGCCCTGGATCCGGAGGCTGGGGAAGCCATCTCTCTGGATGAAATTGTGGATCGCGTTCGGTGTTATGGCGTCGATCTGGTTGAAATCACCGGTGGCGAACCGTTGGAACAAACCGATACGCCCGAACTCTGTCAACGCCTACTCGATCTTGGCCTGAAGGTTCTGGTCGAGACCAACGGCGCGCACCGAATCGATATGTTACCCAAAGAAACGATTAAGATTATCGACCTGAAAACACCTGGCAGCCGGATGGATTCCCATAACGACTGGAATAATATCCCGTTGCTTTCTCCGAAGGATGAAGTGAAATTCGTTCTTCTCGACCAGGATGATTTCGATTGGGCGGTGAGGATTTGTGTGAAACACGAATTATTCAACAGCGTCAGGATTCTGTTTTCTCCGATCGTTCCGGCGTTGAAACCGGCCGACCTGGCTCAATGGATTTTGGACATGAGAATCCCGGTTTGTTTGCAGATTCAGATTCATAAAATAATCTGGCCGGAATCCGAGCGGGGCGTGTAGTGCAGCGAAAGAAAACTTGAGGATTCACACCTTGGAATCGAGTAATTACTTGACGGTCCGGGTGACAGATTCCCTCATGCGTAATATCATTTCGGTAGCCGGTTATCCTTCTGGATTTGAAACCGGTTACTATTAGCGTTGTCCGACGTTTATCAGGCGGTCCAACCCGCACCTTCAAGTAGGGTCGATCTTTCCGCCAATAGCCTCGTATGGAGTTAAGAATGTCCGAACGGAATACACCTTCCTCTCCGATTAAAAAAGTTGGCATATTCGTTTCTATCTTGCTGCTCATCACCGTGACTGTTTTTTTGATGACCCGTGGTCCGGAAGAGGATTCCAAAACCGTCGTCAGGTCCACACCGACTCCGGCAGCCGTTGTCCAAAAAGAATCCTCTGGTATGGATACCGCCTATTTCGCCAAACGGTTTTCCGATTTATCCGATTTGGCGCAGGCCCGTTTCGACGAGCGGGTGCAAATGCACTCGAGCCACAATTTCAATCAAGGGATGGAAGACGCGGATGTCTTTCTCGAAGATACTTACACGTTCGATGGTGTGGAATGGCGAGTCATGGCCGACGACAAAGGGCCGGGATGTATTACCCGGATATGGCTTTCCAACAATTTCGACGGGCGGCTGCGTTTTTATTTCGATCAAGAGCAAGAACCCCGTTTGGATGTCACGGTCTCTGAATTGATGGAGGGGTCATATAAACAGGCCGCGCCTTTTCTTGTTTTTTCAGCCACCGAGTCGAATACAGGACAATGTTTTTATATCCCCATGCCGTTCAAAAAGCATTGCACCGTTATGGCGAGCGCGAAAAACTCCGGCTTGAAATATCAGATCAACGTACGGAAATTCTCCAATGACGCCGATGTCATTACCTTCAATCCAACCTTCGACGAAAGAACCAAAAAAGCGCTTACTGAAGCCAATGCTTTTTTAGCGATGAAGGGATTTGGCCATTTCCTCCGGTCCGAATTAAAAAAGAAGACGTTTACGCTTCCTCCCAAAGGCCCAGACGGTCGAACGTCGAAGGTGATGATCCTGGACCTGCCCGGTCCCGCCGCCATCGATTATTTCCAGATGAAAATCGAATCACTCACTCCAGAGATTATGAGGAATTTACGGTTGCAGGTTTATTGGGACCGTCTCACCGAGCCGTCGATCGATTGCAGCATCGCCGATTTATTCTGCTCGATCGATTTGAATACCGACTGGAATTCACTCCCACTCGGTTACCTGAAAGAGAATAATTTGCTGTTCAGTCAATTTTATATGCCTTATCTTGAAAAAGCGCAATTCTTCATTGAAAACAATAACAACGTTCCAGTCGAGCTTTCGTTCGATTATCATATCGATCTGACCGATCTTCCCAGCGATCCGCTCCATCTTTTCGTTCGCACAAACTATCAGAGTTTCTACATCGGCTGGCTTCATAAATTCTTGGAATTTCAGGGTGTCGGGAATTTCGTCGGGATGAATCTCTCCGTCTCCGCCGAAGGGATGAATCCCCGATACTTTTACATGGAAGGGGATGAATATTTTTATGTAAATGGCGAGAAATTCCCTGCATGGAATGGCACGGGCATGGATCATTATTTCAATTGCGATGATAAAATCTCAAAAGTCAATTACTTCTGGATGCCCACACACGGTTGTATCGCCAAAGCCGACACCCCAGGTGGAGCCTCCAACTGCTTCCGCTTTCACCTTCTCGATTCCATTCCCTTTCAAACCTCCCTCATGTTCGTCCAAGAGATTGGATGCCCGATTCAATATATGAATACCAACACCGAACAAGCCTTCAAGGCCGATTACAAATGGACCTGTTTTTGGTATGGAAGAGAGACGAAGGAGAAAGTCCCAAGGCAGGAAGAACTGCTCTATTACGTCGTGTCTCAAAACGAAAACGACGTTCCAACCGAGTTAAGCCCGATCATGCAAAACGCCAAACTGAATATCAAACTCCCGCTCGGAACGTATTGGATTCACTACGCGCCTGTTTGGGATCTGTCGCAAGTCCGCCATCGTCAACAGGAAGTCAAATAAAACGAAACGGCCCAAAGTCGAAAACTCTGACAGTGACCACAAAATATTGAATAACGATTGGCTAATAAATACTTACACCTTGCCGTTTCGTCTGCAGGGTCTGACTTATTACCGGAAAACTAAAGCATGGAACCGATCGAATCCTCTTCCGCCGAAGAGAAGAACATTCCTCCTATCCCCACACGGCTGCGTTCGATCTTCGGAGGATTGTTCCTGGCTGGAGTGGTGCTTGGGTTGTTTTCTCTATCGAGCCGGTATTTCATCTTTACCGATGGAGCGGTCTACGCCACCTTGGGGAAAAACCTGGCGGAAGGGATTGGGCTGAAATACTGCGGTGGTACGCATCTTTTTTATCCCCCAGGCTATCCGCTCGTCATTTCCTCGATCTATCTTCTGTGTCGCGATGCGGAACTCAGCGCTCATCTCGTTTCGTTCCTGGCCTATCTCGTATCCGTATTCGTTGTTTTCCGGCTTGCTTGGGCGATCCGTCCGACAACGCTTTTTACGATGTTCGCAACGACCGCCGTTGTTTTCCATCCCTATCTGATTTTATATTCAAGTTCCGTCATGTCGGAGTCGCTACTGGTTTGCGTCGTTCTCACTTCGTCGTTATGTACGTGGAAAATCGCAACGCATCGAAGCGTCTCGATCGGGTGGTGGTGTTTTTGGGGTTTGTTGGGGGGATATGCGTATTTGATCCGGGCGGATGGCCTGTTGTACTGGCCCCTTCAGGCGGTTTTCATCGCTGCTTACCGTTGGAAAGATTATCGGCAGCTGATTGGAAAGGCCGTCTTGGCTGCCGCGATTTTTATCGGTGTTATGCTGCCCTATTTAATCTTGATTAAAAACGAAACGGGTCTGTGGCAACTCTCGACCAAGACCTCCATTCTGATCAATTTTTCCGGGATGAAAATGAACACGGGCGGGACACGGGATGAAACCCGTCATACATCCAAACTGTCGGCGGACGGTAAAACGTTCGCTATCGACCGCGCAAAGATGTCTCTCGGTACGTTTCTGATCGATCACCCTGGAGAGGCGATGGAACGGATCACCTTTAATATAAAAAAACTCGTCAAACGGAAGGGAATCGCATTCAGTTGGACCAACGTACCCGTTCTCGCTCTGCTTGTTTTGACGCTGAGGAGGAGAATCGTCAGCCCCAAAAGTATTTTTATCCTAGTGCATCTTCTCCCGGTTTCACTGTTTTTGCTTATGTATCTCGATACAAGGTTTTTATTGGCGTTCATTCCGTTCTTCGGTCTTGGATTTTCCCGCGCGGCGGAGGAATTCTGTATAAGAGGATTGGCGATAACGAAAGGGAAAGCATTTCTTTTGGCCCTTTCATTCGTCACCATGACCGCAATCGTGGGGGGGCTGTTATTCGGCCCACAGTTCGTGAAAGTTTCCAAACGGGTCTTTCAATTCGATCTTCCTTACGAACACAAAGCGATGGGAATTTGGATGAAGCAAAATGTGGATATCACGCCAACGACCCGGATCACCCATCGCAATCCGTGGGTCAGTTTTTACGCCGGAGGGTGTCACAAACGGACTCCGTTTTTCGAAAACGCCGAAACGCCTTTGGAACGTGCCGAACGGTTATGCGATTGGTGCCGGGATATGGGGGTGGAGTACCTTGTGGCCGATGAACGAATGACGAAAGAGGCGATGCCCGAACTGGCGTTTTTACTGGAGGAAGATAGGTCGTATCCCGGACTTATTCGAAAACACACGATCGAGGGAAATTTTCCGAAGATCGTTCTTTACGCCATCCAGCCGGAATCATGATTCAGGGCGATCCTGTAAAAAGTCAGACCTTGAAGACGAAACGGCAAGATAGGGGGATTGATAAGGAAACTTTCATACAAAATTATATGGTCATTGAAAAGGCTCTCAACTTGTTGCCGTTTCGTTTTAATCGGTAGGCTTGGATTCCGCTTCCGGCCCGGTCTCGAATTCCTTGATGGCGTCTTCAATCGAATCGTGAACCTCGACGACATTATCCAACTTGATCACTTCGAATGCGGTCGCGACTTGTCCCGTAACGCCGGTGCATTTGAGACAACCGCCAAGCTCTTTCACTTCCCGAAACGTGCTGATCAGCAATCCAATAAAATACGAGTCGATCATTTTACAGGCGCTGAGGTCCAGGATGAGGTTATACTGACGGCTTAAAAACGCAACGGTGAGAACCTGCCTCATGCGATCCAGAATTTCCTCCGTCAGATACGTTTCGTCTATATGAACGATAAAATAATTTGTTTTCTGTTCGTGCCAGATCGCCATAATGAGTTCCCAGAAAGAGATGAGAATATTTTTTATTATTATCTCTGACAATATCAATTATACCTAAAAAGGCTGAAATGCAGAGAGTTATATTCACTTTTTTAAAAGTGGCCTGAAAATCCGAATGAAAAAATGGACGATAACCGCTTAAACGCCTTCCATCAATGCCGTGATGAGGAGAGGAAGCATGATCTCATGATGCCCGGTAAACGTGAAACCCTCGCCTCCTCCGAGTGTTGGGCGTTTGACGACGTTTATGTTGGGCCGATAGTGCTGAATCATATCGAAATTGGCTGTCGTGAAATGGTGGATCGGTCCCTTGATATTCCGCGCGACGGTCAGCGCTTTAAGGAAAACTTCGGGGAGTATGACGTTCGAGCCGACATTCAGCACCACCCCGCCATCACCGATTTCGGACACGACCTCGCAAAAAGTATGAAAATCCTGGAGCGATGTCTTTCCCAAGGCTTCTCCCGATGCTTCGGGATGATGGTGGATCACGTCGGTTCCGATTGCGAGATGAACGGTCAGAGGATATTTCAAACGAAACGCCGAGGCCAATAGACTGAGCTGTTTATGAGGATAATCCGACCGTTCGATTCGTTCTCCGATCGCATCTCCAAGACCGCGTCCGGCTTCCGCCGCTTCGCCTATCCATGTGTTGATCGTCTCTCCGGTTTCGCGCGTCATTCCGAAACTGCCGTCGATGAGCGATTCCGCCACATCTTCCGATGTATTCCCCGCGAATACCAACTCGAAATCATGAATGATACAGGCTCCGTTCATGGCAAGCGCCGTTATGAAACCGTGATTCATCGCTTCGATGATCCACGGGCTGAGACCGACTTTGATGGAATGAGCGCCCATCATCAAAACAATCGGTTTTTTCTTGTCACGTGCGGCGTGAATCGCTTTGGTCAATGACCGGAGGTCTTTCGCTTTCAGATAATCGGGAAGGGATGCAAAGAAATCCGCAAATGTGCAAGGAGGTTTCGGCGGTGATGAGGTGGACTGTGCGTGAACCAGGCTTATCCGGTCGAATATTGACGTGCGTTTCAGTTGAGAAAAATCCATGAACGGTCTCCCATCGATAATGATGCTTAATTATCGATGGTTTTTCTCATAATTCAATAACAATAAGGGAAATATATCGAAGCAGAAAATTGATCGAAGGAGAAAAGAAAATGGGGAAGAAACCATCTTCTTCCCCATCTTGATAATCCTTAAATGATGCGAATCGTCTTATGGACCAGTCGAGAAGATATCCCCGGTACTGGAAGTTCCATTCGACGGATCGTATTTCAGGTCGGGCAGAACGTATTTGCTGTTACGAACGCCGGCCATGCGATGATCGCTCAGACGCGCGCCGGTGTAATCACGTTCATCCAGAGCGCCGTTTTTCACGCCTAGACCGTCCTGACTGTCAGGACCCCAACTGCTCAGAATGTAATAACTCTGACCATCGGAACCGTACCCATAACCGATTTCACTTCCATCGCCTCTAAATGGATCGTATGGAAGAGAAGAAATATAGGAAACAGGGGTTGTAAGATACAAACGACGTCCCGAGCGGGAAGAACCGATCAGAATGTGCGCAACGTTGATCGTTGGAGCGCCTGGCTCGGTTTTTTCCAGACCACGGTACTGTTTCTGGGCCGTAGTGCGGTCGCGGCTCATTGGCGGATACTGGTTGTTGTCGATAAAGAAAGATTCGAGCGTATTCTTCAGGTTACGAATTTCCGCCTCGGAACGGGCAACTTTCGCTCGTACCTGCGCGTTCAAGAAGTTCGGAACCGCAATGGCCGCCAGAATCCCAATAATCGCTACAACAATCAGAAGTTCAATCAGTGTGAAACCTTGTAGTCTCTTCATCCAGTTTCACCTCCTTCCTAAGATTTGGTGTTCGGATGCTGCGCCCTGGACAAACCAGGGATTAGCTCCACTATTTCAGTTTTCAAACTGAGAAAAATGAAATAAATAAAACCGTCGTAATCGTTGAAAACCGAAAATCCGGAGCTGCCGCAGTGAGACCGACAAGACTCACGCTACTATCCGCAGCTGAACATAACTGGGTTTTACCATAGACCGCACCTGTATGTCAACCCCTATCGTCAACTCCTTTCAAAAATCTTTCAGAAAAGTGAAAAAAGTCCACTTTCAGACCTCACTAATTGAAACCAATCATCCATCAAAAATCCCTAAGTTTCTAG
>CAZSIZ010000203.1:0-11554 GCA_964606645.1 uncultured bacterium
GGATGGGTAACGAGAATTATTGTGACACAGCCTGGCAGCGTAGCCCACCATTCCTTCTGATAAAGGACTAACAAGCCATCACCGTCAATCAACCCGCCGCACGTGAACCGCTTTCAAATCCATGACGGTCTGACCGGGTTTCGAGAGCGCTTCCACCTGAAGCCGAGTCTGCCCCTTCTTCAATGTCACCCGCCCCAGCGTCAACGGTTTCCAAACCTTCTCGAACACTTCCTTACGCGGAACTCGGTCGGGGCTGGGGATCGCTTCGGGATCGTGGGGCGATGTAATTTGCCCTTCGACGCTTCGGCCTCCGATTTCCACGCGAACCTTCGCCCCCACATCGTCTTTGCCGCAAACATACATGAGTGTTATTTCGTATTGGCCGGGCCGTACCACATCGACTTCCCAATAGGGATAGGCGTCCGTATCGGTCCAGTTCGTCACGTAATCGTTCGCCCACCCGTTCCGTCCGCAGTAACTGATTCCTTTCTTGCTCTCCGGCACTAAATACGCTTCATGGCCGGGCAGTACCACCTCGTCCCGCTGCTCGTACCCAATGGGAATCGGAATCGGATCGAAGCCGTCTTTCGTAACATCCTTAACCCATTCTTCGTAAGCCGAACACAGCCGCTTCAGCACATTCGGTTTTTGCTTGCTGACATCCACGCGCTGGCTGGGATCGGAAATCATATCGAACAGCCACCATTGCTTATTTTTTTCGTTAGTAACAGCGCGCCAACGCTGTGTGCGCACCGATCCCCGGGTTCTGTGCTTTGTAAAGATCATCCGGTCGCGCCATTCAGCGTCTTCCTGCATGAGCAGCGGCGCGAGGCTGACACCGTCGAGCGGCAGCGTCTCCAGCGGATGCACACCGCACAGTTCCACCAGCGTCGGCAGCAGATCGATATGCGCGGCGATCCGGTCGACGACACATCCCGGTTCGATCCGCCCCGGCCATCGCACGAACAGCGGAACCCGGATCCCCCCTTCGTCGGAACTGCCCTTGCGCCCTTTCATATCGCCGTTATACCGGTTGGAATTCGGCCCGTTGTCGGTCAAGAAAATCACGATCGTATTGTCCGCCAGGTCCAGATCGTCGAGTTGTTTCAGAATGCGCCCCAGGTTATCGTCCAGGTTCTCACACATCGCGTAGGCGCAGGCGGTCGTGTCGTCCAGCCCCCGCTTCTTATATTTGTCGTAATACGAATCGGGAACCTGCCAGGGCGAGTGGGGGGCGTTATACGGAATATAGCAAAAGAACGGATTCCGGCGGTTCTCTTGAATGAATTCCATCGCCGCATCGGTGAGAACGTCCGTGATGTATCCCTCGGTCTCGACCGGAACGCCGTTGCGTTCCAGCCCCGTATCGAAATAGTTATTCCAATGCCCCGCGCAGAAACCGAGAAACTCATCGAACCCCTGGCCGTTGGGGTGATAGGGATAATGTGCGCCGTTGTGCCACTTGCCGAAGCACCCGGTGGCGTATCCATCGGCTTTGAGAATTTCCGCAACCGTCGTTTCGGTGCTGCGCATGGTTTCAAGGCCGCGTGTGACGCCGTGGGTTCCGGTGCGAAGATGGTAGCGCCCGGTCAGCAAACTGGCCCGCGTCGGGGCACACAACGGGCAAACATAGAAGCGGTCGAACCGCGCCCCGGACCGTGCCAGCCGATCCATCACCGGCGTGTCAATCGCTGGATTACCATGCGAGCGAATGTCGCCCCATCCCTGATCGTCGGTCATACAGAGAACG
Source organism: uncultured bacterium (assembly GCA_964606645.1). Taxonomy (GTDB): domain Bacteria; phylum Hinthialibacterota; class Hinthialibacteria; order Hinthialibacterales; family Hinthialibacteraceae; genus CAZSIZ01. The sequence continues at coordinate 1,751 of CAZSIZ010000203.1, forward strand.
ACGTTCGGCCTCTTCTCCGTCGCGCCACTCGCAAACAACCCCGACATCGTCTGCGCCGCCGCCCCTAACCCCGCCGCTTGAATAAATCGCCTTCGTGAATACGCTTTCCCCGTCATGATATTTTTCCCATCATATTTAAAATGATCGAACGATCTCATTTCAACCGTTCGGATGGGTTTATGTATAACGTGTTCGTATGCTAAAGTCGAGATAGGCTGAACGTATATTTCTGAGAATAAATGAGGTGACATCATGAACCAGCGTTTGAATCGCGCGGAATTCCTGAAAACCCTGGGCCTGGGCGCGGCGTCACTGGCGATGCCCGCCACGACGTTCGCCAGCGAACGCCAGATGAAACGCCCCAACATTATCTTCATGTTCACGGACGACCACGCTTCCCACGCCATCGGCGCGTACGGCTCCAGGATCAACCAAACGCCCAACATCGACCGGCTCGCGAAAGAAGGGATGCTTTTCAGTAACTGCTTCTGCACGAACTCGATCTGCGGACCCAGCCGGGCGGTGATCCTGACCGGCAAACACAGCCACCTTAACGGTATGGCCACCAACAGAGATCGGTTCGACGGCTCGCAGCAGACCTTCCCGAAACTGATGCAGAAAGCGGGTTATCAGACCGCCATGATCGGCAAGTGGCATCTCAAAACCGACCCCACCGGCTTCGATTTCTGGAACGTGCTCATCGGCCAGGGTCCGTATTACAATCCCCCGCTCAAAACCCCGGAAGGAACGGTCAAGCACACCGGTTACACGACGGATATCCTCACCGACGTCGCGTTGGACTGGCTGAAAACCAAACGCGACGAATCCAAACCGTTCGTGATGATGTACCAGCATAAAGCCCCGCACCGCAACTGGCAGCCGGGACCGAAACACCTCAACACCTACGACGACACGACGATCCCCGAACCGGAGACGCTATTCGACGATTACGCCAACCGCACCAGCGCCGCAAAAACGCAGACAATGACCGTCGCCAGGCACCTCACCCCGAACGACCTGAAACTCACACCGCCCAAAAACCTCACGCCCGAACAACTGACCGAATGGAAGAAAGCCTACGATCCTAAAAACGAAGCGTTCGAGAAAGCCAACCTGACCGGCGACGATCTCGTGCGATGGAAATATCAACGCTACATGAAAGATTACCTGCGCTGTATCGCCTCGGTCGACGACAACATCGGGCGGGTGCTGGATTACCTGGACGAGTCCGGTCTGGCCGATAACACTATCGTGATCTACAGTTCCGACCAGGGTTTTTATCTCGGCGATCACGGCTGGTTCGACAAACGCTGGATGTACGAAGAATCGCTGCGGATGCCGTTTATCGTGCGATGGCCTGGCGTCACCCAGCCGGGATCGAAGAACGGCGACCTCGTGCAGAACCTCGATTTCGCCGAAACGTTCCTGGACATCGCCAGTGCGAGAATCCCTTCCGATATGCAGGGGACCAGTCTCGTACCCTTACTGAAAGGCCAGACTCCGGACGATTGGCGCAAGTCCATCTACTATCACTACTACGAATTTCCGGGAGCGCACAGCGTGCGGAAGCATTACGGCGTTCGCACCAAACGCCACAAGCTGATCCACTACTACAACATCGATGAGTGGGAACTGTTCGACTTGAAGAAAGATCCGAACGAACTGAAGAGCGTCTACGGCGATCCCGCCTACACCGACATTCAAAAGAGACTCGAAACGAAACTCGGCCGCCTGCGCAAACGATATCAAGTTCCCCCCGATACCGGAAAGCAGTAAACGTTATTTCAAGTCGGTTTCTTTCTCTGCTTCCTGAATTTTCAGCCACTCGGCATGACTCGGCACTGGACTCTTTCTTCCCCGGTGGCAGGCGTAACAGGTGAGGTGGCTCTCTGGTTTGTCCTTGAAATAGGTTTGGTTGATTTCATCCATCATCTTCAACATAAGGCGTGCTTTATCTTTGAAAAGCGTCTCCTCGTTGATCTCGAAGCCTTTCTTCAAGTTATGGCAGTGCTTGCACGAGACGCCAAGCGCGACAGTCAATCCCCTCATATAAGCCGTCAATGCGTATGTACTGTCGAATTTCAGTATCTGCATATCTTTCCCAACGACTTTCTTCACCGGAATCTCCTCTTTCACCGGAGACTCCTCTCCCCACAATAGACTCTGGCCAATAAAAACAACCGCGATCGAAACGCACAATGAAAGGAAGGTTGGAATAATCAATTTCCGCATCGGTTCGTTACCTCTTATCTCAAATTACCAGTCGTGATACTCTCGTAGAATTGTAATGAGAAACCATCAATTTAGCAATTGGGATTTAGTTTATAGGGTATGTACCTGAAACAATGAGAGGAATGAATATGAATCGGACCGTCTATTTCACATTATTAATTGCGGTATCCGCTTGCGCCGTTTTCGGAAGTGAACCGGAACGCCTGAACCTGGCCCCCAATCCTTCGTTCGATGACATGAAACTTGGAATCAACGGCTGGTCCCCGGTCGGTGTTCAGACAATGGTTGAGTTTCCTTTGTCGCTGTCCCAGAAACGCGCTCGAAGCGGAGAATACTCGCTCGCAGTGGCGGTTGGGCCTTCCGGCGTCACCAGCGGCACCGAGTATTACAGCAGTTACAACGCGGGCGAGGGAAAACGAAGGATCAAGCGTCAAGACGGCATTCGCGGCGCTCGAACCATCGCCTACCGGATGGACCGCGATATTCGCCGCTTCAACGCATCCGCCTGGGTCTACGCTTCACCCGGCCAGGAAATCACGCTGCAAGTCTCATGGTACACCCGCCTGGGAAGAAAGCGTCCGGTCGTCTCCGTATCCGAAGAATCCACCCCGGTTCCCGTGCGAGAGGAAAACGGCTGGCGATGTTATGAACTCAGCGCCATTCGCCCCCATAACGCCCATCAAGCCGAATTAGTGATTGTGACCCAGGGCCATGAACCGTTCTATATCGATGACGTGCGTGTCGAATTGATTCGTGCCGAAAATCCACTCATTCTCGTAGACCAGCTGGGTTACGAAATCGGTTCGGAAACGAAATTCGTGTTGCTTCAACTCAATTCGGCGTCTTCATTGACCCCCGATTCATTCGAGGTGATCGATTTGGATCGATTTCAAACCGTATTGAAAGGTCGCTGGAAACAGCTCGGCTATCTTCCAAAATTCGATCGCACCTACTGGCGCGGCAGTATCGACGGCTTAACGTCTCCAGGGCGCTACGCCGTTCGGATGCGGCAGGGGCGAGAGGATTTCATCGAGTCTGAACCATTCGAGATTGGGGATGACTTACTCATCGAACATACCGCCCGGTTGGCTTATGAGTTTTATTACTATCAGCGCTGCGGCATGGCGATCCCCGGCTTTCACGCCGCATGCCACCTGGACGACGCCCGGATGCCGGACGGAAGCCACCGCGACCTGTCCGGCGGCTGGCACGATGCGGGCGATTATAACAAATACAACGGTTATACACCCGAATCCTTCTATGCCCTGATTCTCGCTTACGACCGAAAAAAAGAGTTCTTCGATCAATTCGATCGTGATAAAGACGGCGTCTGCGATCTGCTCGACGAAGCTGTATGGGGCGCGAAGTTTCTAATGAAATGCCTCGACAATGATACGCTTAAACTCATCGGAACCATCAGCACCGGCTACGGATATTGGGACGCTCCGGGAAAAGAGACCGATAATCAGCCCGGAAAAGGAAACGACCGCCCCGTGCGCGACGGATTCGGCAACCGCCCGGCCCATCTCGTCTCCGCCTTCGCGCTGCTCGGTAAAAACGTCCCGAGCGGAAAGCCGTACCTCGACCTCGCCGAGCGCCTTTACGGTACGCATGGAGGCGGGATCAAAGAACTGATCCATCTCTATCGCGCAACGAATAACACAACATACAAAACCGCCTTGGATCAACGTATCTCATCGACGCTATCAGCCGACGACGGCGGATTATCTCAATTCAGGGATCTAGCGGAATTCGTGCTGGCTTTTCCTGACGACAAGCGTATCCCCGCAATTCAGGCGTTAGCGCCGAAACGGCTGGATCAGTTGCAGCAATCGAGCCGCAACCACTTCGGCCTGATGCACCAGCGGGACCGTGACGGAATTCCGACCTTTTTCATGCACTATCAGCAAATCAACAACTGGTACGTCGGCGGAACCCGCGAACATCTCGACGCCGCTTACGACGGAATTCTGATCGACTGTCTGGGTGAACCGGGCGGGCGGGCCATCGCCGAAAACCAGGTCCATTGGCTCCTGGGACGGAATCCGTTCAATACGTCGCTGATGGAAGGGGTTGGAAAGCGTTTCGTTCCCAGTTATCACCACCGCTACAACGCCATCCCCGGTAATCCACGCGGAGCCGTTCCCGGAGCGCTTCTCAACGGCATCACCCGCGCCTGGCCCTGGACCGACCGCCCCTGGCTCGATCTCCATCCCGTACCCACCGGAGACTTTCAATGCAACGAGCCGTGGCTGCCCCACAACAACCGGATGATGTTTCTGCTGTCGATCTGGTAATTTTTTATTTCCGTACGACTCAACAGCGAGTATGATAGAGACGAACTCAAATTCCATTCGATTCGGGAAAAAGATGATGAAACAATCGACAGGTTATTTCCTTGCATTCATCGCAGTGTTTTCGTTGGCGGCTTGCGGCCTGGGGGCGGATTCCCCGGACGTGCGCGAATCCATTCTCGCGGGAACGTGGTACGCGAAGTCCAAATCCGCTTTAACCGAACAGACGGACAAATTTCTCAAGAACGTACCTCCCTACCCCGCCAAGTCGAACCGGGTGCGGGCGCTGATTTCACCTCACGCAGGCTACGAATGGTCGGGACAGCCCGCCGCGTATGCCTATAAAGCCGTTCAGGGCGTAAAAGTAAAACGGGTCATCGTTCTCGCCCCCACTCACCGAGCCAGTTTCCGTGGCGGCTCCATTCTCGATGTGGAGGCTTATGAAACGCCATTGGGACAAGTCTCCCTAGACAAAGAAACCTGCAAACGCCTGCTCGCCTCACCCGATATCAACACGCATCCCGAAGCCCACGCAGCCGAACACAGCCTGGAGATTCAACTCCCGTTCCTCCAGCGCGTGCTAGGCGATTTTCTGCTGATTCCCATCGTCGTAGGGGAAATTTCAATCGAGGAATGCAGCCGAATCGCCGGTCTGATCCGTCCACTGCTGGATAAGGACACCCTGCTAGTGATGAGTTCCGACTTTACCCATCAAGGGCCGCGCTTCCGTTACCAACCGTTTCGGTCCGACGTTCAGACTAATATCAGGCGTTTGGATTTCTCGGCAGTGAACCATATTCTCAATCTGGACGGCCGGGGATTCCGGGAATTTGTCGAGTCCACACGCGCGACGATCTGCGGACGCAATCCCATTCGCATCGGGATAGCGGCGATACCGTTACAGACAAAAGTTGAGTTCGTACGCTACGAAACATCCGGCGACCGATCCAACGATTTCAGTGAAACCGTCAGTTATTGCTCAATCCTTTTCCGAGAGGAATCCGAATACCTGGACGAAAAAGAAACAGCGCTGTTACTCGAAATCGCCCGGAAAACGCTCGTGGATACATTCGATTCGGGTGAGGCAAAGGAATACGAGCCGCCCGGTAGCCAGATCACCCCGCGACTACAGGAGAAGAAAGGCGTCTTCGTAACGCTTCATAAAAACGGACGCCTGCGAGGCTGTATCGGCCAGTTGGACGCAACGGACACGCTGCATCGAACTGTCACTAAAACCGTTCTAAAATCAGCATTTAAGGACAGCCGCTTCAACCCGCTTACGAAGGAAGAAATGAACGAAATCGATATTGAAATATCCGTCATGTCACCCCAGAAACAGGTTGACTCATGGAAGGAAATTCTTCTGGGACGCGACGGAATCATTCTCATGAAAAACGGGCGTGGAGCGCTCTATCTTCCCCAAGTGGCGCTGGAACAGGGGTGGGACGTAGAAACTGCACTCGGTCATCTGAGCGAAAAGGCCGGACTCAAGAAAGATGATTGGAAAAAAGGCTGTTCCTTCAAAACGTTCACTGCCCAAGTTTTCGGCGAAACATTCAAGGACCGCCCGAAAGGAACGAAATGATCGATCGATCGAGACGCACGTTTGTCCGAACACTGGGAACGTCCCTGCTTCTAGGACCGGCGATCTGGACAGCGGACCGCGCTTCCAGCCAACCGGCAACGGGTCGTGGGAAAAGCCGCGTCGTTATCGCTCGAAGAGACGGGATTCTCTCTTCCCAGAACGTTCCCGATCCCGGCCTGACCCGAAAACTGCTCGACCGGGCAATGGCCGCGTTCGGCGATAAAAAAGACCCGCTGGATGTGTGGCGCGCGCTCTTCAAATCGTCGGATACGGTCGGGATCAAGGTCAATGCGCTGGGTGGGCGGCTGTTGTCCCCCCATCCCGAATTAGTCTACACCATCGCCGAGCGTTTGATCCAAGCCGGAATCCCTGCCAGGCGGATTATCGTCTGGGACCGCAGCGAGCGCGAACTGAAACGGACGGGTTTCGACAAAACATCCGCGAAAGGCCGCGCCGTCATACTCGGCACGGATAGCCAGGGCGTCGGTTTCGAGCGTGAACCGGAGATCAGCGGCTCGATCGGTTCATGTTTTTCGCGGATCATCTCCAAAGCCTGTACAGCGTTGATCAATGTCGGAGTGTTCAAGGATCACGATCTGTCCGGCGTCTCGGTGGCGATGAAAAATCTGTTCGGCCTGATTCACAATCCCAACCGCTATCATTTCGACGTTCACAAAGACCCGTATTTACCCGATCTCTGCCTTCATCCTTATGTGAAGAACAAATTACGTTTGAATATTTGCGACGGCTTTCGCGGCCAATACGACGGCGGTCCAGCGTATAAACCCGCAGCGGCCTGGAACTACAACGGGCTTCTTGTCTCCACGGATCCAGTGGCGATGGATACGGTAGCAGCGCGGATTCTGGATGCAAAACGTCTGGAAAAAGGGCTGCCGACGTTCAAAGAGGTGGACCGCGAACCGCTTTACCTGCAATTGGCGGAAGAAAAGCGGATTGGCTATACCGATCCCGCCAAAATCGATCTAAAGGAACTTGAACTCTAACCGTGTCCCCTCTCCCTCTGGGAGAGGGCTAGGGTGAGGGCGGTAATGCAAGAGTTTCAATAATCATACGACATTTATTTCCGCATTCTCACCTTCATTTTTATCGGTCACTCTACTTTCACTTTAAGAGGCGCATAATGAATACCGATCTCTCCCGTCGAACCTTTCTGTCCTCATCCGTCTGCACGGGCTGTGCGCTGTCGGCGGGTGCGGCAGTGCTTTTGAATGGACCCTCCAGCGAGGCGGCCTCCGCTCCAAAAAGAACCAAGGAAGTCTCCACGCACGAAGCCTTGTATTACGAGAAACTGGATAATTTGAAAGTCCGGTGCAAACTCTGCCCCAAGGAATGCCGGGTGGCGGACAGTGAGCGGGGATACTGCGGTGTGCGGGAGAACGTCAAGGGAATCTACCAAACGTTAGTCTATGGCCGCCCCTGTTCGCTGCATGTCGATCCCATCGAAAAAAAACCGCTCTTTCATTACATGCCCGGCAGCACGGCATTCTCCCTGGCGACAGCGGGTTGTAACATCGAATGTTTGTTCTGCCAGAATTGGGATATCTCCCAGTTTCGGCCCGAACAGATCAACATGTACGATCTCTCACCTCAAGCGACTGCCGAACTGGCCAAGGAGGCAAACGCCAAAACGATCGCCTATACCTATTCCGAACCCGTGATCTTTTACGAATACATGCTTGACACTGCCAAAGCCGCCAGCAAACTGAAAGTCGGCAGTGTAATGATTTCCAACGGTTTCATTCAGGAAAAACCTTTGCGCGAACTCCTGCCTCATCTCACAGGAGTGAAGATCGATTTCAAAGGTTTCACGGAAAAGTTTTATAAAGAGACGTGTCACGGTGAATTGAAGCCGGTTTTGGATGCGCTGAAAATTATTAAAAAAGAAGGAACCTGGCTCGAACTGGTGATTCTCATCATCCCCACACTCAACGACAGTTCGGACGAAAACCGCGATATGGCGAAATGGATCGTTGACAACCTCGGCCCGGACGTGCCCATCCACCTGACCCGCTACCACCCGATGTACAAGATCACGACGATCCCCTCCACCCCGGTCAAAACACTGGAGCGCCTGCGAAAGATCGCCTTGGACGCCGGGCTGAACTACGTCTATCTAGGCAACGTCGCCGGGCATCCCGCCGAGAATACCGTCTGCCACAAATGTAAAGAGATTCTAATCCGCCGTATGGGATACAAAATTCGCACGGAAGGCCTGGAAAAAGGGGAATGCAAAAAATGCCACACAAAAATCCCCGGTGTTTGGAATGATCCGTTAGCATAATGGTAGCGCAGGCTTCCAGCCTGCATCGTAAAGCAAAACCGACAAAAGTGAATTAAACGTGTGTCATGTCACACGTGATTTAATCCCGCATTACCCAAAACGAAACGGCAAAAAGTCGAAAACACTTTCAGTAACCACATGATATAGTATGATAATTAGCTGATGAAATACTATATCTTGCCGTTTCGTCTGCAAGGTCTGACTTTTTACCGGATCGTGAGATAGATTAAGAAAGTTGATATTTTATGATTTCAGTCCCTCCCAATCCGATCATGGGTGTTTCATTTCATTCAGTGGGAGCGGTTTTTGCAGCCAATTGTTATGCACCCCAGAAATATATTAAACGTTGGTCCTGGGAGACGTTTTGGATGACCCAGGCCGTATGGTGTTGGTTGCTCTGGCCCATCATCGGGGCCGCAATGACGATACCCGATCTGCATACCGTTCTGACTGAGGCCCCCAAATCTGCCATGCTGTTTTCCTTTAGCCTGGGCCTGGCCTATGGCATTGGCGGTATCGCCTTTAACATCTCTATCCGCTATATCGGCTTTGCCCTGACCTATGCCATTGCCGTGGGTTTGTCCGCCATCTTGGGTACACTGGTTCCTCCCTTGGTACGCGGACAATTCGGCGAGATTCTTGCTAAACCAGGTTCCAGTGTGGTCATGGCCGGTGTGGCCATGGGGGCACTCGGCATCGGTTTATGTGGTGCGGCTGGCCGTTTAAAGGAAGGTGATCTTCGCACTCAAGAGGGAGGTACCGGTGAATTCTCACTGGCCAAGGGGCTGATACTGTCACTGGTCGCCGGTGTACTTTCCTCGGTTTACGGCTTTGCCCTGGAAGCGGCAGTGCCGGTAGTCGAAGTCGCAGAACAACACGGTGCCGGACATTGGCAAGGAAACGTGGCCTACTTATTCGCCAATCCCGGGGCCTTTGTCACGTCAATGATCTACTGTCTATTTCTGGCAAATAAAAATAAATCTCTTGGGGAACTGACCAAACTTCCCGCAGATCAGGCAGGTGGTCGTCTCAGTTGGAACTACTTGTTTGCGTTTCTCGTCGGTACACTGTGGTACGGGCAGTTCTTCTTCTACAACCTGGGACACGTACGCATGGGCAACTATGCCTTTACCAGTTGGGGCATCCACATGATTATGTTGGTCCTGGTCAGCAATGGACTCGGCGTGCTCTTTAGAGAATGGAAGGATTGTCGAATTCGTACTCTATTAATGATAGGCTTGAGCCTGCTGGTGCTGGTGGTGTCCGTTCTGTTGTTGACTTACGGCAGTTATCTGGGGGAACAATTGACACCGTAAAATGGTCTTTAATCCCTTATTCACCGATTTTCGCACGACACTCAAGAAGAATCAAGATCGAACGAATAGCCGTGA
>CAZSIZ010000204.1:0-11544 GCA_964606645.1 uncultured bacterium
CACCCAGCCCGTAATAAGGATGAACCACCCCCAAAAGCCCTGCCCACGGCTTGGAACGGTCCAGGAAAACAATCTCACCATACCGCTCCACTCCGTCCGGACTTTCCACTGGCAGTTGCCGCAGCAACGGAATATACAGCCGCCCGTCTTTCCGGTTGATCTCCCGTTCGATGAAACCGGGATCGCCCTCGAAACACTCCGGACGGCTGGTCTGGACGAAATGCAGAAATTTCTCCAGCGAATCCGTCTTAGTCGAAATGAATTGGATGTCCCGGCCGATATAGGCATGCAAATGATTCCCGTGCCAGGCCTGCCTCAATTCGGATTTCACCCCGGTATCGAAAAACGACCCCTTCTCCGGCCAGGCGAGCAGATCGAAATGCTCCACACCGGGGGGAGAGGTCTCCTGGGCCGAAACGGAGCACACCATCCAGACGGTCAGGGCAAATAGAATCCCCAAGTTCCGCTTCCTGCAATAGAAAAACAGAGTCATCGGCACGCTTCCCTCGAATCGAATTGACGCCACTTATTATGCGCTTTTCAAGTTGGAATTGGGAGGCCCGGCGACGCGAAACAGTAATCCCTGTCTATTGGCTTGCTTTATCCAGATAAATCCGAGCGTAGCGGCGCCCGAATTCTCGAAACGATTTGGCGTCGAAATGGATTTTATCCTGCTTACACGTCAATCCTTCGGACGAAGCGAACCATACATTATCCATATTCTGAGCCACCGTTTTCTGAGCGTTGTCCACAACCGTTTTAGCGGGCGGCCAGGGATTCACGTCAAACCGGCCAAGTTGACCGAGAATAAAGGGAAGCGAGGGCGTGTCGAGTTCTTTCCGAAGACGTTTGATGAGTTCCGTTAAGTTTCGTTCGTAGTCTTCGGCTATTCCGGGCTTGCTGTCGCTTTCACCCTGATGCCAGAGAATGCCTTTCAGCGTTCCCATTTTCATTGCGTCTTTTGCTCTTTTGATCGCATCGTCGTAAGGATGGCTCTTGGTTTGCTTCCAGTAGCCTCCTGGAGTCCATGAGGCAATCGGTGAACCGCCGCACGCGCAAGGGATCAGGCCGATGGTAACGGCTTTGTTGGCTTCGGCCAGTTCGATACCGAACGTTCTGCCCAGTCCCACGCCGGCGACCGTTTTGTCGAAATGGATCGGATCGACAGCCGGTCTCCATTCACCCTTCTTATTAAAACTGACGACTCGCGGGTGAGGTTCTCTATCTTGTGCTTCAACCATTCCTCTCCCAGCCATATTCGATTGACCGATAAGCAGAAACAGGTGAAAGTTCGGTTTCTCCGGAAGACGGAATGCTGTCGTCTCTTGACCATCGCAGACAAGTAAACCGAAACACAAAACGATTGCAAACAATCCCATGGTGGTTGATTTCATCAGATCGTCATCTTTCCTTTGTAAAAGGTTAACCGATTGAAATGTCTAACCAATTACTTATTATGAAGGAGGTTCGATATTAATCCACCAATTCCCAGTTTTGGATGCCGGTTGTGCCTTCCACTAAAATCAAGCCAGTCAGAAATTCACTGCTGTCCCAGTTCCCATCCCGGTTGGTGGTGTTCACCTGATGTTCGCGGCCGCCGCCAAATTCGTCGGCGTCGTTCTGTTGGGGACTGATACCGATCACATCATTCAATGCGAGGTCTTTTACAACGTTCATCCCCTCTTCAAAGAATTCCTTGTAACCTTCGGCCACCATCGCAGGATCGGAGGTATCCACGCCAACGACGCTGTTTGAGTGCATTTCTTCAAAAATAACCACTTTGATTTCCCAATTCCATTCGACGGGCACTTCCAGCCATCCATCGGCGCCGGGATCGGTGACGCGGATCATCGCCGCCGATTCGATGTAGTCGTCGCTCAAGTTGTAGGGAAGTTCCGATGCCTGGATCGATCCATCGATACCCTCAAACACTGGAACCGAAATAAATTCCGTGCTGAAGGGGATGTTGGCAAGACCGTTGGGCGCGTCGTCGATCGTATTGGGAATATCGAAGATGTACTGTGTGTGGAATTCAGAATTCTCGCCGTGGGAGGGATCGCCTGTATTCGCTCCGTTGGTGATCAGTTCCAAGCGTTCGTTTTGCCAGCCGCTGCCTCCCTGAGAGGAACCGATGCCTAAGAGATTGAGAAAATAGTCGTCTTTGACATTGAAGGCGAAATAGAGCGCGTTGGTCTCATCGTCCCATGCGACTTTCATCGTAATATCCAAATCGCCTGCTTCCGATGGTGCGGAATCGTCTCCACTGCCGTTGACAACGATTTCGGGAATGTTGGCCCACGCGGGATCGCTGAGGTCGCCGTCGATGGTTGGGACCGTCGAGAGTTTCTGCGCTTCGAGCGTGTTGATGTTGACGCTGGTGTCCTGAGCAAAACCTGAGACCGCCATCACGCAAACGAATAATGCCACGATAGAAATGGATTTCATTTTATTACTCCTTTTATAGTAATTTAAACAGTGTCAATAGACATCGCCTGATTATAGCCGTGTTTTAGTTGTAAATCTGATCCCATCGACTGAAATCGAACAAACTCGGATCGAATCGGACCACGGTTAACCGATTGATGATAATTCCATCCCATCCCGATCGATGGTCATCTCTGGCATCGTTAAAAACGTGATTCAAGCCGTAATTCTTCTCTTCCTGGTTTGGGTAGGCTCCTGAAACATGATTCACGCAAAGCAGCTAAACAGGATAGGATTTTTGTGGTGGTTCCAATCGTACAAGATGATAAAAACGAAACGGCAAAAAGTCGAAAACACTTTCAGTGACCACAAGATATAGTTTATAGATTAGCTTATGAATACCTATATCTTGCCGTTTCGTCTGCAAGGTCTGACTTTTTACCGAACCGTCAGATAACTGTGGGTCAATTTATATCCCCAGTCGGTTGATCAGCGTTTCCAGATAGCGTGATTTAATCTGCTGGCTGGCAAGGGCTTGTTTGATTGGGGGAAGTTTCAAAATAACGCCAAGAACTCCAGCCAGGGCGCGATGACTCCATAACACGCGATTGTCAAAAATCAGGTGTTGTAATGTCCCTCGTTCAATAGCCATCATGACTGTCCGGTGGGTTCCATTCATGGGAGTAATCACTCGATTCGGTCGAGATTTCAGGTGAATATTCTTCTGACGGCAAGATCGAACGCAAACCCCGCAGCCCAGGCAGATTTCTTCATTCAACGTTGCCTTTTTCATTTTAGGTTTAGCCGGATCGTTGGCTGAGACCAGCGACATCGCCTCGACGGGACAGGCATTGACGCACTTCCCACACCCGTCACAATTGGATTCGTTGTTTTCCGGGATAAAGTTAGTGGTATGGACAGGATTCAGAATGGCAAACCGCCGGGCTGCAATCATAGCCTCACAGCAGCACCCGCAGCAGTTACAGATGAAATCGACTCTCTCTCTCACATTTTCACCGAACTGGACCAGGTTTTGTTCGTAAGCGGTCTGCAATAAATCGAGGCATTCCTCCCGATCCACTCGACGGGCATAACCATGCTTAATCAGTGATGCCGCCGTCGTGTTGAATGTCATGCATATTTCCAGTGGAGATTCGCAGGCCTTGCCGACATGATACATTTTATGGCGGCAATAACAGATTCCGACCCCGCGATGAGTGGCCTTGTTTATAACATGACTCGCCCGTTCGTAATCCATGACATGAAGTGCATTCTCATTGGATAGGGCTGGTTCATGGATAAAGGTACGCCCCAACTGAGTTTCGCCCCGAGTAAACAAATCTTTAATGAAATCTTCTTCCACATTCAAATAATTATAAAACAATTCACTTAAAACTTTTTGATCGATATCATCCCGCACACGCATCAAAGAAAACTCAAAAAAACCTGCCATTGGAGGGGGCAGAACGTAAAGTGACTTTCTTTTAAGATCGATGTCAACCAGGATCGCGCGGCTGGCCAATTCATCCAGCACTTTTTGAGTACTGGCCAGATCCATTTTCCAGTTTCGGCTGGCTGTTTTCGCTGTGAAGGGCTTAATCGGCAGAAGAGAAACCAGTTCGGCTTCTTTCTGACTGAAAAGCATTTTCAAAATTTTGAATAATAATTCAGACGGGGGAGCGCCTTGGGGAAAACGGTTTAATCGGTCAACCAACTTGGAATAACTGGATTTAATTATGTGATGAGCCATGATATAATTTTCTACTTAAATGCAGCATCCGAATTTCCAAACTTTGCCGATCGTGATTGTTGTCAATTATAAACTTCTCGCGTGCTGCATAGCCTTCGCGGCCTCGCCTGTAAGCCAGGGGATGTCGCCTTGACTGTTCAATCCGTTCGTGACGTTGTAAATGGTATCGCGCATTTGCTGGGTCAATACGCCGGTAATGAAATAATTGCGCCACACATTGCAGCCTTGGGAGTAGCGGTGATCGGGGCCGTCCGATTTCAGACAGGTTCCCCTCGGCATCCTCTCGAAATTACGCCCCCAATACCCGTTAAAGTTATGATAGAGATACGAGATGGTATCGGCGTTGTTCTGTTCAGGCGTAAAGAACCGTCTCGGCTTGAAGGGATCGTCCATCGAATTGATCGACGTCATATACGACACCGGTGTGGTCAGTTCAAACACATTAATCAACCGGTTCTTGGGGGTAGTAAAGGGGTAAGGCAAGGCATTATTGTCTAACTGATACATTTCCAGCGCAGTCTCGATCGCTTTAAGGTCGCTCTGCACCCGCGCCAACTTCGCTCGTGTCTGCGCATTAAGAAAATTAGGAACGGCGATCGCCGCCAGAATACCGATAATCGCGACCACGATCAACAATTCAATGAGAGTGAACCCATCTTTCATGAGAACGTCTCCAACCCGCCCATTGCACATCCACTCAAAAAAAGCATACCGAAAAGGTATGCTCTCATTCAATTGCCAGTTTATCACCTAAAACGCTCGATATTGTTGAGCGAAATTCACTGGGAGTATAAGGTTTCGTCATATAATCCGTCGCACCGATTTCTTCGGCCAATTGAATACTTTCAATCTCTTTTTCATCCGTACATAGAATGATTGGCGTGGAATTCCCGTTCTCCCGGATAATTTTAAGTGCCTCCAGGCCATTCATTTCGGGCATGTGCCAATCCAGCAGGATCAAATCATAATGATTCTTCTCGACAAGGTCGATCGTTTCCTGGCCATTTTCCGCTTGATCGATCTTCGTAATTCCAAGTCTGTGCAGATTTTTGATATGGATTTTTCGTATTAACTCGTAATCATCCACAACCAGTACTCTTACGGATGTATCCATCATCGATCCTCCTTATCCATAAAGCCAATTTCTCAATATCTAACACCAGAGTTAGGTAGGGTGGGTCGCGTTTTATCGACCCACCAGAGTTAGTTAGGGTGGGTCGCGTTTTATCGACCCACCATAGTTAGTTAGGGTGGGTCGCGTTTTATCGACCCACCAGAGTTAGTTAGGGTGGGTCGCGTTTTATCGACTCACCATAGTTATATAGGGTGGATCGCGTTTTATCGACCCACCCTAGTACTGAATTCCAAGGCTTCACGAATCGTATTAGCAATCGTTTCGGAAGAAAATGGTTTTCGTAAATACGATCCCACTCCCAAACTTTTAAGTTCATCGATTCGATTCTGACTCTCTTCCGAAGAGAATACAATGACGGGAATCTGTTTCAGCTTCTCATCCTCATGCATGGCACCGATCATCTCGATCCCATCCATAACGGGCATGCGGATGTCCGTAAAAACGATATCGACCGGCTGGGATCGAAGCAAATTCAGCCCTTCCATTCCGTTTCTGGCGATGTGCAGTTTCTTGACGGCTATTTCCGCCATCTCAAGTGTCTTGGATAATACGGGTGGAACGAATTTTGAATCAATTACGATAAGAACGTTCAACGGTAACATTCTCTTCTCCCCGATCATAGGGGTGAAAAAGGATTTCAAATTTTCCATTTCCTCTTGAACGATGCAAATCAAACTTTCAATTTTTCTCGTATTGAAATTCAAACGGGATAAAATTTCGGAAGAAATCCTGTATTGAAGCCCTTCATCCTTGGGACCGATACCCATTGATAAAGCAATGGCATCCGCAATATGAATAAAATTGACTAACAGAGAATCTCCAGGATATAATCCCGGTTTGTGATGCCAACGGACCGCGTCCACGATCGGTTGGGGGAAATTCCATTTTTCGAAGATCATGGCTCCTATTTCAGCATGATCGATTCCAATCAGCCTCGTCTCCGCTTCATCGACTGGTATCTGTTCCGTGGTCACCAGTTCCAGTATAACCGATGTATCCAGCGATAACCTTTTCTCGATAATGGCTTTACCGTAATCATGGAGAAAACCACTCAAAAACGAAAAGGTGGGAGGTTTAACCTGTAACAGATTTGCGATTTCCGGTGCAGCAAACGCGACAGCCAAGCAATGATCCCAAAACCTCCACAATGAGAATTCTTTCTTATTAGCAAGTCCCTTTAACCACCGTATCACCGAAATAAAGAGAATGATTTGTAAAAGCGTATCCTTCTCAATGGAGCGAATGTCTCGAAACTTGGTTTGAGAGGAATCGCCTGGATTGAAAAAACCGCTGTTCGCCAAAAGCAATAGATCCTCATTCCAATCTTGATATCGTTCAATCTTTTTAACGATCTCGATATCGAAGAATTCGCCTTCCGTTTGATAGTAACACTCAATGGTCTGAGTGGCGATATCGGGAAATGGAGGGAACGTCTTTATGATATGGATCATTTCTTCTTTTGGTTTCATAAGACAATCTCCTTACCTTTCGTATGAATAAGTGTATTTCCGGTTGTTATATCGAGTACCATCGTTCGAGGAATTGATCCGCCTACATCTTCTCCGGCAACCATAATATGATTTTTCCGTAAAACTTTCCTTAAGGTTGAGTAATTTTCCTCTCCCGTTTTGAAAAAATCCTGATTGCCAAAGAAACTACTGCCTCCAGCAACCTTGCATTTCAAATCCTTCTTCTTGCTCCCATATTTCAATAGTTTGTCTAGCAATGCTTGAAAGTCGGTATCGACAAACATAGAAGGATTTTTCTCGGCACTTTTGAGATTCAATTCTCCTTCGGGTAGCAAGGCATGAAGCATCCCACCAACACACTGGATCGGATCGTACAGTGTAACACCAATACAAGATCCCAATGAATAAGTGATAATAATGTCCTCATTATTATCTGAGATCTTCAAGTCCGAAATTCCTACGGCCAGTATCACAATAAGAGCAGCCTTTTGACGATCACAAGTTCCATCACGAGCAAGCGATACACACGCAACTTTCGTTCGTACAGATATTTTAACTCATCATAGCAAGGATAACGATCCCAAACCAGAATACCAAGAACAAACAACGCAGTTTATCAGACGCAATAATGCCGCACCTTGATTTCGGGCAAAGTGCGGCATTATTGCTTTTCAAGAAGTCGATTATTTGAAATCCACAAAATTAACATTGTCGTAAGTATAATAATAAGAAATAGATATAAAATTTCAAACAAGAGACGCATCCAAGTGGAAAATGTGAACGATTCTTGCTCCACAATCTATTGCCGTAAACAAACAACCCGTGAATTTCAAAAGGAACCGAATAGGATATGCCCACGCAGACCGCAACGACCCCCGAACATTTCCTTGTTCTGACGCTCAACCACAAGACGATCTCCCTGAAGAATCTCCCCGATTTTTCATTCGACCAGGAGCAGTTAGAACGTTTTCTACGCGATCTGTCCGGTGAAGAGAGCATCGCCGAAATCGCGGGATTATGCACCTGCAACCGCACTGAATTCTTCGCCGCCGTTCATTCGGTCAAGAACGCGGCCCACGCCATCGTCAAAGAGATGGCCAACCATTCCGGCTACGGCCTGGAAGCGATCCGTGAAAGCCTCGACGTCAACGTGGATGTCTCTGCCGTGGAGCATTTCTTCCGCCTGGTTTCCGGCCTGGAATCGATGGTGATCGGCGACGCCCAGATTCTGGGGCAGGTCAAGCAGACCTATCAGTTCGCTCAATCCCTGGGGACATGCGGCCAGGTCTTTCATCAGGTCTTCCAGCGTGCGTTCTCGGCGGCGAAACGGGTTCGCAAAGAGACCGGTCTGGGCAAAGGACGCCTTTCCATCAGTTCGCTGGCAGTCGAATGCGCGACAGACTTTTTCCCTTCTCTCAAGCCATTGACCGCCGCCGTGATCGGTGCGGGAAAAATGGGCAGCCTGACCGCCAAGTATTTGATCGACGCCGGGATTAAGGAGTTGCGGATCGTCAACCGCAGTTTGAACAAAAGCCGGGAACTCGCGAACCGGGTCGGCGGGACCGTTCACAGTTTCGAAGACCTCGACTGGGTCGTCGCCCAATCCGACCTCGTCGTAAGCGCCACCTCGGCGCAGGAATTTCTCATTTCTAAAGACCGCCTGGAGCGTGCGGGATATCGAGGCGACACAAAAAAACTACTGATCGATATCGCCTTGCCACCCGATATCGATCCGTCCGTCGAGCAACTCGAAGGCGTGACGCTGATCGAACTGGAAACGCTGCGCGAACGATCGCTTGAAAATCAGGACAGCCGCCAAGGGCAGATTCAGGACGCCACCGATATCGTCGATGAAGAATTGGACCGCCTTGGCCCCTGGCCTCTTCCATTCCACATCGATGCGCTGACCCACGAACTGGGGCAATACGCCGATCTGATCTGCCGGGACGAATTCGAGAGCCTGATGGACGAACTTCCGAACCTGTCTCCGGACCAGCGTAACTCGATTGAGAAACAGATGAAGCGGATAGCGGAACGGATCATCCTCACGCCGCGCCGCAATATCCGTCGTTTCAGCGCAATGCGAAATTGTCCGTCGGTGAACAACTGCCTGGCCGAAATCTTCGCAAAGGAATGCGGTGCGCGGGAAATACCCCTGACAATGGCTGGAAAGAAATCATGACTCCTACGACATCATTGACTCGAAAAGAACGCCTACTGAACGCCATCGCAGGCAAGCCCGTCGACCGTCCTCCCGTCTGGCTCATGCGGCAGGCGGGACGCTATCTGCCGGAATATCAAGCGGTTAAACGCGGACGAACGTTCCTGGAGATGTGCCGGAAACCGGAGATCGCGGCGGAAATCTCGATCCAACCGCTGGAGATTATCGGTGTCGATTGCGTGATCGTCTTCAACGACATCCTGATCCCCCTGGAACAGATGGGGATGCTCGTGGATTTCACGGATAAAGGCCCGGTGATCGCCCCCCCTCTTCGTGAGGAACACTCGATCCGCCAGGTCAAGCGCGGAACGTTCGATGAGACTCCACCAGTCTTCGATTCCATCAATTCAATCCGACGCCAGGTGGGTGAAGACGTGCCGATCCTGGGGTTCGCTGGTGCACCGTTCACACTCGCGACCTATATGGTGGAAGGCGTAACAAGTAAAAGTTTACGCTACATCAAAGAACTGCGATACGCCCGCCCCGATCTTCTGGAAATGCTATTGGACTGCGTAACCGAAACGGTCATCGATTATCTCAAAATCCAAATCGACGCAGGCGCGAATGTCGTCCAGATCTTCGACACTTGGGCGGGAGAATTATCCAGGCAGGATTATCGGCGGTTTGCGCTCCCCTTTCAACAGCGCGTCATTCAAGCCATTCAAAACCTAGGAACGCCGGTGATTCTATTCGTCAAAGGATCGACCCCCGTATTATCGGAGATGAAAGCGAGCGGCGCAGCGATCTTAAGCGTCGATTGGCGTTTAAGCCTCAAGGAAGTCTCCGAACGGCTGGGCGATGAGACCGTCTTGCAAGGCAATCTCGATCCCACCGCGCTCTATGCGCCCGCCGAAACCGTCAGCAAACTGACGACGAACCTGCTGAACGACACGGGCCGAACGACCGGCCATATCTTCAACCTGGGACACGGCGTACTGCCCGGAACGCCGGTCGAGAGTGTGAAAGCGCTGGTAGAAACGGTCAAGCAATATGAATACTCCAGCCGTTGACGCGCTCACGATCGACCGCAAACTCGTCGAGAAATATTCGGGACGCGGCCCACGCTACACCAGCTATCCCACCGCGCCGGAATGGACCGAAGACGTCGGACCGGACGAATTGATCGAGCATATCCGTTCGACCAACCGCCCCGGCTCGACGGCTCCAATATCGCTCTACATCCACGTTCCCTTCTGCCGCGAGCGATGTTACTACTGCGGTTGCAATACGATTGTTACCCGACGCGACGACATCCTCGGCGGTTACGTGGACCGGGTGATCCGCGAGGTGGAACTCGTCTCGAAGGAAATCGCTCCGGACCGTTCGGTCATCCAATTCCATCTGGGCGGAGGAACACCGACACATCTGCCCCCCTCAGAATTAGGCCGAATGCTGGAGAATGTCACCCGTCAGTTCCGCTTTGAAAACAATGCCGAACGTTCGATCGAGGTCGATCTTCGCGTCACCCGTCCCGAACACCTGGACGTGCTGCGCCGATCCGGTTTCAACCGCATCTCGACCGGCGTGCAGGAATTTTCCGAAGCCACTCAACAAGCCATCAACCGCCATCAAAGTGTCGAAGAGACTCACGCCTTCGTGACGCGCTGCCGTGAAAAAGGTTTCGAGAGCGTCAATATCGACCTGATCTACGGCCTGCCGTTTCAGACGGCGGAAGGATTCGAGCACACGCTGGAATCGGTTTGCGCGATCGATCCCGACCGGATCGCGCTGTACAACTTCGCTTTTCTACCGAGTAAACTTCCCCACCAGCGCAAGATTGAAGAATCGTCGCTGCCCGATGCGGAGGAGCGGCTCTCCATCCTGAAATGCGCCATCGAAGGTTTCACGAGTTCCGGTTTCGCCTACATCGGCATGGACCACTTCGCCAAGCCCAATGACGAACTCACCCTCGCCCAGAATGAAGGAACGCTCCAGCGAAACTTCATGGGATTTACGACCCGCGCGGGTTCGGATTTATACGCCTTCGGCACGTCGGCCATCAGCAGCCTGCCCTTGCTCTACGTTCAGAACATCAAGAAACTGAACCGCTACAATGACTCCGTCGATGAGGGACGGCTGCCAGTGGAACGAGGGATCGTGCTCTCGAAAGACGACCGTATCCGCCGATGGGTAATCATGGAAATGATGTGCAACCTGCGCGTCCCCACCGACCGCTTCAAACAGGTTTGGGATGAGGATTTCCACTCGTATTTCGTCGGCGAATTAACCCGGATACAGCCGTTCATCGACGACGGGCTGCTGGAACCGGACCTCACCCCAGGGCTTCGCGTAACGGAGCGGGGGCAGATTATCATCCGCCCGATCGCAATGGTCTTCGACGCGTATCTCTCCAAACCCAAGCAATCAGGCAAACCTTCCCCCGTCTATTCCAAAACCCTGTAACCGCTCGATCCGTTAAATCATTGGATGGCCAGTTCATTATTCGTTATAATGATGTTTGAAGGGGAGTGATCGACCCATGAAAAAGGAAAAACTGAAGTGTACCCCATTGTCAAGACAAATTTTCACCTATTTTAAGGTAGGT
>CAZSIZ010000205.1:0-11416 GCA_964606645.1 uncultured bacterium
TTGGACCGCCTTTTTTACTCCGACTTTTCACTCCCTTTTCGACCGCCGTTTACATGGATGATTGGTTTCAATTAGTGAGGTCTGTAATAGAACTTATTGGTGTGATCGGGTTTAATAGTCTTATTGTTATTCATATCGCCTCTTATGAGGCTGGAGGTTGGAAGCCCGTACAAGAAGGAGTCCCCCGTCATGGGGGGCTTTTTTTAGTTTGTACGCTTGGAGGTGTGGAAGGACGATGAGGGGAATCCTGTCTTCTGCCTGATCAACCTGGGCGTTTTAGCTATTCCGGATCAGTTGTAGTAACTCATCGTGAAGGATTCCGTTGGTGGCGATGGTGTTGGTGACGGAGAGCGAGATTTCACCGTTCAGATCCGTGATCGTTCCGCCCGCTTCCTGGATGATGGGGATGAACGGCCCAACGTCCCAGATATGTACGACGGCATCCAGCGTGATATCAGCCTGGCCCGTCGCGACTTGGAAATATCCGTAGCAATCCGCCCAGGTTCGCAGTAGGCCGCTCTCCTTGACCATACCTAGAAGCGCCTGGTCTCCCCAATGCTCGATCACGTCTTCCGGGCTGGAGAGCATCAACGCCGCTTTGGACAGGCGATCGGTTTTCGATACCGTGCATGGTTCCCCATTGCAGAAACAGCCGTGACCGCTCAGCGCGGCGATGGTGTCGCCCAGGGGGGGGAAGCGAATCACACCGATCCGGCTCTCTCCCTCAGATTCCACGGCCAGCATGGTTCCGTAAAACGGGATGCCCCGTATAAAGGATTTCGTGCCGTCGATGGGATCGATGAGCCAGCGCAACCCGGAACGGCTCTCTTTTTCGCCGAATTCCTCGCCGAGAATCCCGTGGTCCGGAAAGCGTTTTTCGATCTCCTGCCGGATGTATGTTTCGGTGGCGCGGTCGGCTTCGGTGACGGGGGATCGATCCGGTTTGGTTTCCACGCTCAGCTGTTTGCTGCGGAAATATTTTAAGGTGATTTCACCGGCTTGCTCGGCCAGTTGCACCGCAAAATCGAATAGTTCTTTCATGTCGGTTTTTTCCTTTGGGTTATTTTCTACATCCTAATCCAGAGTAGCCGGAACTAAAGAGAATTCTTATTATCGATACGCTTTTAGATCGCCGCCCTCACCCTAACCTTCTCCCAGAGGGAGAGGGGACTTGAATGAGTATGTTTGAAACTTATTTTATGCCGGTGGCTTTGAAAAAGGAGTAACAGAATACGCCATCGGGATTTTCGGCGCAGCGGCAGAGTGCCCGAATGCCATTTTCCCAGGCTATTTCATCGATCAGGCCCATGTCGATGGAGCGCTGTTTGACTCCTTTCACCATAGCGACGATCGTCTTGATCGTAAATCCATCCACCCACTGGGGACGGGAGGCGTCGGCATAGACGGGGCGGGGGGTGACTCGGATATCCTGGAATTGCGCTTCGGTCAGCAAGGGGTAGAGACGGCGTCCGATCAGCGAATCCGCCCCCAGCTTGGCCTGCGCGTCGATCAGGCAGTTCCAGACCCGCCACGCCTCGTCCGTTTCCGGGTGGAAGAACGCCGAACCGTGATCGCCTTCGATGACGGTGACCGTGCCGCCGGGTTTGAGAAGCGTTTTCAGTCCCAGCAGCGCCCGGACCGGGTCGGTCAGATGTTCGAGCACGAAGCAGAGAAAAATATGATCGAACGTCTCCTTCGCGAATGGAGGATCGAGCAGATTGGCGTGGATAAATCCGGCGTGGCTATTGTTTTCTTCATTGACATACTGTCTTGCCTCCCGAAGCGAATCGAAGGAATAGTCGAGTGATGTGAAAATCGCGCCGGGACTGTTTTTTACCAAGTGAATCGTTTGACCGCCCACGCCGCAGCCCGCTTCAAGCACCCGGCTTCCCGCCGGATAGCGGGTGTTGTGATGGAGGAGTTCGGCCAGGGTCTGGGATTGATCCTGCAGGCGGTTCGTTTCGTCCTGGGAATAACCGTGTACGTAATCATTCATGGGATCGCTTCTTTCGTTGAATATCATCATACACCATAAAATGAAGATTGAAATGATGGGTTGGATTGGACCTGGGCATGCACAGGGGCCTGCCCCTACATGTTCCTGTTACCCATTGAAACACGTGTGACAGAGTATTAGGCTTAAGAGCACTGGATGATATGGAGCCGAACGACTGTGAATCCTTACGATGAATTTTTGAAGCGTCCCTTTGATCGGCCTCATTCGCTGATCGAGCGGGCGGCGGACGCGGTTGGTTTGAACCGTTTCTTTCTGCGCGAAGGTCGGCGTCCTCATTTTCGGGCGGGGGACGATGAGATTGTGTCGCCCGTGCATGGGGTGTTGAAAGAGATTCAGACGCTGCGTTCGGATTCGGACGTGCATGGGAAGACGAGCTTCGGGCATCACGAGGATTATACCTTCGAGGAGATCGTGCATGGAACCGAAATGCGTGAGGCTTTCGATTCGGGATTCTGTTTCAATCTCTATCTCTCTCCTCTTCGGCTGCATTACGCGCTCTATCCCACGGACCTGACGGTGAAGCGGATGGTGTATCACCGTGCGTTCTGCCGCCCCATCGTGTTTATGCGATCGGGTGAGATTCACAACGAACGGCTTGTGGTGTACGCCGAGACGGGGCGTGGCGTTCCCATGATCCTGATTCTGGTGGGATCGTTTCTCGTCAGCGGGATCGAATGCCTGGCGGAAGCGGGCGGGGCGTATCGACGCGGCGAGCTGTGGGGTGGATTTAAATTGGGATCGACCGTGTTGATGCTGATTCCCCGCGATTATGTGGAGCCGTTGGTTCAACCCGGTTCGCGGGTTCTATTAGGCGAACCTCTGGCACGGTTTATTTAAATTGAAGACTGGTTTTGTTGCTTTCCTATCCTTTGTATTTGGTGAGGCTCGATGCGTTTTAAAAGAACGTATGCGCGTATTGACCGAATGACGTGTTGTAGCTTCGAGGTGTAGAGTCGCCGCTCTGATCTTTAAGGGGATGCGATTTCCAGATATCTCCGTTTGAGTAAAGACCGTTTGAAGCAATGTAAGGAGTGGAAGCGCCTTGCGGGATCGTCCAGGCAACATCGTTGTAATCGCGATCCGGAGAAGCGGCTACGAATACCCAATACGCACCCAGTGAACCGTTTGGACAGTGGCTCGTTCCATACCAATAATGAACGCCTTCAACGAATGGATCCGTTGGTATTCCGTTGATGTAATTGACCGGTGTGGTTAATTGGGCGAAGATGCGTCCGTCGTTGTTGACGTCGTAGCAGGCCGGCGCTCCCGCTTGAGCGCATGTTTTCCCCCAACGAGACGGTCCCCATGGATTGAGCGTACATAATTTGGGATCGCCGCTTCCTTGAGCGCCCTCGTCGTTGCCATCCAACATCCAGAGGTTGTTATCCAACCGGCGCATCATGTTTTGGTCGAACAGCATTTTTATATCGGCGTATGAACGCGCGAGCAGCGCCCGGGTGCGTGCATTGAGAAAGTTCGGTACGGCGATCGCCGCTAGAATTCCAATAATAGCAACGACAATTAGCAGTTCGATCAATGTAAACGCGTATCTTCCATCTCTGGTCATGAGGATTACACCCTGTCGTGAAAGTCAGTTTATGGATTATTCACACATTGTCAAGCGACAATAATCCTTTCCCCTAACGAAAAGAGTCCAACGAACTTTCGGTCGTTGGACGCTTTGATTTTCGATCGATGTGTCAGACAGCGCAGGATGCAGATGTACGTGAAGGTCACACCGGACATTCAGGCCGGGATGGTGAAGGAAGTGGAGTGGCGGTCGTTTCTATTCGGCAGGTTAAAGGCCAAACTTGTTGTGTGAACCGAGACGGACGAGTTGTAGCACTTCGGCATCGGGCTTTCGGTAAATCAAAATCAAGTCGGGCTTGATGTGGCAATCACGGTGGTCTTTCCAATCATGGGTTAACGCATGATCCCGGTATTTTTCAGCCAATGGCCGATCGTGCGCAAGCGTCGTCAAAACTTCGATGAATTCGCTTTTCAACGTTTCCCGGTGTGAACCTTTCGCCTCACGCTTGTAGTCACGCTTGAACTGGCCGGTGCGCTCAATCGTCCGCATTCAAATCCGCCACTAACGCGTCCACGCTCTTGAAGGACGGCAGACCGCCCCGGCGGGCCTCTTTCATTGCCGCGATGGTCTCATCGTTGGGAACTAGCGGCTCGAAAGGCAATGCTTTTTCCCTGGCAACGCGAGTTAGTAAGATGCGAAAAGCATCCGACACGGTAAGTCCCATCGCAGCCAATACGTCGGTTGCTTCTTCTTTTATACGCTCATCGATCCGAGCACGAACAACGGCGTTCGCAGGCATGGCTCAATCCTCCTGATGTATGTGGGCTACATTGTAGCCCATTATAACCGATCAAGCAAGAATCCCGGCAAATCGACTATTTTTCTCCAAATTCCACTTACCCACCCCATCTTCAAATCAATATTTGATGCCTCCCTGCCGATTGGTGTACGATGAAAAGCAGGTAATTTTTGGAAGCATTTTTCAGGATTGGTAACGAAAAGAGTCCAACGAACTTTCGGTCGTTGGACTCTTTGATTTTCGATCGATGCAGTCTATTCGTTAGACGGCGCAGACGGTGGTCTGGCTTTCTATTCGTCGGGATCGAACCGACGCGGGATTATACCATAGGTGTTGGAGGAGTGGTTTGAGGAGATTCTTTAATTGCTTTCGTTCTTCGATGATGTCGATCATGCCGTGTTCGAGGAGAAACTCCGAACGCTGGAAACCTTCCGGAAGACGCTGTCCGATGGTCTGCTCGATGACGCGGGGACCGGCGAATCCGATCAGGGCTTTGGGTTCGGCGATGATGATATCACCCAGGGCGGCGAAACTGGCGGCAACCCCGCCCATCGTGGGATTGGCGATGATG
The DNA here is from genome assembly GCA_964606645.1 of uncultured bacterium. Classification (GTDB taxonomy): domain Bacteria; phylum Hinthialibacterota; class Hinthialibacteria; order Hinthialibacterales; family Hinthialibacteraceae; genus CAZSIZ01. The sequence continues at coordinate 4,919 of CAZSIZ010000205.1, forward strand.
GAAATGAAGGGGATACCGTGCGCTTTCAACCGGCCCATCGCGGAACTGGTTTTCGCCATCTGCATCAGGGAGAGCATCCCTTCGTGCATTCTCGCGCCACCGCCTCCGGTGGAGACGATCACGAGCGGCAGATTGTCGTTGAGGGCACGCTCGGCGGCGCGGGTGATCTTCTCGCCGACGACCGATCCCATGCTTCCGGCCATGAAGGCGAAATCGAGTACGCCGAAGATGACCGGCGATCCGCCGATTTTACCACTGCCGGTGACAGCGGCTTCGTGGCGGCCGGTCTTTTTCTTGGCGTTTTCCAGTTTTTTCTCATAACCCTCGAAATCGAGGGGATTCTTCGAGGCGAGCGAGGCGTCGAATTCTTCGAACGTGCCCGCGTCGATTAAATCTCTAATGCGGTCTTCGACGGGAAGGACGTAGTAATAGTTGCAGTGAGAGCAGGTGAATAAATTTCGTTTGATTTCGTCGTTGGTGATGTATTCACCGCATCCGTCACACGTCCGCCAAACCCCTTTGGGAATGCTTTTCTTCTTCTCCGGGGCGTTAATGGGAGTGAATTTATCTTTCTTCTTAAACCAAGGCACTATGGTTTTACCTCCGCTTTCATTCTGATTTATCCCCTCCCCATCTTCAGCACAATGGTAGAACGGTTCCCCAGTTGATTGGCAACCAATCGATTCAATTTTTATTTAATTAGCGATTACTTTAACATGAAATAAATAGGATGTAAACATTTTATGCGATTTTTTTCACTTAGGAAGGGGAATCTTATCCGTGAAGCGCCTTGATGAAGGATTTTAGAAAGCGGGCGGCCTCCCGCTCGGGCGATTCTGGACATTCCTCGATGATCCTGACGATGGCACTTCCGATGACGGCCCCGTCAGCGTGCTGGGTGACGGTAACCGCCTGCTCCGGCTTCGAGACGCCGAATCCGACGGCGATGGGGAGATCGGTCATGGTGCGGATTCGCTTCAGGTTTTCTTCGAGATCGGCGGAAATATCCTGACGCGCGCCGGTTACGCCGGTTCGGGAGACATAATAGAGGAATCCTTTGGCGACACCCGCGATGGCGCTTACGCGGTCATCGGTGCTGGTGGGGGCCAGGAGGTAGATCAGGGCGATGCCTCGATCTTGCAGGGCTGTGTGGAGCGGTTTGGCTTCCTCGTAGGGCAGGTCGGGCACGATCAGGCCATTTACTCCAGACTTGGCGGCGTCGGCGGCGAACTGCTCCAGGCCGTATTTCAGGAACAGGTTGTAATACGTCATGATGATGATGGGGGTGTCGATGGTGCGCCGCCATTCCGCGATTGTTTCTAGTAGATTGCGCAATGTTACGCCCTTTCGAAGCGCGCGTTCTCCGGCGCGTTGAATGACGGGACCGTCGGCCAGGGGATCGCTGAACGGCATGCCCACTTCGATGATGTCCGCGCCGATTTCCGACAGGGTTCGGACGACATTTCCGGTCGCAGCCATATCGGGATCGCCCGCCATGATGTAGGGGATCAGAACTTTTCCTCCCGCTTCTTGACGGCGTTTGAAAGCGTTGGATATCTTATCGATGCCGCAAGGGGCGGCGGTGGGTTTTTCGTTCATTAAATGATTCCTTCCAGATAGCGTGACGCAGCTTCGACGTCTTTGTCGCCCCGCCCGGAGAGGTTGACGATTATCGTCGTTTCCCGGCTCAGCGTCGGGGCGAATTTCATCACGTAGGCGACGGCGTGAGCGGATTCCAGCGCGGGGATGATCCCTTCCGTTCTGGAAAGCATCGTGAATCCTTCGAGCGCCTCCTTGTCGGTAATGGAAACGAATTCGGCGCGGCCCGTGTCTTTGTAATGACAGAGTTCCGGCCCTACTCCGGGATAGTCCAGCCCGGCGGAGATGGAGTGGACCGGGGCGATCTGGCCGTCGCCGGTCTGAATAAGGTATTCCATCGCGCCGTGAAGCACGCCCGGCTCGCCCGCGCACAACGGGGCGGCGTGACGGGGGGTGTCGAGACCTTCTCCCGCCGCTTCCACGCCGATGAACTTGACGTCTTTGTCGGAATAAAACGCATGGAAAAGCCCCATTGCGTTGCTGCCACCTCCGACGCAGGCCATCAGGTAATCGGGCAGTTTGCCGGTTAGTTCCATGAACTGTCTTCGCGCTTCCCGTCCGATCACGGTTTGGAAGGTTCGTACCATCTTCGGGTAGGGATGGGGACCGGCTACGGAACCGATGACGTAATGCGTGTTGCGTACATTCGTGACCCAATCGCGCAGGCCCTCGTTCATGGCGTCCTTGAGGGTTTTTGTTCCGGCGGTTACGGGAATCACTTCCGCGCCCAGCAGTTTCATTCGGAAGACGTTAAGGCGCTGGCGTTCGGTGTCTTCTTCGCCCATGTAGATACAGCATTCCAGACCGAACAGGGCGGCGGCGGTGGCGGTGGCGACGCCGTGTTGTCCCGCGCCGGTTTCGGCGATGATTCGGGTTTTACCCATGCGAACGGCTAGGAGAATCTGGCCGAGGGTGTTGTTGATCTTATGCGCCCCGGTGTGCGCCAAGTCTTCGCGCTTCAAGTAGATTCGCGCTCCGCCCAGCTCGTCGCTCAACCGAGTGGCGTCGTAGAGCGGGGTGGGGCGGCCGGCGTATTTGCGGTATGCCTCAAGCAGTTCCTTCTCGAAGGCGGGGTCTTTCTGTGCGTCCTCGAAGGCTGTTTCCAACTCAAACAGGGCGGGCATCAGCGTTTCCGGGACGAAACGCCCGCCGTAATCTCCATAGCGTCCCCGCGAGTCGGGAAGCGCTGTCACGTCATCCGTTGTGGATGTCACCACCATGATTCGTTCCTGTTCTTATCTGTTTTGTTTCGATCGATCGCCCGCGCCGTCGTGTCGGATCGCCGGGCGAATATGGAGACAAATATTATAATCACTTCGGTTGAAAATCCCCATAGGCGGCAATGTCATTAAGTAAAGTTATTTCAAAATCACCCTTGTTGTCAGTTGTTATTTTTTTCCGAATTTTTTGTTATTGACAGGTTATTGCTTTATCTCCCTCACCCTAGCCCTCTCCCAGAGGGAGAGGGGATAATACGGAGGGTGGTAAAGAAGGATTGAATTTCGGGAGAACACTGTCAAAATTACAATCCCGAAAAAACAGTATTTCGATGAGGAACGCGCGATCGTGAAATTTTACAACCAACTGGCAGCGACTTACGACTTGTTTATCGATTGGGAAAAGCGTATTCAGAGCGAAGATGCCTTTTTCCAGCACCTTTGGCAGGAGCGAATGGCCACGTCCATCCTCGACCTGGGCTGCGGGACCGGCGGTCATGATATCTATTGGGCGGAGATGGGTTACAACGTCGTCGGGATCGACAGCGCCAAGGAGATGATTGCTTACGCCCGCCGGCTGAGTGAGGAAAAAGAGATCGACATCGAATTCCAGTGCCTGCGGTTGACCGACTTTGCCTCCAAAATTCAGCAGCGTTTCGATTCGGTCGTCTGCCTCGGCAATACGCTGCCTCACCTTCTGAACGAAGACGATGTCAAGCACCTGTTCCAGCAGACCATCGAGTCGATGAAACCGACGGGGTTAGCGGTGTTTCATCTGCTAAATTACGCCCGCTATATGGCGATTAAAAAGAGGGATTTTCCCGTCAAAACCCGAATCGTGGACGGGCGCGAGTATCTCTTTATCCGGTCGTATGACTATCAGCCCGATTGGTTGAGTTTCAACTTTACCGTGGCGGTGAAGGAAGAGGACACCTGGACCTCTCGCAGTCATCAAGTCAAACATATCCCCTGGCAGAAAGTGCAATTGGTCGATTTGGCGCGGGAAAGTGGATTTTCGCAGGTGATGTGTTATGGCGGTTATGATTTCTCCGAGTTCGATTCGGAAAACAGCAACGATTTGATCCTCGTCTGCGAAACCGGGGACGAGGATTAAAATTCAATAACACGAGGTGATTTCTGATTATGTAAAATTCTGTTCGAGGAATTGAAGATTTCCCGGAAATGCAGCGCGAAGAAATCGGCGATCACTGCGCTATCTTCCAAGATTAACGCCTCTGACGTTCGTTCGATAATCTGCGCATTGGCGGATTGAAAAGCGACATCCTCTATGGTTCTTCTTAATTTATCCGAATTCATATCGCTGCCGTGAATGGACTTCTCACCTAAATTGATATGCACGTCTTTGAAATCATTCCGGGCGGATTCGAGACTTTCCAAATACTGTTTCCATAGAGCGGCGCAGGGCGCGGAATCTTCCTCCTTGGCCTTCGAGAGCGTTCCGATGTATGACTTGGTTAACCATATATACTCGTTGGGAGACATCTGATCGGCCTCAAGCAGTTCGATATGCTCGTGACCGATATCCGCCCCGGTATTCACCGCCAAGTGTACGATTTCTTTGATGGAACTGAAACCTTGGATTTTAGACATGACGCCGGGGCTGTCGAATTGCTCGCCGATTTTTTCACCGGCTTCTTTGAGTTTATCTTTATGGTCTACCATGAATTTCGATAAATTGGCTCGAATTTGCAGAAAGGAGTTGACACGCTCTTCGTTCATCAGTGCATCGTCAGGAGGGGAGAAGGCAAATCTCTCATCGAGGGTGTTATATTCCGCATCAATTTCATTGTAGGTGTTTGCTATCTCTTGCCCGAATTGTTTGAACTTATAACCGATGAATAGCCCTCCACCGACGACGGTCAATACAAGCAGCAGTACGAGACCGCCACATCCCACACAGCCTATCAGTAATAGATTTTTCTTTTTCGGCATGATGATCTCCTCTTCATAATTCGATACGCCTGATATTTTGAGCTTCTTGCAAAATTCAATATTTTAAGTCTTTTCCCTCACCCTAACCCTCTCCCAGAGGGCGAGGGGATTTAAGGATCGTTCATTTTGCATGATGGTACTTATGTTAACGTATAAGGAGCGTATCCGTTACATCTGCTCGAACACTGTCACGTATTATCTTACGTTGAACTCGTTGGGTCAACCTAACAAACAGTCCTGATGTCACCCAGTGAGATCGATGTCGATTTGGCCGGGATCGGAGACGCCAAGGCCGTATTTAGTGTCTGCGGCGGTGATATGTTTTGGAGACGCTTCGAGGGGCCAATGAGGGGAACGTATCTGGTCGCGCCTGGCTTGAATGATCTTCAGGCAGACGGTGTCGACCGCCACGGGATCGGTTCCCAGAATTAATCCCTGGTAATCCCATCGATAATTCGGATCGGCTTCCGGACCGCCGTGACAGAGCGGTCGCAAGGCGTCTACCACGATCAGGCGGCACTTGGAGCGGATCGCCGGAAGCGCGTTCACGCAGCCTACGTCGGCGCACGAGTCGGCGTGGATGGCGTAGGAGACGTTTTCGTCACGGGCGTTGATATTGGTGACCGCCCCGGCCCAGTTCTTCAGCGCACCCGCCACCCCGGACAGCCAATGGCTTTTCAGCGCCGGGGCGTTGATCAGGACGCTCGCCCACGATACTACGCGGCTGAGATCACCGTCATCGAATCCGGGCGCCCAGTTCCAACGGCGGGGATCGGCGTTCTCCGGCCTGATGCCTCCGTTGTTGCGGTCCCAGATACGGATGTGATCCGGGGCAGTGCCGAATCGCTCAACCCCTTTCATGATCGCCGCGTTGAGTTCGGGATGAGTGGGAATTGTCATGACGTTGGATTTGACGGCGACCCGGCTGGACGGGGCGATGAAATGCGACCACGCTGCTTGTTCGCTGTTCTCTCCCGTCAGGGCTGTCAATCCATCGGTCAGCATGGATTCAACGACGTCTGCCCGCGCTTGCCCGTCTTCGGCGAAGACATCGGGGCTTCTGATTATGACGACTTGTGCCCGGGGTGTTATGCAGACGGAACGCGCTGTCCTCCCCTGGGTTAAAACACTTCCCGCCACAATTCCGGTTTGAAGAAACGTGCGGCGGGTTAATCTTGAATTGTGTTCGTTTTTCATCCCGGTCTCTTTTCAACCTGAAATGGATTCGATGACAATCCTATTATAATCCGAAAAACGGCAATCAAACTACGGCGGGTAACGCACTTCTTTACTATAGGGTGTCAGATTGCAATTTGTTCCTTACTTGGTGATAGGGGGATACTGAAAGAATTCTTAAAAAAATCGGCCAGATCGTGTGATGATCTGGCCGATAATTGTTCATAACTCGAATGGCTATTCCGGCGATTATCCTTTCGGTTTTTTCGTCGGCTTGGGTTTAGGAGTCGGCTTATTGGAAGCCGGTTTCGGTGTTGGGGTTGGTTCAGAAACTGATTCCGGTGTCGGAGTGGACGTCGGTTCCGGTTCGGGTGTTGGAGTCGGTTTCTTCGGAGTTTTAGTGGGTTTCGGATCTGGCTTTTTCGAAGTCGGTGTTGGTTCTGGAACCGGCTCTTCCGTGGGTTCTGGAGTCGGTTTCGAGCCTTCCGAACCCTGATCATCTCCCGAACCTTCGTCACCTCCCGAACCTTGATCTCCTTCCGTACCCTGTTCA
>CAZSIZ010000206.1:0-11324 GCA_964606645.1 uncultured bacterium
GTTCCCAAACATTACCCCAATTTTCATGCGAATCTGATTGATGAAAATGAGACAGGCTTTCGATTTCTTGATTACCCCTGCTAATTTGCGCATGGCTTGCGACATGAGCCGTGCTTGAAGTCCCATATGTGAATCGCCCATATCTCCTTCAATCTCCGCCCTCGGGGTAATAAACGCTACGGTTAACGGAATGAGAAAAACAATCGCGAATCCAAACAGCCGCCGGTTCGGAATCATCGGTCTATCCTTTCTATTGAAGCTGGCTCTGCATATCCAGTAATGTTTTGACAATTTTGGGAGCGGCTTCAATCTCCACGACATTGGTTCCCAGCCACGTTTCATAACCGCCCAGCAGATGATGCGGCACGGTCGGCAAATATCCATAAACAGCATTGGCCATCGATACCGTAAATGAATGTTTGAACGGGCTTTTTTCTTTCAATTCCAAACCGATTTCAACGAACACTTCAAACGGAATGGCGGAAATCCCGATATCGCCCACCCGGAACGCCTGGAGCGGAATATCCACCCGGTTCGGTGACTCATCGAGCTGCATGATCCGCCTGGCGTAGATCTTCTCGTGCTGATGATAAGGCGTCACGTTTTCGGATTTCGCGAGAATGTTTTGGAAATACTCCCTCAGTTCCGGGTTGGGCTTTCGAACCTCGAGCGTCAGTTCTTCCTGACTGGCTCCCAGTTCCGCCCAATCCCGGTACACGATATTCGGATAGGCCTTATACACTGCCTGAGATACCAGTTCCGCGACTTCCCGCATCTTCTTATATGGCGGCATCCGTTTTGATTTTTGGGTAAAATCGATATTGTTGATGTTCCCGCTGGTCCCGTTGCTCATCATGGCGACGAAAGGCGGATTCTGTCGGTCCGCTTCGATCCGTTGCTGAATCCGGTCCGCAAACATTCCATAATAGTCTGCGGAAACCGCGCCTTTCCCGACCCCGCCCACATAATGCAGCGAGTAATTCGCCAAGAGTGCGATAGGACGCCCATCCGCCGATTGTACCGAAAGAAACGCGATCTCTGGATCGGTCGGCCCGGCCGGTTTCAGCAAATCAGCGCTGCCGCGCGACGGATTCATCCGCACTTGGTCTTTCCCTCCGAATGGGTTGGGAATATCGATTCCCGGTTTCATGAACCAGCGCCGGTTAAACACTGATACCGGTTCGTCGGCGCTGCCCCATCCGATCCGGGCCGGTTCCAGATTGTTCACCGCACACCGCACGCCGTCGGCAATCCTCTCAACGATGAACTGCTGGTACTCACTCAGCGTCTCATCGGGAACCAGCCGGTTCTTCCCTCGCGCGGTTACTGCCGAATGGGTGTGAGTAGCCGAGATCATGATATTTTCCATTGGGATAGCGGTTTTCTCATGGATGATCTTCTTGGCAGCGTCGCACACTTCACGCGGAAATCCCAAATTGTCGCATACGACAAACACGAGTCGTGTCTCCTGGTTATCCAACACCAGGCATTTCGCGAAAAGATCATCGTGGATATGCGTCGCCTCGATCGGTGCCCACCCCCCGATGATCATCCCGCCCAGCGGCGGTGTGATGTTGCTGGCCGCCGCCCCGGCCATTAACACACGGGATTTTTGCACCGCCTGAACATCCAGTCCGGATGCCAAGAAAAACACACCGACAAGCATTAAAACTGTGACAACACCATACGAGAATCGACTTCCGTTCATAATCATTCTCCTGTAAATAAAGATAAGACCGCCGCTACATCCATTTAACGGGATGCCAAGTGCAGCTGTTAATGTTGAATCGGACCTCTTTAATTCGATTAACGATATTGACGTTATATCTTATTGTCCCAATCAATAGTCATCCGTGGAGCCATTATGAACGTGATTCAAACTGCGTAGTGCGTGCTATCTGAAATTTTCCCAATTAATCGAATCAATCTGCTTCAATAGAAAATTACTGGCAAAGTATGGAATTCAAAGAACGGCATTCATTGTATCGTCAGAACGCTTTCACCAAAACGGGATTATCCAATTCCACCGCAATGGTGCAAACCACCTCATCACAGAGGGCTTCCGGTAAGTGGATGATCTTTTTCGTGTTATCGTAATTGAGTTTCTGTTTCGTCTTCAGGAACCACGCCCCTTTGATTTCATTCTGAAGGCCAGGCAATTGAATCGCTGTTCCGGGGTGTGATTCCAGATGGATGTAAAGGCGCGATCCTTTCGTCGTGCATTTCCCGGTCGGCAGGTTTTCAAAAGGCGATCGTTCCGTACCGTAGATAGACTCGCCGTTGGTGTCGAGCCACGCACCGATCTCCTGAAGCCGCACCACAAGTGGTTCGGGAATCTCGCCGTCTGGATTCGGTCCCACATTAAGAAGCAAGTTTCCGCCTCGGCTTACGACATCGACCAACGCCCGGATCAGTTCGGCGCTGCTCTTGAGAGGGGAGTCGTTCCGCTTGTATCCCCACGAAGAGCCAATGGTCATACACGCTTCCCAGGGGATCGTTTTCCGTTTTTCGAATTCCATCTTGTTTCGGATTTCATCACCCTGCTCTCGAGTATAAAAATCGCAGAGTTGTGTATTCCCTCGTTCATTCTTCCCGATACGGTCATTCACGAGGGCACCGGGTTGTAACTCGCGGATCATTTCAATCAATTCGGGAGCGCGCCAAGTCTCTGCGGGATGATCCCATTCTCCATCGAACCAAAGGCAGTCGATCGGGCCGTAATTCGTACACAGTTCGCGAATTTGTCCAAACATGTACGAGTCAACATACGTGGCAAGGTCTGTCTTGAAATCCGGTTGATACCAATCAAGCAGCGAGTAATAGAATCCGATCTTCATGTCAGTGGTACGCGCGGCGTCAACGAGTTCCCGTACGAAATCGCGACCTGCCACATGCTGCTGGGAATCATAATCCGTATACGCGCTGTTGAATAGACAGAATCCTTCATGGTGCTTCGATGTAAATACCATGTATCGCATTCCAGCCGATTTCGCGATATTCATCCACTTAGCCGCATTGAACTTGGCGGGCGAAAATTTCTCTGCATATTTTGCATAATCGCTTACAGCGATCCCTTCGTTTTCCATGCTCCACGAGACATAAGGCCCTCGATCGTTTTTGCCATGAACCGCATACAGCCCCCAGTGTATAAACAAACCGAACTTGGCCTGGCGAAACCATTCACGACGCCGCGCTTGTGCAGTTTCGAGACGTGTCTGTCTGGCTGCAGCGGCTTCCTCGACTTTGCGCTGCTGGAATCCCTCATAATCACCGGGGTCGGGGATGCCGGGATTCCGATACCACGATTCCAAATAGTGCGTGAGCGAACCGGAATAGACGACTCGTTTTAGATTCATCCAGGTCAGTTGATCGCCGACGGCATAGTAGATGTAAGTTTTTCCCTGGAATTCGACTAAATCCGGGTCGGATGCGTTGATGCCGTCGTCGATCGCATTGGGGGTTAAAATAGGATTGGCGGAACTTCGTTCCCAGGTTTTCAGATTCTTAGATCGCGTAATGTATGTCTCGAAATAGTGTCTGGGAAAGCGTCGCTCAAGGTATAGCACATAATAATAGCCATTGACGTATCGTATACATGGACAGGCCGTGTATCGGTCCGTCCCAAAGATTGCCTCTGGCATTTTGGTCCAGTCCTCAAGGTCTTTTGAAACGGCGAATTTAGTCGTAAAAGGTGGATAGGTTCGGTCGTTGGACTCATAAGCCATCACAAAACCGTCCGGCCCTTCGCATACCGAACTGTTGAAAAGGTGCTCATTCCCTTGCTGGATCACGATTTTCGATTGCCAGTTTTTCAAGTCCGTTGATTTGAACAAAGTCACATCGTTCCAATCGTTGTTCTCGAACCGCGACGCAAAGGCATAGAAAGTATCCTTATAGACAAAGGCACATGCGAGGCCGTACCCTTCCGCGAACCGCGCTAGTTCCTCTCCGGTTTCAGCATCGGTCAGCAGCAAGTAGTAATCCGCCCGGTTTCCGCCGCGGGCCGGGCGTACGCAATCCATATAGCATAGGCGTCCCTTCCAAATAACAGGGGATAGTTCACATAAGTCCTTGCGAATCAGCTGAGCGTTCTTGAGAGATTGGTGTGCTTGCGGGGCGGGCGGTGGAAGAATGCTCTCGAATACACTGACGGGCCACTGGGCAAGGCGGTGAAATCCTTTAGGAACGTCCTGCGTGAATTGTACATAAGCCTGCACGGCTCCCTTGGCCGTATACTGAATATCTTTCACACTCTCCTTATCCACCTTGACTCCGAATACCTTGTAACCCATCACCGTGCTGTTTTCGAAATCCACGTGGAGATATTTCCCGTTCTGGACGCTTTGAATGATGCCGTCGGTCGGGGTTCCCTGGGGTTGGGAAAAATTGAGTGCGATCAGGCGGCAGTTTTCAACCTTGATACGCATATAGGTATGAAATCCGTAATTCCCCCCTTTAAGCGCACACTGCGGGCCAACCATCGTACAATCCTCGAAATAGATATCAGGGCGGTCGGGCATCACCGGATTTTCCACCCGCACGTAGGCGCCCGCCGTATCTCCCCACCAGTCCAGCGACCAGAGTTGGCAGCGGCGAAACACGATGGGTTCATCCGTGCGCGACAGGCAGCTGGCCACTCCACCCCCGAAAGCCCGCCCTAAACTCATGCAATCTTCTACAACGATCGTGAATGGCTCCACGCGATTCGTACAATCCCAAAACAGACCGGCATCGGAACCCGTGACATAAAGATTTCGCAGAACCCAACGGTCCCATATAATTGAGGAAAAGGTGGGTTTTTTGTGCTCTTTCGACCATCCCAGCTGATTGGCTCGTATCGCGCCCCACCAATCGTAACTCTTGAAACCCTTGGAGGGATCCCCGGAGTCGATCACCACACGGCCTGTCGTTCCTGAACCCAAACGCCCGTCCACATCGCCAATCAGTTCGTTATAGGCTCCGGCTGCCCCACTGCCGGCAGGGGAAAGCATCGCTTCCATATAGGTGTCGGGTCGAATGATGATACGGTGGCCGCCCCGGTGATTGGGGATTGCGTCGAGCGCCGCCTGGATCGTGTTGAACGCTTGAATCCAGGACAGACCATCGGAGTGATCTCCGAGTTTGGAAACATAATACGTGTTACCCTCAACCTCGCATTCTGGCACGGGAGGTGCATGAAAATCCGATCCTTGTGTTTGAGTATAAAATGCCATGCAACCGATGAGCGTTAGACAAAAACGATTCATTCTCTCTATTCCTTCTTTATTATGCGATTTTCGATCTTCGCGATTTCTCGTTGCGTTTTCTCCCCATTTCTCAACGCATATATCCGGTTACGCTCTCCTTCAGTGAGTTGGGTATACTTGACTCCCATTGGCAACTCCTTGTCAGTAATGAGATTCTGTTGTGGTAAACAAATAGAGTATACCCACTCACCTTATTTTCATCACCCGTGTTGCACTTAGAATTTGAACTCAAGATTTGATTATTTCACCCAATCTACTAATTTACTTTTCTTTCTGAAAGATCCGTCATAGTGCAGCCAGAATGTCATCAACCGATAGTGTCACAGCGGCGATATTCGTATCAGCGCAACCATAGTAAACAATCCTATTATTCGCGTTGCGTTCATCCTCGATCCAACCGGTGGGGAAAATCACATTATCAATATACCCTTTTTTCTCGAAATCCCTTTCTGGCTCCAATAACGGTGAATCAGATTTTGCAATTACACGCCGGGGATCGTTGATGTCCGACAAAACCGCGCCACTCGTGTAGCGGGGTTTGGGGAGTGGATCGAACTCAACAATCTGCACGCCGTGATAGAGTTGAAGCCAGCCTTGCGATGTTTTAATGGCCGTGGTTCCCGCCCCGTTTCTGTACGAATCCCAGGCGGGATGCGCCTGAACCGGGAGAAAAATTTCATGTCTCCCCCAATGCTTGAGGTCGGGAGAGAGAGCCGTCCACATCGAAGGTTTAAGAAACTGCATCGACGGGACCGGACGGTGATAGCACATATAACAACCGTCCACCTTTTTTGGATGGATGACTACGTCTTTATTCTCGCAGGGAAATATAACACCGTGCCGATCGAAACGTTGAAAATCCTGGGTGCTCATCAAACAAGTGCATACATTCATCGTGGATGAAACCGATACGTAGGTGATATAATACGTCTCTTCGATTTGAGTGATGCGAGCGTCTTCGATCCCAAATTCTTCACAATCCATCATCCCCCCAAACAAATCGGGATGCGTTTCGATGGATTTCACGGTGTATCCATCCCGCTCCAGACGGACAATCTGAAAATGGGAAATATGGGGAAGCCGGGTTTTGTCATTAACATTCGACTGGCTGATTGACAGTTGTTCCTTATAACTTTTCGCCTCAATCTTTTCAAACGAATAAGTGATTTTCCCATTTTTATTATGAATTTTGGGTGAATAGAAAATATCTTCGGTGGTATCCTGATGGGCTTCCGCAACACGCACCAATAAGATGATTTCATTGTTGTAGAGAGCGACACCGGGATTGAATATCCCAACAATCTTCATCTGCGAATCGGATGGCGAAAATTGATCGATGGTTAACAACCGTTCGTTTTTTATTCGCTTCACCACAATCGAACTCCTGTTTGATTTACTATGATCGAGTCGATAGAATAAGACCGGCCAAAATTATATGACGGTCCGGTAAAAAGTCAGACCTTACAGACGAAACGGTAAGAAATAGGTATTCAAAAGCTGATCTATTTACAATATCTTGTGGTCACTGAAAGTGTTTTCGACTTTTTGCCGTTTCGTTTTACATGGAAATATGAAATTCTTTCACTTCTTTTTTATACCACCAATAGACCCTGAATCCACCCACAACCGCTAATAAGAAACAGAACATCGATTTCAACGGTGAAAGGAGAATCGCATACCCGATTCCCAGCGAGATACCAAAGCACAATAAAATTCCCGCCGCTATATCAATCACAGTGGTTCCCGATACGGCTTTGCCCGGCAGGTTTCGAATCTCACTGGGAAGAATTCCCCAGAATCCCCCCGGTCGTACTCTGCGGTAAAAGGCTTCAAGTTTTTCGGTTGGAACGGGAGGGGTTAAAAAGGTAACCATAATACTGATCGGAACCACAATTCCTGTGAACAATGCGAGTTCAACTTCAAAAGGCAGTTCGGACCAGGGATAGCCGAATACAACCACCGAATCGGGAAGCGTCAGATGGATTATCCCGCCAATCAAACCAAGGGTGAGCGCGCTGATTTCCGTATAGGCATTGATCCGCCACCAGAACCAGCGGGCGAAATGAATCATTCCGCTGCCTGCCATTAACAAAGCCAAAAACACCCAGGCTTCTTCAACCGAATTCATGAAAGGTACGATGGCGGCGCCTGCGATCATTAATACAACCACAATGATCTTCGTGACGAAAACATAATGCCGTTGCGTTGCATTTTTCTTGAAGAAACGCTGATAGACATCAGTCATTAAGTAAGAGGCGCCCCAATTCAGATGTGTATCGATAGTCGACATAAAAGCGGCCAGGAAAGCGGTCACCAGCAATCCTTTCATTCCTTGGCCCAAAAACGCATTCATGACCATCGGGTAGGTATCCGTATCGGTGTGGGACGTACCGGAAAGATCGGGATAGAGCGCAATGCTGACGAGAGCAACCCCCACCCACATCCAGGGCCGGGCTGTCTGAAAGATGGCATAGAAAATGGTTGCCAGGATGGCGTGGCGTTCGTTTTTGCAGGCACTCATTCGCTGCATATTATAGCCATTGGCATCACTCCACCACAGAATAAAAACGAAGACGATCAAAGCCAGAACATCCTGGTTGAAGGTCGAGAAATCGGGGAACATCGTCAGCGTGCTCTCTCCATAGCCCGGTGTTACCGCGATTTTATCCAGCAGTGTCTGAAGGCCTCCCATCTGGTTGATGGCGATCACGGCAAGCGCAATCATACTAAACGTGGCGATAAAGAATTGGATGAAATCGGTTATCACAACTCCGTAGAAACCTGAAAAAGTGGAATAGATCAAAGCAACCGTCATGCAGATCCCGATGGCCCACCATGAGTTCATATTGGTCATCGTGGTAATGATACGGCTCATGGCGAAGGTGACCCAGCCAATGGTGATCAGGTTTTGCACGATACCGGCAAACAGGGCACGGTATCCCCGCAGGAAAGCCGCCGATTTGCCGTGATACCGCAGTTCGTAAAACTCGGCATCCGTTACGATCGCCGCGCGCCGCCATAAGCGGGAAAAAAGAAAGATCCCCACGATCAGCATAAGCACCGAGACAAAAAACCACCACAATCTTTGAACGCCGTATTTCCGGATAATTTCAGTAATCACCAAGGGCGTATCCGATGCAAAACTGGTAGCAACCATGGACACACCGATCACCCACCACGGAAGAGAACGGCCTCCTAGGAAATAATTCTCAGTACTTTTTGACGCTTTTTTGGAAAGAAATATCCCAATGGATAAGGCAAAGATCATATAGGCAGCGATGATTGAATAATCCCAGAATCCCAATGATGATTGCATATTTTATTCTCCATGACAGGTCTTAATCTATTGGGAATCGAACGATTTTAGAGCGGCTTCCTGGCGTTCAAACTGATAATACACAACAATATTATTCACGAGCATTTTTCGGTTCTGATAGCGAATTATGCCGTTTATCGGGGTTAAAACAAGTGAAAGGAACGAATATCTCCAAGGAAAATTCCTTACACGGTGGGACTGTTGGAAAAATGTCTTCAATAGAAGTTTCTTTTGCGAAACTTGACATTGGATTGAGTGCCAAGGCTGCAGTTGTCGCTGATACTTCCAGGAATTCCCTGCGGAGTAGAATGTTGGGCATAGTTGCCCCCTTTTGAAATTGTATTTCAAGAAAAACTTTTATTCAATTTCATGATTCGTTATTATTAGTATACTTTGCGTTGAAAAGGTATCTATTTTCTTAGAAATCTTTACCTGTTAACATTATACTCAATCAACTTTAATTCTTTTCTTTTTCTGCAGCAATGATATTTCATAAAGGCATTTATTATGCCATAGAATTTTCTAAAATATTGGATGGACAGGAAACGCCAAATAAAATTAATTAAATAATATATGTTTCAATAGTCGAATTTAATCTATTCATATTGGCCGACCAAGTGTGGCATTTGAGACACTTGATCATGTTTATGCCACAGATTTTATTATAAAACAAGAGTTCCTCTTTCTTTTCAAGCATTTAGAATGGTTTCGTTGGATTCTTAAGTCCTGAAAATTCTGAAAGTTATATTATATCAAGAAAATGAATTGTATTTTTTAATATGAATGATATCATCGAAATTCGTGATGGAACAGATAGTGCTGAGAAGGAAGGCGGAAAATGATTTCTCAGAATGGAAATAACATGATTGAACGCGGGAAATATTTCATCGTTAGCCTGTTGATACTATTGTCGATTTCTATTCAAGTTGAAGCGAAGAATTTTTCCAGTCTTGGAAACGGGGATGCGAGTCAACTCGGAAATCAGATTGTTGAAGTCACTCAATCGATTTCTCTTGGCGATTTAATTCAAATCGCTTTCGAGAGAAATCCGACTATCCAAGCATCGAAAGCGCGATGGTCTCAAACCATCCAGCGCTATCCTCAAGAAACATCGCTTGACGATCCCATTCTGAAATTTTCTTATTATGTTGAGGAAGTTGAAACGCGTGTGGGATCTCAGAATTACTCGATTGGATTTTCACAAAAATTTCCTTTTCCTGGAACACTTCGTCAAAAAGGACGGATTGTTGAAAAAGAGATTGAGATTGCATCTCTACGCTATGAGAAGACCGTTCGTGATATCGTCGCCGGTCTCAAGCAGGCGGTCTACGAGATTCTCTATATCGATGGCGCGATTGGGATCACTCAACAAAACCAGTCGTTGTTATCCGAAATACTCTCTTTCGCTCAGACTCACTATACGAAAGAGTCGGCTGGATTGAATGATGTGTTCCGTGCCGAGTCCCAGCTCGCTCAATTAGATTACGATCTGATTACTCTGCGCGAGCTTCGTGCGGTTCAACGATCCGTCATCAATTCGATATTGAATCGATCGGCCGATCATCAACTGGGAGCGATAGCGGCTTCAATCCCTCAAGAATCGACATTTCAATTAGAGGCATTAGACACTCTGGTCAAAGAGCACAATCAGGAAATTCGCTTATCACGATTGGGTGTTGAGAAAGCAAGTGAACAAATTCACCTTGCGAGGAAGTTAAACTTACCCACTTTTTCGATCGGCGCGAACACGATCGAAACCGGAAACGCTCTCAATCCGGCAACACGTGACAATGGAAAAGATCCCATCCTCATCGGGGGGGGAATGTCAATTCCTCTTTGGTTTAATAAAAACCGGGCCAGAGTACGGTACGCGGAAGAAGGTAAAAAGGTCGCCGATCAACAACAATTAACTGTATCCAATCAAATTTCAGTCGATTTACGCAAAGCGTTATTCAAATTACAAAACGCCCAGCGCCTTGTCACGCTTTACCGCGACCATTTAATCCCGCAAGCCGAACATTCGATGCAAATCGCTGAAGAATGGAATCGAAATCAACAGGGGAGTATTTCGGAAATATTAGAAGTTCAAAGCGTTTGGTTGAATTTCAACTTAGCCTGGTTACGCGCTCGAATCGACTACGCCCAAAGTTGGGTACGGCTTGAACGATTGGCTGGTGGATCGTTGACGCAAACCCTAGAAATGGAGCCATCACGATGAAGCGGTTTCAATCCTTATTTTTTACATCCATTCTTATCATTACGGCTATTCATGCAGCGAGTTCAGGAAGCGCCGACACCTATCAAGAAGCGATTGAAAAGTTAGAAAGTCAATCCCGCCCCTGGTTTGTTGACGAGCAAATCAATGCACAGTCAAACAACGATCGCGCGGATTTAACGCAAGCCGTCACGTTTCCTGAAACCTTTAAACCGATCTATGCGTATGATGAAACACGAACCCGTCATTTGAACTCCATTATTCAAAGTGTTGACGCCCGGTTAATCACCGATCGATCGATCGCTATTCAAAATCAAGCAAGGATTGGAAACGCCGACGCACTCGTCACGAAACGGATCGATCTTTTCACTTTACTGAATATCGCTTACGCGCGCAATCCTGCGATCCGTTCTGCATCCCAGGCATGGCAGGCCTCTCTCAATCGTTATCCACAAGCCGCTTATCTCGACGGGATTCTACACCAGTACAACGCGTTCACTCAAACACTCAACTTAATGCTCGGTGGTATGCAAAAGCAGCGCCAAAG
>CAZSIZ010000207.1:0-11297 GCA_964606645.1 uncultured bacterium
CTGGATTGGTTCGAAAATAATTCCATTTTTCAAATAAATCCGATTCCGAACGGATTATTCGGTCGAAATATTCCCGCTGCCAAAATACTCCCTGCCTATTCATCAATCGGTTTGCTTCTAACGATGAATAACTTTTAATGCTATGAAGTATGGTTGTGATCGAATGATATCCAAGGTTTGGCATTTCCAATGGCGTCAGGAGGATGTGCGCGTGACCCGTCATCACAACACAAACATGAATTCATGACAACAGCCAATACATCGTTTGGCATAATAATATTATAGGTTCTGAACGTAATGAAATAGGTTTGGCCAGGATCTTGTATATGAGGAAGGATTCTACGAGAAATTCGGAATTGGTTGACCGGTTTATAGGATTCTTTGACTCGGTCTGTGCTGGATCGGTTATTCATTTTTCATCCCCTCTCTCCATGGGAATTTTTTATACGTAATGGGGTTTATTCTATCCTATTTGACACACCGGCTAGAAGCCGATGCTCCCCGCTCTATGATGTTCCCGCTCCATTCTCCTCTCCTGATTTGTGTACGGAGAGGAGCCCAGAGGGAGAGGGAATTTATTGTCGCGTACGCTTTGAGGGGGGAGAGTCACCCGGTTTATACGCATCTTTATGGAAGTGAACGTTGGTTAGAATTTTCTGAGCACGCGCATACGATGGACGAGTTCGTAGGGAACATCGGGAAAATCGATTTCAAATTTTCGTTTCGAGGGGCCTTGCGGCGTTTGGGCGGGGAAGCGGAATACGTAGAAATCTTTCGAACTGAGAATGCGGTCGTTGCTATCGAATAAGTGGGCGCGGAACGAAACGCCTTTCCAGGTTTCATCGGTGTGGTTCTCAAGGATTCCGGACATGAAACAACCTTTGCGCCGGTAAAAAGAATAGGTCGACGGCCACAAGCGCAAGGCGTTAATCTGGAATCCATTTTCGACGTCCATCACCATCTCTTTCCCCGCCGCGTCCGTGATCGTCGAGCGGGAGGTGATCTCCATCGTGATGCCGACGATGTTGGCGGCGGCAATGTGTCTGAAATCGGAGACAGAGACGATTTGGCCAGGCGCAGGCGCATTGATTCCAGGTTCGAAGTAGCGGATCTGAGATTTATCAAACCGCCGGGCCACACCTCGAACCTCCATAATCACATCGCCGGAAGGCTGGAGAACGGTTCCCTTCCCATAATAGAAATCGCCGTTGAAAAAGATCAGCAGGTCACCCAGCGCTGGAATCGCAAACGCTCCCACACCGGCAAGAACGACGATTGTCAAAACACGGCGCCACGTCAAATAACGCATCGGTTATCGAACTCCCATTCAAACTCGAACATGCTATTCTTTTACTATTATACCACACATTCATTCAAGGAGAATCCAGTGCCGGAAAATAATTCCATCGAGGGGAAATTCCTGGAATTGGTCGAGATCATGAAGCGGTTGAGGTCGCCCGGCGGATGCCCCTGGGATCTCGAACAGACGCATGAATCGCTGAAGAAATACCTGATCGAAGAAGCCTACGAACTGCTGGAAAGCATCGACGCCGGGGACGATCCGGCGATCGCGGAAGAGTGCGGCGACGTGCTTCTCCAAGTGGTTTTTCACGCCCAAATCGCCGAAGAAGAAGGACGCTTCGATATCGGAGACGTGCTCGATGCGATATCCGAGAAAATGATCCGACGTCATCCCCACGTCTTCGGGGACCGCACGGCCGAGGACGCCGACGCCGTGCTGCGTCAATGGAGCGTTCTTAAGCAACAGGAAAAGCCGAGCCGGGATTCGATTCTCGACGGCGTTCCCAGCAATCTGCCCGCCCTGATGAAGGCCCACCACATCCAGGATAAAGTTTCGCGGGTCGGTTTCGACTGGCAGCGGATCGAAGAAGTGTTCGAGAAATTCGAGGAGGAATGGCAGGAATTCAATCAAGCGCATACCGAAGAAAACCGTCAGCATCTGGAAGAGGAATTAGGCGATCTACTGTTCGCCCTGGTCAACATCGCCCGCTATGTCGACGTCGATCCCGAAAACGCCCTGACGAAAACCAACCGGAAATTCATCCGGCGTTTCAACTATATCGAGCGTGAATTGAAAAAAGCCGGTCAATCACCGGATGACGCGACGCTTGAAGAGATGGACGCCCTATGGGACGAGGCCAAACGCATCGAACGCGAATCGGAACCAACCGATTCAAACATGTAGGGGCAGGCCCAATGCCATTAAGTTAAGCTATTATAAGATCACCCTAACCCTCTCCCAGAGGGCTACTCTCCGTACTCATTGTTATGGAAATGAAGCGGTGGTAATGGACCTACCTTGGATAAGCTGATAAAAACACTCTAACCGTAAACAGGGGAGCATCGGGGGAGCATCGGCTTCTAGCCGGTGCGTCAATCCCTTCGGTTCTCTTCATACAAGAACGGATACTCCTCCACGACTTCAACCAATCCATTCCTAACTGGATTGGTTCGAAAATAATTCCATTTTTCAAATAAATCCGATTCCGAACGGATGATTCGGTCGAAATATTCCCGCTGCCAAAAGACTCCCTGCCTATTCATCAATCGGTTTGCTTCTATCGATGAATAACTTTTAATGCTATGAAGTATTGCTGTGATCGAATGATATCCAAGGTTCGGAATTTCCAACGGCGTCAGGAGAATATGCACGTGATCCGGCATCACAACACAAACATGAATTCATGACAACAGCCAACACTTCGTTTGACATAATAAAATCATGGGTTCTGAACGTAATGAAATAGGTTTGACCAGGATCTTGCATGTGAGGAAGGTTTCTACGAGACATTCGGAATTGGTTGACCAGTTTGTAGGATTCTTTGACTCGGTCTGTGCTGGATCGGCTATTCATTTTTTCATCCCCCCTCTCCATGGAAATTTTTTATACGTAATGGGGTTAATTCTATCCTATATTACGCACCGGCTAGAAGCCGATGCTCCCCGCTCCATTCTCCTCTCCTGATTTGTGTACGGAGAGTAGCCCAGAGGGAGAGGGGATAAAGCAGTTAACTTAATGACATTAGTGGACAGGTTTTATACCTGCCCACGTTCACTTTGATTGAATCCCCCGATTACAAATCGAAGTATTCCAAGTTCAGATCGCAGCGAAGTTTGGTGATGTAGGAGAGTTGGCCCAAGTGCTGAGCGAAATGCTCGACGACATGAAAGATGACCGTCAGACACGTTTCATCGTATCCCTGAATCGTACGGGGCTCCATAAGTCTCGACGTCTCGAACGCCTCCAGCACACGGTAGGCTTCATTGACGGTACGGTCGAGTCGATCCAGCAACTCGGTTTTGGGGAGCGGACCGCGTTCCGCGAATTCCTTATCGCGTTCCCGGCAGTCTTCCACCCCGCCGACGCCATGTATAATCCACTGCCGGATGTTGCCGCTCAGATGAAGCAGGATGTTTCCGGCGCTGTTGCTATTATCGTTTGGACGCCACCAGAGGTCTTCTTCGGACAGTTCGTCGAGGCATTGGCGGACTTTGGGCATGTAATCGTCACGCAATCGATAGACAGCGTGATCGATGAATGATTTCGGCATTTGTAGATTTCCGGTCATCGTGTGTGGCTCCCGGTTATTTGATTCGAACGATGCGGTTCAAGCCCAAGCAATTGACGAACACCTGCCCCTTCGGCCCAACGGAGATTCCGAGTGGGTGCTTTAATGCCTTTCCTGAGACATCCTTGTAAATTTTATCGAGCAGTTCGCCTTCCGCATTGTAGACGTGCACGCAATCCTCTTTCGAATCGGTAATATAAATGGAGCCGTCGGAGAGACAGGCCACATAGTTTTCAAGTCCGCCTTCGCCTTTCCAATCCGTCTGGATCGGCCAGAGTCTCACCAATTCACCCTTCGGCGTGTAAATTTTTGCGCGTCGATTGAGCGATTCGGTGACGATCACATTGCCGTCCGGTATCACATCGATTCCCCAGGGTTCCCGGAAAGCCTTATCATCAGTCCCTCCACCGGCGACTCCCCACTTTTGATTGATTTGTCCGTCAGGCGTTATCACCACAACCCGGTGGTTGCCCGTGTCGGCGACGTATAGAAGCTGCCATTCGGGATGAAAAACAATTCCGCGCGGGCCGAAGAATCCGAGCGACGCCGAGCCGCCGAAAACACCGTATTTGTCCAGCAAAACGATCCTTTGATTCCACGTATCGGCCACGTAGAGATTGCCGGTTCGCGAATCGACCGTCACATCGTTCGGCTGCTTGAATTCACCTTTGCGGCTACCTTCCCGGCCCACTTGCCAAGCGTAAGAGCCGTTGGGGCGGAATACCTGGATGCGGTTGTTACTGGTGTCGGCGATGAATGCATTACCGGTTGCATCGATCACGAAACCGCGTGCTTCAAGGAATTCGCCGTTGCCGCTTCCCCGCTTCGCGTTGAACATGGAATTGCCCCGTTCGGGAGGATGGAGCGCGGGCGGAAGTTTGGGCTTCACCTCGCGATTATCAATTCCATAGGAGTAGTTCAGACTTTTATCAACGGCGAAAATCGAAGTGTCTCCAAAGCGGTAAGCCAGGTGCAGCATATCCCCCCATTGCTCGAAACGCTCCAGCGGCGCTTTACCCAGTGCCCGGCGGCCTTCACGGCCATCTTCATCGGTGCGTTCCACTTCTCCAAAGATCAAATACTCGATCTGGTATTGCCCTAAAAGGCGGCGCACTTCTTCCTTATCCGGCGACGTATAGATTTTCTTGACTGCATTAACGCGAGGCGTTTTTTCGTTGCGGTAATGAATACGTTCACCAACGTGATGCGGCCAACCGATCAAGGCGGGCAAACCGGTATTCGTGCTGAAACGCGCCCGGGCGTAATAATCGGCGACGGAATATTCGACAACATGAGAATTGCCCTGCGTGAAGCGGTTAAACCACTGCACCGCCGAGTAAGCGGAATAATTCTTTTCGCGCAGCCAGCCTAAACTGTCCAACGACGGCATTTCTCCCTTGGCGTCACGGCCATAAGCGCCTGCCGTTTTTGTGACCATGGCGGGTGCGATCACGGTGAATGGAATCGTCGCGGCGATCAGGACGATCATTACGGAAGCGAACATCATACGGAATGAGAGGCTCAGATATCTCCGCTCCGTGATCGCTCCCCACTGTTTGATATGCTGCCAGACCCACACACTGCTAATGGCCGCGAAAATCGCGAAATAGTACCAGACCTGAAGGTTGAACTTAAACGCCGTATTCCAGCGGTGCAGAGGGGCCGACCAGCCTTCCCAGACATAGAAGAACTCGATCCCCATCGACAGGCCCAAACCCAACACACCGATCAAGCAGGAAAAAACAAAAGCATGAGACCGATCCCGACGACACATCGCCATGAAAAGAAGCAGCAGAAACGGAATAAACAAACCGGCGACCGTGTAATTCAATGGATCTCCGTTTGGTTGTGCTTTGGGATAATCAAATGGATTTGCCGTGCTGATATACAGGGCAATCGTGACCGACAGCATCACGAAAATGGCGAACACCATCGTTCGGACGAATGAAATACGGCCATCTTTGCGCAAAATCGTTAACAAAATGATTGCGATGATAATGGGGAAAAGCAGATGCGTCCACATTCCCAGATAGGTCAACAATGTGGTCTGCCCTTCCGTCATCCATCTCACCGATGTGACTCGTGAAACAAAATTGAAATGGAAGGGGAAGAAAAGCAGAACCGCAAACACAACGATCAACAGAAGCGGCGCGATATGTTCCCGCACCAAGGTTTGCAGGCTCTCCGGAGCCATCCACTGCGCCCTGATTTTCCCCCGCTCCATCAACTCGGATTCGCGGAAGAATTTCACGGCGAGGATAAAGAGAAGGCCGAGTGCCAGTCCGGGAACATCCCACGTATTCGTGCAGATCACCGTTCCGAACAGCAGCCCAAGGAAAAACGTCATCCCTCCCAGAATACCGAGCGGATTCTCTTTGCAAGGGCGCGCGAAATGCCCGTAAAGCAGCGTTAAAAACGCCAACGTAAACGGGACGACCAGCATGTGCGCATGGAAATCCATGAACAGGTTCGTCCAATAGGGAAACTCGCTCGCCACGGTGCTGGGAATGATATTGTGGGCCGCATCATAAAAAGCCAAATTCCAATTCGCCCCCATCGATCTCAAACGTTCCGTTATTTCAGGCGTGGCTTGGCCCGTATACGTCACGATACAGACCCACATAAACGAGAAGATGGAACCGATGTACGAAATGCAATCCCAAAAACCGATTTGAGAATTTTTAAACAGTCGCACGTAATTGAAATAGCTGATAAGATGCCCGGCGAATAAGCCTAGATACAGCGCCAGCATCGAAATCCACACCCGGCGGCAGAGCGCGTAAGCCAGCGCGAAGATGCCCAAACCGGTCAGAGCGGAAATGCAGGTCCCGCCGATGTTGAACAGGAATTCCGGCGGGACACCGATGAACTTCCCGGCGACGGAAAGCATGGCCTGGCCGTAGTAATAATAGTTGATCCCGTAGCCGCTGATCCACGGGTCTTCCGGCGGGAAGGTTTCGGCGCGGTAGGTGGCATGGACGAAGGAAACGTTCATCGACCGCTCGCCATCGTAGGCGGCGGGGTGGTAGGCGCGGATCATCAGGAACACGGCCCACAAGACGAGGTAGAGGATTTCCATCCCCACAATCAGCGCCCACTTTTCGCATAAAAATTTCTTAATTGGCTCACGGTATTTCATCAGCATACGGACGGCGAGTATGAGAAGAAGAACGAGAACAACCAGCCCTTGAAAACGTGAAAACGGGAAGGCGTTCACCGATGCCAGGAACCAGCCGATCCAGGCAAACAACGCGATACCGACCGCTTTGGATATCCCATAAGCACGATCCGGCAAATAAGAGGCCAGGGGGAACAGGAGAATAAACGCGATCCAGCCAAGAATCTGTACGATCAGCCACCATCTCAGCACGGGATTCGACGGGGGCGTTTTGTAGACAGGAAAGCCGTCTCTCAGGTTCAGGATTTCTTTCGCCGTGATCTGTGTTACCCAGGCGGGAGGACTCCAGATCAATTCTTCCAACTCCTCTTCGGAAAAATCGTGCATCTTCTCGAAGATAACGATTTTGGGATGGTCGTAAATCCGGGCGGTTTCATCCTCCTCGTCCGCGCGGAATTCCCAGCTGAGAAAGCGGGGCGGATTATCGATGACCTTGGCGATGCGAAAACCCAACTGTTCGGCAAACAGCGCTTTCATAAACTGATTGGTCATCGGGAACAGTTCGGGATTGTGCAGTGTGGTTCCGTATCCACGCTTGCTCGGCAGGATGATCCCGTCGTTTTGGCTAAGCGTTCGAGCCAGATAGCGGACACGCTGCTTGGGATCACGTTCTTCGATATAAGGATCGGTATGAACGTTGAATCGATTCTGGACATGGACACCGGGCAGCCCTTCATCCCAGGATTGATCCGTCACTTTTTTTCCCGCCTGCAAGAAATGCTGCTGAACGAATTGCCCGGCGGTAACCATAGTCAGGGGTTGATCGTACATCTTGACATAAGACACGCTGTAAATCAGTCCACAGAACAGTGCCAGAGCACCTCCCACCAGACCGAATCGCTTGAGCAATTTTTTACTACCAACACCCAGCCCCGGCAATTCAGCCATATAAAACTGCGGCTGAATCCGAACCAGATCGACAATCAAACGCGCCCCTAATACGACCATGACGGGAAGAATCGCATCGAGATAGCGGGGAAACATGGCATGGAACGTCCCGTACAGGATGAAACTGGGAACGACCCAGGCCGTCAGGATCAAGTCGGACTTTTCGCACTTTTTCACCATACGAACCAGCGCATACAAACAACCCGCAAGGACGAAAAACGCCGTCAACCAATCCAAGGAAGGATAAAACAAATTGTCCAACAGATAAAAAACGGGAGTGGCGTGGTTGAATTGGCGGGTGTAAACAGCGGGAGTCTTACCCGTGGTAATAATATTGCTTTGCTCGGCGATATTTTTGGCAAAGTATCCCGAATCGAAATACGCCATCGGCTCGGCAAACAGAAACGCGGCCAAACCGATCACAACCGCAATCGCCAAACAGACCCAAGGCCAATAAATCCGAACCGAAGGCCGAAACCATCCGATCTCACCGCTATGCCACCGCTTGCGAAGAATGAGAAAATAAATCGAAAACGAGAAAAGCAATACGATTAAAAACCCAAACAGCCAAACGTGATTCCAATAAAAATCACGAAACGCGGCGAAGGCCACGTCGAGTTTTGGATCGGTCGATCCCGCGGCTTTGAAAAAATGAACCAAGACCAACGCGGTGAGGGACAACCAGACCGTATGAATCCATCGCCCTGTTTTCCCTTCACGATCGTCTCCCCACGTGGCCACTGCATGAGCGAGGAACAAAATCCCCGGCAAGGCGACCCCGCTCCATTTCGTCCCAATCGCAAATCCCGTGCAGATCGCGCCTAGACAATACCAGATCAATCGGGGCCTCTGAGCGATTCGGAGGAAGCAATAGACCGCCGCTGTCGACCAAAATCCCAGCATCACGTCGGTGGTGGCATAGTGGCTGGTCTGGACGTGCAGCATCGCGGTAGCCAGCATACAGGCCGCGATCAAACCGGTCGCGCGGTTATACGCGTCCCGCCCGATCAGATACGCCAACAGCACCGATAACGCCCCCGCATACGCCATCACCACCCGGCCCGTCAGGAGGATCGATGCGTTTCCGGGATTGTTATAGCGGGAATAATCAACGACGAGCGTAGGAAATAGCGCACACAGCGCCAGCCCGGTCAGCGGGATAATCAGACAGGGAAAGAAAAACGAAAGCCGCTGTTCGTCTTTATACCAGGGGATACGGCGGCCTTCGATTTCCCGCAAATCGCGGGACAGCCGCCGAAACATTTTTAATCCGATCAACAGCGCGAAGGCGATTAACGTGAGACTCAGCCAATCGGGGAACGCCAGAAATACCCACCCGTTTTCCGGCGTATAATGTTTGGCGAGATAAACGCGGTAGAGCAGATAGATATGAGTGGGAAAGGTTCCGTAATTATAATTAACCGGCTTTAATCCTGGATTTCCGGCTTTATTTAAGGCTTTCGATTGGTCCGTCACTTCCAGATTACGCTGATAGAGCAGTTTGGCCTGCTCCCGGAGAGGCAATTCCTTTTCGGCCTCACTCAGCCATTGAGGGCGCATATCGCTGGCGCAATTTTGGTAGTGCCGCTCGTCGGGATGGTTGGAATGCTGATTCGGATGTCCCGTGTCCTTGAAACCCCAATCCGAGCCGTACAAGCGCAGATACAGGGCCAATCCGAAAATAGCGAGCAATACCAGCGAAGAGAGGATTCTTTTGATAGCAGAGTTCATAGTGTATGTAACGATTCCATACCTAACCGCGTAACCCGCATCCGAATGGGAGCGGTTCGCGTCATTCAATAACACCTTTACGATGAGACAGAAAATCGATTAATGTCTCATAGAGCGAAACCGGCTTGGTTCACAAACCAGTGGTGAAAAGAAAAAGGAAAATCTATTGAAATCAAACGATATACATGAAATCGTTCGTATCCTACGGCAAGAGGTGAAAAAATGGAAGACTCCAGCCGTCACTGTCGTGGCGGAGGACTCGCGAAATCCGTTCTTCGTACTGGTCTCTTGCATTCTCAGCCTTCGTACCCAAGACAAAACCACCGGAGATGCTTTCCGCCGCCTGAAACGCCGCGCGCGTACCCCGAAAGGACTGCTGCGTATCCCCGAACGGGAATTGGCGGAGATCATCTACCCCGTTGGATTTTACAACCAGAAGGCAAAGCAACTGCATGAAATCGCCCGCGCGCTGCTTCAGGATTACGAGGGGAAAGTGCCCGATACGATCGAGGAGTTGATTCGGCTCAAGGGCGTGGGCCGAAAAACCGCGAACCTGACCGTCACCATCGGACACGGGAAACCGGGAATTTGCGTGGATACCCACGTCCACCGGATCACGAACCGGTGGGGCTACATCAAAACCAAAACGCCCGACGATTCCGAATTCGCACTGCGCAAAAAACTGCCGGAAGCGTACTGGATCGAATTCAACGATCTGCTCGTCACGTTCGGCCAAAACTTATGCGCTCCGGTCTCCCCGAAATGTTCGGAATGCAAACTGTCACGTTACTGCGCTCAAAAAGGCGTCGGCAAACACCGGTGAGGCGTTACCACCAAACCATTTTTTCCCATAGATTTCTACGGCTTTGATTCTTACCGTGCCTGGATGAGATTCTGTTTGCAATGTTCGATTTGAATCCCGCATTGTTCGGCTTCTTCGACGAGGGGCCGGATGAGTTCTCCATGCTGATACTCATGGGGGAGACGCAAGTAATTACGGCTGTTAAGATTGGGAAAGTCTCTGGCAAACGATTGGTAAAACGCCGTCCAACCTTTCATCAAACGCTGGTTCCCCGACGATAGATTACGCGGGATTTTCAAACCGGAATAAACGATCGAGTGACATCCACACGAAGCAGCGGACCGAACCAGATACCGTAAATCGGATTCCGATTGAGTGGGAAGCAGATCGTAATCGGTTATCCTTGTAACACCAAATAATTCCCGGGGTAATGGGTCGCGGGGGTAGAGCGGATCGATACGAAGCGAAACCGGTACACCATAAGAACGAAGATCGGCAATCGCCTGCAGCCGTTTGAATGCGGGGGGAACGTTCGGCTCGTATACTTGCCCGGCTTTCGAATCGAAAATGGGAATCGAGACCTGAACCAGCAGTTTCTTGCCTAACAGCAGCAACGGTTTCAAATACTCGCTTTGAAGCAGATCGGATGGATTTCGAGTGAGAATTCGGATTGGCTGAAACCGGTGGTGCTCTCCCTGGGCCAATCGTTGAAGCAGGTAGAGCGTGTTTTGATGTTTCCGTTCCAGCGTTTCCTGGAGCGGGTCGGTACTGTTGCTGAAATGTAAGGGTGTTGGGGGTAATTCGAGTTGATCCAGCTCTCGAATATCCTTTTCAAACCGCTCGGTGAAATTACGTTTGTCGTGAGGGATGATCGCCGAATCGTCGTTATAGGTTTGAGTGTAACAATACACGCATTGATGTGCACAACCGACATACGTATTGCAGCAAAAACGAATCCCCGCGGCA
Organism: uncultured bacterium; assembly: GCA_964606645.1. Classification (GTDB taxonomy): domain Bacteria; phylum Hinthialibacterota; class Hinthialibacteria; order Hinthialibacterales; family Hinthialibacteraceae; genus CAZSIZ01. The sequence goes on from CAZSIZ010000207.1 coordinate 11,156, forward strand.
AACAGGGACCGTTTGGCAAAGGGATCGTACAAGGAGAGGACGTGAGAGCGTAAAGAAGGCCGCTTGTCTGTTTGCTTGGGAAGTGAGAACAAATAGATAAGGGTTTTTGTGTCGCTTGCCGACATGAAAACCCTATTGGATG
>CAZSIZ010000208.1:0-11292 GCA_964606645.1 uncultured bacterium
ATTGGGCTTCACGATCTGCTGGGTGATCCCTTACCTACATTTATGACGTACACCCTGAGGAAATTTAAAATCTTATATAAAACCAAGTCGAATTCGAGAGAAATACAACTTTTTACAAAACAGTTTGGTCGCATGAGATTCTTTTGGATACACTCCATGATGACGAATTTTTAATGGAGTTGTGCCATGTCCGAAGTGTTACGGCAAGTACCGGGTTGTGAGGACGAACAACGTGTCCCGCTGTTCTACGCCGAACGGGTGCTGGAACTGATGGAGTCCGATTACCGCTCTCTGGCCCGACACATTTTTATCACTCAGCAAGCTCAATTCTCCAAGCTGCTCAAACCCGATCATCTAACGCACCTTGAAACATCCACCTCTCAAACCGGCCCCTGGACAAAGAAAGACGAACGGACGCTCTGGCAGCGGATGCAGAACGCCTGGGCGTTTGGGGAGTATAAAACCGTTCACGATTGCGGACACGAAATCCTTTTGCGTCAGGATGAAACCGAAACGCTGTCTGAGACATTTACCGAAAAAGTCAAACAATTACTCGCAGCCAATAACGCGCATTACATCGAACCGGACGAAGTCGCAATCAATACGTTCGTGGACGCCCGCATCGAATTCCTGGTGGAGAATCGAACGTCCCGTTCCGCACAAGGCGCCACGCTTCAGGGCAATCCCGGTTTCTATTTGAGAGACGCTTTAGGGCGGCGTTTCCGTTGTTTCGTCAAACAGGTGGACGAAACCCAGGTTGGAGACAAACTCCATACAAAAATCACGAATATTCCCGGATTGGTCTTATCTTCAAACAACGTTCGAGAGACGATCCTCTACCTGGAACCGCGTATAGCTCCAGGCGACATCATCCACGTGGAACTGAACAGCCTCTCGCATTCCGGTAACAGTTTTACCTTCCGTCATCTCAGTTACGATGGATTTTTGTGGTTCAAACGGCGTGGGGTAAACAAAGAGGTTTTCAATCGGAAATCGTTGCGGCCCAATGATCGCATCATCGCCAAAGTTCTCTACACCTCCGACGAAGAAAAACGCGCGTCCAATGGTAATATCACACGGCTTGGCCTAATCAAGGCCATTCCCGTCAGGCGGGCCGGGACGGGATTTGTCCGGGAGGCGAGTCCAGATACTGGCGCTGCCAAAGTTCTAAACTGAGCAGCATCCATAATTGGTTGTTATAATCTCTAACCCCGTCTTGATGATCCGATATGATCTGCCTGACCTGCCGGGGATTGAAAAGCCCCCGGCGGTTCACGGTGGATTCGGAGCAGATGTCTTCGATCGTTTCCCGCAGATCGTTCTTGAACCATTCCCCCACCGGCACATCGAAACCGTGTTTGCGGCGATGGATGATGTTGGGCGGGAGAACGCCGCCGAACGCTTCCTTCAGAATCCATTTTGTCGTTTTCCCTCGAAGTTTAACCGAATCAGGCAGGGAGAAGCCAAATTCCACGAATCGGTGATCGAGGAAGGGAACGCGCACTTCCAGCGAATGAAGCATGGACATGCGGTCGACTTTCATCAGCATGTCCGCCGGGAGGCCATGCCGTAAATCCACCCACAGCATCCGGTTCAGATCGCTGGTGTCATCCAGTTCGTCAAACCGTTCGCGACGGAATCGGTACGGCCGCTCGAAATCGATGGACTCCAATATCTCAGGCCGTAACAAAGGCGCGCGGATCGCGTCTTCGAAGTGAATCGCCCATTTCAAATGACGCTCGAAGGGATCGGGATCGAGTCCGCGGAAAAACTTTTTCACCTGCCGCAGATAATCCATCCAATACCCGGACCGGGATTCCGGGATTCGGGAAACGAGCGATCGTGACAGCAGCCGAAGCGCCGGTTCGGGAAGCCACGAGCAATAGCGGCGGAAATGTTCCGCTTGATATTTCCGGTAACCGGCGAACACCTCGTCACCCCCGTCACCCGAAAGCACGACCTTCACGTGCCGAGCCGCCAGTTTCGAGACGAAATAGACCGGCAGGCACGACGAATCGGCCAGCGGTTCGTCCAATTGCCAGGTGATATCGTCGATGGCGTCCAGCAGATGGTTTGGAGAGAGAATTTCCTCGTGATGCTCGGTTTGAAACTTCTCGGCGATCAGACGCGCGTGCGGCGTTTCATCGAAAAGCGAGTGTCCCTCGAAACCGATGGAAAAGGTTTTGAATCCCGGACCGAGAAACTCGCTCATAATGGCGACCAGGATGCTGGAATCGATCCCCCCGGACAGAAACGCTCCCAAGGGCACATCGGACAGTAAGTGTCCATTGACGGTGTCGCGAAGGCGTTGCGCGAGTTCGGCGGTCATCGCTTGTGGGGATCGTTCTTGCGTGGATTGAATCGACTCGCGAGGATTCCAGAACGGGCGGCACGTAATTTCCCCGTCCCGGTAGATCAGCATTTCACCGGGGAGAAGTTTCTTGATTCCCTTGAACATCGAATAAGGGGCCGGGGCGGAAAGGTAAGCCAGATAGAAATTCAGGGCTTCCGGCTCGATTTCGCGTGGCACTTCGGCGTCGCAGAGGATCGATTTGATTTCGGAACCGAAGCGTAACGCTTTCCTGTCCCACTGGTAGTAAAGGGGTTTGATCCCCAGCCGGTCCCGTGCCAGGATCAGTTTTTGCCGGTCCGCATCCCACAACGCGAGGGAGAACATCCCTTGAGTCTGTTCGAGAAATTCATCGCCGTATTCCCGGTAGAGATGAATAAAACTCTCCGTATCGGCTCCAGTGCGGTAGCGGTGTCCTTTGGCCGTGAGACGCTTCTTGATGTCAGGATGGTTATACAACTCACCGTTGTACACGACCCAGACGCGCCGGTCATCGCTCGACATGGGCATGTGACCGTCACCCAGCCCGACGATCGACAGCCGCCGCGATCCCAAGCCGATTGGCCCGTCGATAAATTGCCCTTCATCGTCCGGCCCTCGATGCTGGATAACCTGGGTCATCGCCTCCAGCAAGCCGGGGGCGGGGGTTCGTTGAGGATCGCTATAGATTAAACCACAAATTCCGCACATGGATGGAACTCGCCGACCGGGATTTTACGCGATTCGCTGCGTTGTTCATCATAGAGGGAAGGGGTGGGGATCGAAAGAGCCTGAAGGGCTGCTTTTCATTGAATTTTTACTGGCAGTTCTTGAATTTCCCCTTGCCCGGTGGCGTGTATTTGATATTCTAAAGATAACAGAATATCAAGTAATGCCGCCGGGGTTGTGGTGCGCTACCCGCTTCCAACCCTCCTCATCATGATTCCGGCGGCTCTTTATTTCCAATCCTTCCAGCCTTTTTGGTTTTTCAGAATGTGATACAATGAAAACGGAACGGCTATAAACCGAAAACCTTATGTTTACTTGATGAGAAATACGATATAAACGAGAATCGTTCCACTTCTATTCTTGCCGTTTGATTGACATGAGGCGATGGCCGCCCATTAGAGGAAAATCGATACGATGGTCATAAGAAAAGCGTGTGTGGGGGATGTTCGTCGGATCAAGGAGTTGATCGACATCTACATGCAGGAAGGATTTATGCTGCCCCGCCCGCTCAGCGAATTGTATGAGGATTTACGTGATTTTTTCGTATGGGAAGACGACGGCGAGGTGCATGGTTGTGTCGGGCTGCATATCTTGTGGGAGGATTTGGCCGAAGTCAAATCGCTGGTGGTCGACCGTCAGGGCCGTAAACTGGGAATCGGCCGCAAACTGGTCGAACGCTGTATCGAAGAAGCCCGTGAATTAAAGATCGAGAAAGTCTTTGCGCTGACGATGATCCCCGATTTTTTTATAAAAATAGGGTTTGAAATCTTGGATAAAGCCCAACTTCCTCATAAAGTGTGGGCGGAATGTATTAAATGCCCTAAATATCCCGACTGTGATGAAGTCGCGCTGGGCATAACGGTTTGCGAGGGAATACGGCAGACTCCGCATATATTGAATTCGCAGGCTGCAGAGCTGCCCGAATCCGGTAATCAAAACGAAACGGCAAAAAGTCAAAGACTCTTTCAGTAACCTCAAGATATTGTATAGTGAATGGTTGATGAAACTCAATATCTTGCCGTTTCGTCTGCAAGGTCTAACTTTTACCGGGTCGTGAGTGAGGAGTGAATATGTATTTGGCGAAAGTGGTGGGGACGGTTGTCGCGACCCAAAAAGATGAAAAACTGGAAGGTTTGAAATTACTTCTCGTTCAAACTCTAACCTTGGACTTGAAACCGAAGGACGGCTTCGTGGTCGTCGCCGACGCAATGGGTGCGGGGCCGGATGAAGTGGTCGTGTGTGCCGCCGGTTCGTCGGCCCGCTTGACCGAAGTAACCCAAGGCCTTCCCGTCGATGCCGTAATTATGGCGATCGTGGATTCGCTGGAAGTGGATGGAACGGTTACGTATAATAAAAACGGGTAACTCCCGTACGCAAGGTCTGACATTTTACCGACCAGTCATTGAGGATATGCAATGAATCTAGCCACCGTGATCGGATCGCTCTGGGCCACACGAAAACATGCCAGCATGGATGGGATGAAATTCTGCGTCATCCAACCGCTGGATCAGGAACGCAATCCCACCGGAAGCCCGTTGATCGCCGTCGATCCGGATAATCAATGCGGCCGTGGCGAGACGGTCTTCTACGTTGACAGCGGAGACGCCGCCACGATCTGGGAAAACCACGAAATGCCCTCCGACGCCACCATCGTCGGAATCGTCGACAGCCTTTCGACGGATCAGCCAAAACGAAACGGCAAAAAGTCGAAAACACTTTCAGAAACCACAAGATGAAGTATAAAGAATGACGAATGAAACACGAAATCTTGCCGTTTCGTCTGCAAGGACTGACGTTTTACTGAATCGTGATTGGAACAAACCACATGAGATTAGCCCGCGTTGTGGGAAACGTTGTTTCCACGCTCAAACATGAAGCCTACGATTCCAGGGTACTGCTCCTGGTCGAACCGATCGGTCCGGATGGAAACGCTACTGCCCCGGCGACAATTGCGGTGGATTGCATGGGCGCGGGTGAAGGCGAATTGGTTCTACTCAGCGGCGCACCGGGTGCAGCCAAAGTGGTCTTCGGAATCGACATCGCCCCCATCAAGGAGATGGTCATGGGCATCATCGACCATGTTGAACTCGGCGGCAATATCGTCCTCCGCGCACCCGGCGAAATCAATTCATAATTCTATAAAAGCAATATTACCTCCCTCACCCTAACCCTCTCCCAGAGGGAGAGGGGATTATTCAATCGGCAAACCTTTCGCATCGAGTGGAGAAACGATGACGAGTTTCTTTTTGGGGATGCTGGCGGCCAGATCGGGCAAATCGTAAACCTTCAATGCACCGTGAACCGTGTTAATCAGCTGGTTGACGTTCAGATCGTTCTGCAGCACATCAGCCCAGGAAACCAGCGAGCGCTCAATCCGGACCGAACCGAACGATCCCGGTTCCAATGCGGCGGCGTGTAAAGCGGGAACGCCCGCCTCGCCAATCGCGATCAGCTGCGGTTGGCCCGGGCCATCGAACGGAACTTTGTTCGTCAGAAAACGGGCGCAGATCAGAATCTCCTCCGCCCGCATTCCGACATAAGATCGGTCGAGCATATACGCCGAGAAATAGTTGTTCCAATTCGCACCGAAATATTTAGTCCAACCTTTATAATTCTCTTTGCTGACGGTTTCACCGATTCCCCGTAAATCGGGAGCCAGGACGAGATGCCCTTTCTCGACCAAAGCCTCGATCGATCCCCCTTCTCCCGCATCGATATGTTTGCCTTCCCCGTGAATGTAGAGAACGGTATGGCCGGTTGGTTTTCCCTTCGGAATGAATAAGAGAGCGGGCAGAACGATCCCCTCTTCGGGAGAGATAATGATTTTATCGATCCGGTATCGATCCCGGTCGATCGTGCCTTCGACCGATACATTGGGTGATGGAAGATCGTGCAAGTGTCGAATGTCTGCAAGTTCGCGAACTTGTTTCAGCAGAGCCGGTTTCTCAAGCGAGTTCCATAATCGACGACGTTTGACGGCCAACTTTTTTCCCACCTCTCGATTGAGATCGTAAACCGTTCGCGCGCCTTTCATGCGCATCACCTGGCCTTCGGGCGAACATTGGAGTTCCTTATCACCAAGCACGGGGAAATCGCCTTCCGTAATAGGTTCGTCGATCCCTTTGAGCCAACGCAGCATCCAACGGGTTGCACCCTCACGCAACTGTAGGGAGAATCCATGTGTTTGATCGGTTTCAATCAGGTTGACTCGTTCGGGAAAGCCGAGGCGGGTATAAAACCGCTTGGTCTCTCGGAAGAGTTTCCACGTACCGTTGATGTCGAAGAAATCACGGGTCGCGGCGCACAGCAGCGTCGGTTTGGGAGCGCGCATCATCACGTAATCGGCGTGGTCCATACCGAACGCGATCTGGCCGTGAATATTTTGTTCGGCGTCTTGGGGAATCTGGTTTTGCAGCGTCGTCAAAAAACAACTGGGAGCCGCGCAGGCGATCCGCGGGTCCAACGACATCAGGTAACTGGTGAGCGTGCCGCCTCCGGAGTTACCGGTACAGCCAATCCGTTTGGGATCGATCTCTTTACGGCTGGCTAGGTAGTCGATACTCCGCATCCCATCCCAGACGCGGTAGGTGGCGTAACTGCGGCCCACGAGGATGCTTCCCACGCCCATCATCGTGTGGCCCATCGTTCCCCCGATCCGGGGTTTGCCGTCATCGCCGAGTAACTGGAAACGCTCGCCCTGATCGGATGGATCGTAACACAAAACCGCTATCCCATTTTTCGCCAACAGAATGCAAGTGCGTTGGTAAACTTCAGACGCTTTCCCGTTGCCACTGTGTCCGCAGGGAAACAGGACACCGGGAAAAGGCGGTTCACCATCCGGCAGATAGAAAATAGCGGTCACGTAATGCTTGGGCTGACTTTCGTAGATCACCTTCTCAATCCGGTAGCCATCCATCTGGCGCATACCGGTGATTAGGGGATTGAGAGGGGTTCGTTCGGGAAAGCCTCCCAGCTGCTCGATGAAGAATTTCCGCATTCGTCGTTGGTGGGCGATAAGTTGCTCTTCGGTTTTCAGCGTTTCGTACGCTTCGGCACGAAGATCGAAAGCGGCATCGACTTGCTTCTGTAAATAGACGGACATCATCTGCGAAGAAGATATCCCGTCGGTCTTTTCGGGAAGCACGGTGAAATCATCCCCATAAATCACTGGCACGAATAACAACGAACTGAGAACTGATAGTAGTAGTAAACGCATAATTTTTCACTCCTATACAGAATATCCTATTTTAGCTTACACGATGGCTTTTCTGACCAACAGACCCTATACCCTAACCCCTATACCCTGTCTTTAATAGGGAAAATCCCGAATCAACGGGGGAGTAAGTGAGCGATGCCCTCGGCGATGGTATCGGTGAGAAACCGGTTTCCCTCCTGGGTTAGATGACAACTGTCGATAAACAATTCGGATTTACCGTTTAACGCAGGGAGAGTGTCGATTAAGGGAACGCCGTGTTTTCCTGCAATCTCAACGATTCGCCGGTTATGTTTTCGCACCACGATAGCCGCCGCGCGTGCGCATCCCTGCCCGTTCTGCATCACGTCCCAATACGCCAGTTCCCGCGGCGAATCATTCTCCGTAAACGGCAGTGAAAACGTCACAAGCACGGGAATCGCGACTGGAGTCAGCAACCGGCATTCCGTAATAAATCCCTCCAATGCAGCGCCGAACGCATCCGGTTCGTATCGTTCGGCGGCTTGAATCGCCCGAACTCTAACCTGGCGGTTTCGGAAGCAGGTCATCAGCAGGCTGTTTCGGTCAAGAAGAAAACCTTTCTGCCCAGGCGCTAGCCAGTTGATGGCTTCGTAGAATACGATAACGTTCGGTTGTATCCGGCTGAATGCGGGTTGGATGTATTGAACGATCGACCCAATGTGTTCGCCAGGGTAGCCCCCGTTATAAACTCGAACGGGCGTTGAAAGTGATAGCGGGTGAAGTGTCGTTTGCAGCATATCGGGCGCGGGCAGGTCCCCTGCCTCCACCGTCATCCCAAAGATCACCGATCCACCGAGGCAGAGGATATTGAAAGTCTTCTCCGGCGGTACATCCGGGCAGGGATCGGGAATTTCGCGTCGAAATCCGAAGCGGTCAACAGTAATCGCGGAGCGAATACATCGTCCAGTCGTGTCAGGAAGAAACGGCCCCGGCTCAGTGTCACCGCTGGCAGGGGGAAGATGGAAATCACGCTGTCCAATCCAATGGTTGACAAAAATATCGTATCGCCAATCGCGGTCGATTCTTCGCTGATGAAGAAAGTCTTTCAAGCCTGCGGCCAACCCGTCAAGAACCGTAATCAGAATGAACGCCGCGCATACCGCGCGAAAGATTTTGATTTTCAAGTCCGTTGTTTTTGAAGCGTTTCTTGTACGCCGAAAAAATGTAAGGAAAAAAAGCAAGTAGAGAATAAGAGGGCAGAGAAGCAGATAACAGCCCCAAGCAAAGGGAGCAACACCATCTCCGAATGTCGTAACAGAATAGAGCCATACACCAGCCGGGATAATAAGAACGATCCAGGCTGTTTTAGTAATGAAAGTGTTTAACGTCATCCCGCCACCATGAAGGGGATGGCACGTTTTGTCAATCCGGCAGGTCGCGTCCCATTCACCCCGCCGAAGGTTTCGGGTAGTGCGGCGAGTGAAGCATACGCTTGGGCCGCAGAGCCAACTTCCCGTTTTTGACGAAAGCCTCACCCCGTTCGGAAAGATGCTCGATCATCCGATCGCGCCATTCCCGAAGAATCTTTCGATGCGATGGATCCCCGGCAAGGTCTTTCAATTCGTTGGGATCGCGCTCCAGATCGAAAAGCTGCTCCTCCCCGCTTTTGGCATGGAAGATGTATTTAAATTGGCTATTGCACAGGGCATTCCAATGGTTATCGGGGCTGTAGCAAACATCGTGTTCGAGGTCGATACAGTCGCGCCATCCCTCCGTTTCGCCTTGGATCGGTTTAAGCAGGCTCTCCCCGTCGAGTTGACGTTCCGGTCCGATCGAAGCGGCGTGCAGAAACGTGGGAAAAACATCGCGGATTTCTGCGGGCTGAGTAAGCGTCTGCCCACGCTTGGCGGAGAGCATCCCCTGCGGCCATCGTACCAGCATCGGAATCCGTGCGGACGCTTCGTAGGCGTACGATTTGCGCCAGAGGTGGTGATCGCCGGTCATGTCCCCGTGATCGGCGGTAAAGAGAATGAGCGTGTTTTCGAGTTGATTCTGCTTTTCCAGCGCGTCCATAATGCGCCCGACCTGCTCATCGATAAAGGTGATGGAGCCGTAGTACCCCTGGCGTGATTTCCGTACTTGCGCTTTGCCCAGATCGCCGCGCCAAGTGCTGGACGGAAGTTTCTTCCCGCGTTCGGCGTGACGTTCGGCCCAATCCCCGACAACGGCTTCGGGAATATCGGCGTCCTGGTACAAGTCGAAGAAACGCCGGGGCGGATCGTAAGGACTGTGGGGACGCGCGAACGAAACTTTCAGGAAAAACGGTTCTTTACGTTTATAGTTGTTGATAAAATTGACCGCCGTGCTGCCCGTCCAGACGGTGGGGTGAAGACGTTCGGGCAGGGCGTAGGGTTTGGCGTCATAGTCGTTCCAGCCGATGCCGGTTGCGTCCGGGTTGAGAGTGGGGGCCTGGCTGAAGAACCACGAGCGGTAGTCGCTGCGAAAACCGGGTGATTGTTCGCGCCCCGACTCATCCAGGATCGTTTTATGAAACCCGTGGGTGTTGCGTTGGTGGGCGTAGTGCATTTTCCCGATGCCGAGGGTGTAGTAGCCCGCATCGCGCAGCACGCGCGGCATTTCGTAGGGATACCGTTCCGCCACTTTGGAGTACCCCAGCATCCCGTGATGCCAGGGAGCCAGCCCGGTCAGCAGGGCGGCGCGTGCGGGAGTGCAGGTCGGCGTGCAGGAGTAAGCGCACCGGAACCGTGCCCCTTCCGCCGCGATCCGGTCGAGGTGAGGTGTCTGGATCGCGGGATGCCCGTCCGAACCGAGGCAGTCCCCCCGAAACTGATCCACCATCAGCATTAAAATATTAGGCCGACCTCCCCGTGATGCGGCCTGCGCGTTTCGAGAACTCGCAGCGGTTAGAGACGCGGCGGTCAGCAGTCCGGTTTGCATCGCTTGTCGCCGATTGATTTCAAGGTTTCTATGATCCTTCATTCTATCTCTCCTTAACTGACAACTGATAACTAAACAGTATTTGCAATCAGTCATTCTTTATAGTAAGATTTTGTCGATCGAGAAACAATAGGAGTCCGATATAAAAAAGCAGGCATTCACCTTGATCGTCGTGTAACCCTAAATTTGGAGATGGATCCTATTGCGATATAAATATAAGGGATAATCAATGAACGCCTACGATCTCTACGACCAACTCGGACGCGATTTCGACATCGGAGACGTCAAAGACGAATGGAGTTTCGTCGAATTCAACGAATTCGTCTATCCCGATTTTAAGGATCGTTATATCGGATTGATGCTCGATAACACGGACACGATCGAGAAGGTCTACACCGCCGTTTTCCCCGACAGAGAGACTATCGATAACCTATTGGCCCGTAATGAGGAAAACATCCTATTTTTCTGCCACCACGCCATGGGCTACGATCCAGAACTGAAAAAACTCCCGTTCTACAACATGTCAATCCCCCATTTGCAAGCGTTGAAAGACCGGCGTATCTCGCTGTACGTTTCTCACGCGCCTTTGGATAAAAACGGCTCCTATTCGACATCGATGACATTAGCCAAAGCCCTGCAGTTAGAGATAGTGTCCGAATTCTGCGAATACATAGGTATCAAAGTTGGAGTGATCGGCCATACACAATGTAAAACCATAACCGAATTTGCAGACTGTGTTCGCAAAACCGTCGGCCACGAAATCAAAGTCCACGTATATGGAGATGAAACTATCTGTGACGGAAAAGTCGCCGTGGCCGCAGGAGGGGGCGTGTTCGATTTTATCCTCCGGGAAGTGGCCGATCTGGGCTGCAACACCTACCTCACCGGCATCACCCGATCCAATCCGGAATTCGAACCTACCGTTAATTTCCATAAGATCGCCCAAGACAACAAAATTAATGTCATCGGTGCAACCCATTACTCAACAGAAAAATACGCCTGCATCGCTATGCTGGACTATTTCAAAAAACGTGGATTAAACACAGGATGAAGTGTACCCCATTGTCAAGACAAATTTTCACCTATTTTAAGGTAGGTTACC
>CAZSIZ010000209.1:0-11284 GCA_964606645.1 uncultured bacterium
GACGGGTCACACCGGGTGACTCCGGGTGGGTCAGACTAGCCCGGCGGCTGACAGGCCCTGCCGCTTCATTGATCACGGCGGCCATTCCATGCTTTCCTTCGTCGCCATCCAGGACCTGAATCTCATAGCGATTCTGTAAATAAACACCGCTGTTTCCGCCTTTATTGGGAACCAGAAATTCGATGTGCAATCGAAAATCACGGTATTTCTTTTTCGTCACGATATCCGCCGCTCCATACAAGCCTCCGGCGGCCGCGGGATCGGAGGCCATCAGGGCTTTTCCTCGATCGACGGGATCATCGACAAGTTTCCATTTGATGGGCAGTGAGGAACTGAATCGCGGGCCTTTCCAGTAAGTCCATTTTTTATCCAGCAGCGCCCGTGTCCCATCGATCAGAACGTCGGCTCCTTCCGGTGCAGGTGCTCCAAGGCCGATTTTCTTGGCGGCAGGGGATTCGGATTCCGAAGCCGTGCTCTGCGTACAGAACTGCCCGGCGAGCATTGCGGCAACTAAACACGCAACCGCCACTGATGTCATCCTGTGTCCATGATTCGTCTTCATTTGTTGTTCTCCTGTTTTGTGGTTTATCTCTCAGCAATTCGTCTATGTCAAAGTTTCGCTCGGTGACGATCTCTTCCGATTCAACCATTTGTAGTTGTTATGATTGATTTGAGCCACTCTTATCTGGTTGACGATGTTGATGTTATATCATATTTTACTCTCATAATCAATAGTCATTCGGTGAACGATGATGAAAATGATCCAAGTCGTGTAATCTCCGCTCATTTCAATCGCGCTATTTCTCGATTAAAAAAAATCTCTTGCGATTGACTTAAATATATGGTTATATAAAACCAGAGAATATTGCGGTTACTTGACTATACCTTTATGACTTTAGGGTATTGACAACGGCGCTTTCTTGGAGGTTCCTGCCTCTTCTTCGCTATCTTTGTGTCTACCCTGTATACCCTGGGGAAGAGAACGGATGTATGGCTGGATTTCCTTCGCGGGAAAGGCTCTGAAAGCAGGATCATGAAAAAGAAGGAAAAACCCTTGGCCGACATGCGAAAACTGCGGGAACGAGCTGAAAAGCGGTTGACGCCCAACAGCAAACGGGATATCGAAAAGATGGTGACCGATGCGCGCATTTGATTCACGACATGGAGACGCATCATGAACGAAACAAGCAGTATTGATTCCCTTGACATCAGTCCAGAAGCTCCGCTGGATCAGCGACGCATCGCCAAAAGCACTCTAGCAAGGTTTCTGCCGGTGTTCACGCTGGCGACCGCTGTGACGGTGACGATCCTGTTTGTCCACAGCAACGCTGAAATGACGCTCTATCGCAGCGAAGAACGGTATACCGTTGACATACAGGCCATCAACATAGATAGTGATATCCGGCACGTTTCCTCAGATCTGGTCAGTCTCGCCAACCAAAATGAAATAAGAAACTTCTGGGATAATAACGGAGTCCTTCTTCCAGGAGTTCTCACGGCGCTAGCCCGAGAATACTGTGACATTTCAGAATACCGTCAGTTATACGACCAGGTTCGCCTGATCGATGAGCACGGCATGGAAATCGTACGGGTGAACTTCAACGACGGTCATCCCTCTGTTGTATCGCAAGAGGAACTGCAGAACAAGCAGGACCGCTACTACTTCAACGACACGTTCGAACTCGCCCGCGGCGAGGTGTACGTCTCCCCACTCGACCTGAACGTAGAGCAAGGCGAGATCGAACAGCCCCTCAAGCCGATGATCCGTTTTGCCACACCTGTTTTTGGACCGCGCGGCGAGAGACGCGGTATCGTGGTGCTCAACTACTTCGGAGCAAAATTGCTTGAGCGTTTCTCCACTCAAGGAGACACACCGAGAGGCGGCCAGGCTATGTTGCTCAATGCCAACGGCTATTGGCTCCACGGAGCGAATCCCGAAGACGAGTGGAGCTTTATGTATGAAAACCGAGGTGACCGGACATTCGCGGCGGCTTTTCCCGAAGCATGGGAGAGGATTCGTTCCGAACGGTCCTGTCAATTTGAGACGCCCCAAGGCCTATTCACTTCCAAGACCGTCTACCCCTTGCTTGAGGGGCAGAAGTCCACCACGGGATCGGGCAAAGCTTTCGCTCCCAGTCAGGCGCAGATTGAGGCGAGAGACTACTACTGGAAGGTCGTTTCCTTTGTGCCATCGAATATCCTGTATGCAGTACGAAACAATCGCCGCATGGTTGCAGTATCGATTCTGTCGATCTTGTCGCTGGTCATGTTCATCGGGGCTTGGCGTATGGCGGTGGATTCCACTCTTCGCAGACAGGCCCAGCAGACACGGTACGAGTGCGAGGAACGGTTCAGGACGATCTACGAAAACGCACCGGTGTTGATCGACGCCTTCAATGTGAATGGGCGTTGTGTGCTTTGGAACAAGCAATGCTATGAAACCTTCGGTTGGACTATCGACGAGATCAACGCGCACGATGATGTGCTTTCGCTGTTCTATCCTGATCCTGTCGTGCGCAACGAGGTGATGCGGACGGTTACTAGCGAGCCGGACGGGTGTTTCAGGGAATGGCATCCAGTAACAAAAGACGGGAAGACGCTCACCACGATATGGGCGAACTTTCGTCTTCCCGATGGCATGGTGTTCAATCTGGGACATGACATCACAGAGCGAAAACAGGCCGAGAATGCGCTACGAGACTCGGAAAAACGGTTGAAGGCACTCTCTGAAGCATCGTTTGAATCCATATTTATCTCTGAGAAAGGCGTCTGTCTGGATCAAAATAAGACTGCGGAAAGGATGTTCGGTTACACTCTCGATGAAGCGATCGGTAAGCACGGAATGGAATGGATCGTGCCTGAGGACCGTGAACGTGTGAACAAGAACATGCAGTCTGGCCGTGAGGAACCCTATGAAATAACCGCCCTGCGTAAGGACGGTACGACCTTCCCCGCCGAGATACAAGCCCGGATGATTGAATATAAGGATCGTACCGTGCGGATGACAGCATTGCGTGACATCATCAAACATCCCCGCCTGGAGCAAAGTTATCTGACGTTCTTCCATAACATGCTTAACGGATTTGCCCTGCACGAGATCATCTACGACGCACAGGACCAGCCGATAGACTACTGTTTCCTAGCCGTTAATCCGGCCTTCGAGCGCATAACCGGCTTGAAGGCGAATGACATCGTCGGCAAGACTGTCCTGGAGGTTCTGCCTGGTACCGAAAAATATTGGATCGAAACCTACGGTCGCGTGGTGCTGACCGGGGAATCGGTAATGTTTGAAAACTATTCGAAAGAACTGGACAAGCAATTCAATGTGACGGCCTTCCGGCCCGTGCCCAACCTGTTCGCCTGCATATTCGTAGACATCTCCGAGCGTAAAGAGGCCGAGGAGGCGTCGCGGCAAAGTGAGGCTCGCTTTCGGAGTCTCTTTGAAACCTCAATCGTGGGCATCTACACCACAACTCCCGGCGGCGAAATCCTTGCGGCCAATCCCGCCTTGGTCGAGATGCTCGGATATGCGTCTCTCGAAGAACTGCTCGAACGCAACCTTCAGGAAGAAGGATTCGAACCCTCCTATCCCAGAAGTCATTTCAAAGAGACGATCGAGCAGGAAGGCGAAGTCATTGGACTGGATAGCGAATGGATTTGCGCCGACGGTCGTACGATCTATGTCCGTGAAAACGCCCGCGCGATTCGCAACGACGCCGGGCAGGTCATCCGCTACGAAGGTACAGTCGAGAACATCACCGACCGCAAGCAGGCCGAGGAGGCGTTGCGCGTGAGCGAAGTACGGCTCCGCACGCTTTTCTCCAAATCTCCTGATACAAACTTGATTTTGATCGATGGAGTTTACGTTGATTGCAACGAATCTTGCATGGAAATGCTCCGGGCTACCCGGGATCAGATAATCGGCAAATCTCCCTCTTTCTTTTCTCCAGAACGACAACCCGATGGTCGGCTGTCTGTTGAAGCGGTGCAAGAGAAAATCTGCGAAATTAAAGAAACTGGATCTAGCAAATTTGAATGGGTTCATCGAAGGATGGATGGAACGGAATTCTGGGCAGAAGTGGTTACTACATCCGTGATAATTGATGGCAAGGATGCTATATTTGGTATCTGGCGCGACATCACCGACCGCAAGCAGGCCGAGGAAGCGCTGCGGCAAAGTGAGGCTCGCTACCGGAGTATCTTTGAAACCTCGATAATGGGTATCTACACCACAACACCCAGCGGCGAAATCCTTGTGGCCAATCCCGCCATGGTCGAGATACTTGGATTCGCGTCTCTCGAAGAACTGCTCGAACGCAACCTTGAGGAAGAAGGATTCGAACCATCCTATCCTAGAAGCCGTTTCAAAGAGACGATTGAGCGGGAAGGTGAAGTCATTGGACTGGAAAGCGAATGTGACCGCGCCGACGGTCGTACGATCTATGTCCGCGAAAACGCCCGAGCGATTCTCAACGACGCTGGGGAGGTCATCCGCTACGAAGGAACGGTTGAGAATATCACCGAGCGCATGAAAGCAGAGAAAACTCTGCGCATGTACGAGTTTATCGTGGAGTCGACGACCGATCACATGTCATTCGTCGATTCCGGTTTTGTCTATCGAGCGGTGAACGATGCCTATCTTTCGGCGCACGGCAAGACGCGTGAGGAGATCGTCGGCCATATGGTTTCCGAGTTGATGGGCGACGATCAATTCGAGCGATTGGTGAAGCCTAACTTTGTTCGGTGTCTGAGCGGCGAGCAAGTGACCTATCAGGCCTGGTTCGAATTCCATGAACTTGGCCGGCGCTACATGGACGTCGCCTACCATCCATACCTCGAATTCGACGGTTCCATCTCCGGAATTATCGTCAGCTCCCACGATTTTACGACTCTCCAACAAGCACAAGATGCGCTGGCTCAGAAGACGATGATGCTTGATAACATCCTGCGCAGCGCAAACGATATCGCCATCGCCACGGCCGACCTGGAATTACGCATCACCTACTACAACCCGATGGCGGAGAAACTGTTCGGTTTCACTGCGGCGGAAGTCGTCGGCAAGACCGTTATGGAAATACACACGAAAGAAAAGGTCGCACCCGAACGATTCAATAGCGCGATCGAGACCGTCCACCGCGAGGGGCAGTATTGCTATTCGCTCATGCAGGAGACCGAACAGGGGACGCGCCATCTCGATTCGCGCGTCGCGGGAATTTTCGATTCCGACGGCCAGTTGACCGGCTTCTCGCTCTTCACCCGTGACGTCACCGAACGCAAGCAGATGGAGGAAACTCTGGCGGAGGAAAACAGCATTCGGACGGTTCTGATTGAAACTCTGCCCTATCCCTCCATGCTGATCCGCAGAGACCGAACCATCGTCTTTGCCAACAAGGTTGCCCGCGAAATGGGGGCTGTAGTCGGCGGTCAGTGCTGGCGGGACTTTGGACAGAGTAAATATATCCCGGATGAAGATAAAGGCTACATCGATCGGCACCATGAAAAACCGCCATGCGGAATCCACTGTACTTTCTGTTTGGCGGATAATGTTCTTGAAGACTCAAAGACAGCCATAGCGCCTGAGATTCACATCTTTGACAGGATATGGGAAATCTACTGGATCCCCATCAATGAGGATCTCTTTCTGCACTACACGTTGGACATTACCGAGCGCAAGCAGGCCGAGGAGGCGCTGCGGAAGAGCGAGGAACGACACCGCTCAATGATAAACGATGTGCTGGACAGCTCAGAAGTTGGTATCTTCATCCTGGATTGCGAATTCAAGGTAGTTTGGATCAACCACGCACTGGAACGCTATTTTGGCTTACGCCGGGAAGCCGTTGTTGGAAAAGACAAGAAGCAACTCATTCGAAAATACATCAAAGGTATTTTTTCGACGCCCGACAACTTTGCCGAGAGGATCTTTGCGACCTATGGGAATAACACTTATATCGAGAACTTTGAATGCCACGTGCTTCCTGGCGATGAACGTGAAGAGCGCTGGCTTGAACACTGGAGTCAACCCATCCGTTCAGGCCTTTATGCCGGTGGCCGTATCGAGCATTACTCTGACATCACTAAACGAAAGCGGGCCGAGAAGGCGCTGCAGGATCGCGAACGATACCTGAGTGGATTGAACGACGCGGCGCAAGTGCTGTTGGGTCTGACGGGTGCGGTTCCGTTTCAGGCGTTTGTCGATCAGCTCGGCCCGGTTGCCGGTGCCAGCCGCGTCTACGTTTTCCTCAACCACCAAGGGCCAGATGGTCAGTTGCTAATGAGCCAGAAAGCCGAATGGTGCGCGGAAGGCATCAATCTCCAAATTGACAACCCTCAACTGCAAGACCTACCTTATGACGTATATTTTCCCCGCTATCAAGACACGCTTGCGCAAGGGGATCACATCAGCGGTTTGGTGTCGGACTTTCCGGATAAATATCAAGAGTTTTTCGAACCGCTGGATGTTCTGGCGATTATGATTATCCCGATCCTGGTCGATAACGATTTTGTCGGCTTTATCGGTTTCGACAACTGTCTCTCCGAGAGCGAGTGGGATGAAGTTGCTCAAGATTTCCTGCGCGCCGCCTCCAGAGACTTGGCACAGGCGATCAAACGCGTACGCTCAGTAGAACAGGTCAAGGCTTCGCTTAAGGAAAAGGTCGTGCTGCTGCGCGAGATTCACCACCGCGTCAAAAACAACATGCAGGTCATTGTCAGCCTGCTGAGGATGCACGCACGCCGATCACGTAGTGAACGGATGCAAAGTATCTTCGAGGACTGCCGGGACCGGATCAATGCGATGTCGCTGATTCACGAGGCGCTATATCAGTCCGAGAACCTGTCCCGAATCGATTTCAAAGCCTATCTCCAAAAACTCTGCCGCAACCTGAGCCAGGCACATGGCGCTTCGGACAAAGGAATTACAACCACGGTGAAAAAGTGCAACGTGTCGCTGGATATGGATCAGGGCGTTGCGATAGGGATGGTTATCTGTGAACTGATATCGAATGCCTTTAAGCACGCTTTCCCCTTAGGCAAAGGGGGTAAAGTGTTGGTTAGCCTGCAAGGCCTCGAGGAAGATGAGGTCGAACTGATCGTTCAAGACGACGGGAAAGGCCTACCGCCGGATATCGACATCCACAACTTGTCATCGCTTGGATTGGACTTGGTCACCGCCGCCGTGACCGGTGAACTGGGCGGGCGCATCGAGGTGGAACGGGACGGCGGCACACGGTTTATCATTCGTTTCAAATGCAAGAGCGCATAGCGAAAGGAAAATATCATGGATTCCGCAAAGATCATGATCGTCGAAGATAACACCACGGTAGCGAAAGACCTGCACGGTTGCCTTGAGAGCCTTGGTTACGGCGTTACACCCATCGTTGCGTCGGGCGAGAAAGCCATCGAAAAATCGGAAGCTGAACGTCCGGACGCCGTGATTATGGATATCCATCTTAGCAACGAGATGAACGGCATAGATGCGGCGGAGCAAATTTATAACTGCTTCGATATTCCTATCGTGTTTCTGTCGGCGTACAGCGATCCCGAACTGCTCGAACAAGCCAAGCGGGTTGGTTCGTTTGGCTACCTGGTCAAGCCCTTTGATGAGCGCGAACTCTTTGCCACACTCGAAATGACACTCTACAAAGCGAAAACCGAGAAGGAATGCAAACAATTGGAAGCCCGGCTTCGGCAGGCCCAGAAAATGGAGAGTTTGCAGGTGATGGCCGGAAGCATCGCGCACAATTTCAACAACATATTACAGGGTGCGCTCGGTTTCACGGAGTTGGCGCTGCTTAAACTCCCATCCGACTCGCAGGTTCGGGAATTCGTCCAAAAAGCGAACGTATCAGTCAAGCGTGCTGCTGAGATGAGCACACTGATGCTTGTGTATGCAGGGCAGGGACAAGCGGAGATGAAAGAAACCTATCTCTCGAGTCAGGTTCAAAGTACCTTGGATATCCTACAGAACCTCCTGAACGGTACACGGGAAAAAATTTCGCTCTCGATGAATCTGGCGAACGAAGAGACGGCTATCAAAACCAATCCCGCCCAGCTGCATCAATTGGTCACGAACTTGTTCACCAATGCCGTCGAAGCCATCGGCGACAATGAGGGAAGCATCACGATCGCCACTCGGGTCGCGACATTCGCTTGCGACGAACTCAAGGAGACCTATTTGCATGAAGACCTGCCCGCAGGCGACTATGCCATTCTTGAACTGACCGACACGGGCTGCGGGATGGACAAGGACACGCTGGCGAAGGTGTTCGATCCATTCTTCACGACTAAATTCACGGGACGTGGCCTCGGTCTGGCCGCCGTCCTCGGAATTGTTCGAGGCCACAAAGGCGCGATTGATATCGAGAGCGAACCGGGCAAAGGCGCGACTTTCAGAGTGCTGTTTCCTGTTAACGGGAAATTCGAAGCCCCCGTGGAAGAGAAGCCCGATGATAACGAAGAACACTAGAAAACCGAAACCATCCTCCTGACCGATCATGAGGACGTCGCTCATTAAAAAATCGGATCACTTTTATCCTCTCGACATAGGCGTTATTCATACTTAGATTCAATTCCCTAGTGCATCGTATGATCTCAAAGCAAAAATCTTATTATCAGATAATAAGTCTTGATATGATTATCCTCTGACTAAATCTGCGAGTTGACTGCCTGGATCAACGCCTTGATGTAACCGATGGAGAATGCTTCGGCCGTGCGCCGGCCGCCGGTCATGCCCGGTACATGGTCGGAAATGACAGCCCCGTTGTATCCCGACTTGTGGAGCGCGAGCATCACGTCATACATATTCATATAGCCGTCATCGAGGAAAGTTTCCGCGAATCCTTCCGGCATCGGAGCGGTGACATTGCGGAAGTGAACCTTGAAGAGCTTCTTCAGACCGGCGAAGAAGTGTATCGCCTCGAGTACACCTCTGCCCATGCGTTTGCCGCCTTCGAGCCAGCAGCCGACACAGAGACAGACACCGATGTTGGGGCTGTCGGCGATCTCCAGCGCCCGTTTGTATCCCGCGAAGTTTCCAAAGATACAACGGGGGATGCCGCCAAGATCGTAAACGGGAGGATCGTCGGGATGGATGCCGATATAGACACCCGCTTCCTCGGCAACGGGAACGACCTTGCGGATGAAATAGGTGTAATTGTCCCAGATTTCATCTTCGCTATAACGCCGCCCGTGCGATAGCGGTTCACGCCATTTCTTACCGGCCCAGTGACCGACAGGATTCTTATCCAGCCGGAGCGCCCTGGCTTTGGCTCCCCCGCGCCCTGATTCAGGTTCGCTGCTCCAGATGCCGTTTCCCATGTGGGCGTATGTCGAGTAGTGGATTCCCGCTTTTCCCAGAAGGCGGATATAGCGTAAATACTCCTTCACCTTCTCGTCTCGACCGGGAAGGTTGAGCGTGATTTCTTCCATATTGTGGCAACTGTGGTTACCCAGGCGGTAGATCTTCAGCCCGTGAGCGCCGAACTTCCGCTTCAACGCCGTATAGTTTTCCAGCGTATGATCCTTGGGTGGGAGACTGGTCATCACCCATTCAACACCCAGTTGACGGGAGATCCGCATATCATCCTCGCTGGCATTGGGGGACATTTGAGTCCCGATCTGGATTCCCGCTTGCGAGCCGAAATAGCCCGGTATGACGAGTGGGTATCCTTGGCTGGTCTGTTTGGAATCAGCACTGGACCCGTTTCGTTCCCCGGCAAAGGCGGTTACGCCGCTATGGACCGCTGTCAGCGCCCCAGTCGACTGTAGAAATGTACGCCGGTTTAATCTGCCCATCTCTCTTCTCCTCCATCGTTCTGCAAGAATTTCAAAACCTCACGTTTTAATAGCGATTTCGATGCGTTTTGTTTTTTCTCCGACTCTCCGAGTGTACAGGGCTGCAATGAATCAAGCAATCACATTTTGATCTTTATCCAGCCGGAAAAAAACATAAAATCGAAGCATTAATATGTTATCATCCCTTAAAACTGAAAACTGAAAACTGACAACTAAGGGAGTTCCAAAACCATGAACGAATTCACGAGACGGAAATGGCTCCAGGGCAATTTAGCGATGTTGGCTGGAGCGGGCACGACATCGGTATCAACGGCAATGATGTCAACCAACGCGCATGGTAGCACCGGTTCCACCAAAAAGGGAATCAAACTCGCCCTTGTGCTGAATCCCAGAAAGGACGAACGGTGGAAACTGGCGCGGCAGATAGGCGTCAATCACGCGATCGTCGGCGTGAGCGGCGCGCTGATGAGAACCTCTCGTGACAACTACACCGAAACGCTGAAGAAGATCAAGCGTGATTTCGAGGCGGAGGGACTGACGATCGCGGGGGTGGAAAGTCATCCTGTCAACGCCGAACGGATCAAGCTGGGAACTCCCGGCCGGGATGAGGAAATCGAAAACTATCGCGCCGCGATCGAGGCGTTGGGGAAAGCCGGGATTCCGATGTGCTGCTACAATTTTATGGCGGGCCTTGGCTGGTACCGCACCCAAGTCGATATTCCAGGACGCGGTGGTGCGCTGACGAGCGAGTTCGACAATCGGGAAGCCAAAAAGCAGGGTTTGACGAAGTGGGGTGAGATCGGCGAGGAAAAAATCTGGGATAATCTCACCTATTTTCTGAAACGGATCATTCCCGTCGCGGAAAAGGCAGGAGTCAAGATGGCGCTGCATCCCGACGATCCTCCCCTCTCACCGCTTCGAGGGATCGGTCGTATTCTGACCAGCGCCGACAACTACCGCCGGCTGCTCGACATCGTCCCCAGCCCGGTCAACGGCATTACGTTCTGTCAAGCCAATTTCAAGGCGATGGGGGAAGATATCGAAAAGGTCGCGAAGGAGTTTTGCGAACGGGGCAAGGTTTTCTTTGTCCACTTTCGCGATATCGAGGGGCAGGGCGAGCGGTTTCGGGAGACGTTTCACGACAACGGCCCGTCCGACATGGCGAAGATGATTCAGATCTATCACGAGTCGGGTTTCGACGGTCCGATCCGTCCCGCTCACGCCCCGACGCTGAAGGGAGAGAGCAACGACAGCCCCGGTTACGCCATGCAGGGAAAAATCTTCGCGATCGGATACATGAAGGGAATCGCGGAAGGCCGGGGCATCCCCCTAGGCTAACGCCGCGCTGGAATTGGGGCTGGATGTAGGGTCGATATGGGGGCAACCTGACTTGCTTACTGATCTAACTGGTTCCATTGATTGACTTTGCCGGTCCATGTATGGGAGTTCCATATCACCCGAGCGCCGTCGTTGAGCATTCGAAAATGGATAT
>CAZSIZ010000210.1:0-11282 GCA_964606645.1 uncultured bacterium
GCGACACCGGAACGGAGTTCTTTGGCTTTCATGGACTGAATCTTGGATCGTTGAGCTTTCGATTCACGATCCAATAAACTGGAGAGGTTTTGACCGTTCTCATCTTCGCTCAGAATGGCTTCACACGCCTCGTCATAAATATTCGAGAGGGATGAAGCGCCGGGGAGCCGTTCTTGAAGCTGTTCGGGCGTGAAACAATTTTCAAGTATGATTCGGAGTGTCGGGGTTTCCATTGCTGCGTCTTACCGCCTTTCTCCATTAACAAAGATCAGATTTATCGAATTGGCGAACGGATTGTTTACGCTTTAGCGAGAGCTGCTCGGTCAAATCGACCACTCTTGGATGAGAGAGCGCAACGATCACTGATACCTGCAAAGCGTTTAATACGATAAACCAACCGGGATACGTGATTTCCAGCGTTCCCGAAAAATATTCCCACACAATATGAACGGCAGTGAGGATCATATCGAATCCAAGCAGTGCCGTCAGGACTCGCCGCGACCAGGAATAGTAACGTAATACCCAGATAGAACATATAATCACACCGTTCCATAAAACGATATTATAAAGATTCAAAGCCAAAAACGAGTACGGAGAATTCTGAATTCTCTTAAACTGTTCGATCCACTCCGGGTGCCGGTTGGGATCCATTTCCTTCGATAAAAACGTCCAATAGGAAAACAATTGGATGAACGAATCCAATACCGATATAGCTGCGACGTACAGGCAGAGGACGATCGTGATCCGCAGCCAAAGCAATGTCTCGGCTTGTTTTTGACTCTCTTCCATCGATTCGCCTCTTAGGCCGATTGAATTCCGGCGCCGACAGACCCGATTGTAATCGAGTCTGTCTTAATTCTATTGTAGCGAATCGCCGCACTAAACTCCATTCCTGAATCCATTTTTTATATAGGCATAAAGATAGTTGGCCACGGACAAACGAGGCGTGGCTGAAGATTCGATGATCGCGCCCAGTACGATCCATAGCCAAACGCGAACACGGAATTTCGAGGATTTCGCATTTGGCCCTATTTCGTTTTCGGTACGGAATCTAAAATACTTAACAACAATAACTTAAAGTTTTGCATAAATTTCAAATCGAGTTTAGGGGAGAACCTCCCTTTTTGCTGGAATGCGCCTGTTATAATGGCAAATATTGCCTCTCGAACGATCGTGAATCCACTTTCTGGAACTTGCTCCTGAAGGTGGGTGAATAAGGATACAACAATGGAAAAAAACGACCGCCCGGTACGGATCGGGCTGACAATCTGCGGGGCTAGCGGGGTCATCTACGGGATTCGGCTATTGGAGAAATTGGTCGAACGGAACGCCGTGGTCCATCTGACCATCAGCCCGAACGCCCGACACATCGCCAAACTGGAAATGGGGCTGAACATCGATCTGGAGACGGGCCGCATCGAAGGGCTGGACGACAGCGTCTACGAATGGGTGCTCTACCATCACTATACTCACGTCGGAGCGGCCCCGGCATCCGGTTCGTACGAATTGGATGCGGTCGCGGTCGTGCCTTGCAGTATGGGTCAGCTGGGACGAATCGCCGCCGGTGTATCGGGAAACCTGGCGGGCCGTATGGCGGATGTCGCACTGAAGGAACGCCGCCCGTTGATCCTGGTCCCCCGCGAAACCCCTTATAACACCATTCATCTGGCAAACATGGCCACGCTGGCCCAGGCGGGAGCGGTGATCCTGCCCGCTTCTCCGGGATTCTACCATCAACCCCGAACCGTGGACGATCTGGTCGATTTCGTCGTTGCCCGAATTCTTCAGCATCTCGGTTTCGAGGGCAGCGATCTCGTGAAAGGCGGATGGGAGGAAATCGATTCCGTCTCCACCAAATCTTTTTTGTACGATAACGATGATGATTCTTAACCGTATACGCAATTACATGGGGCTGGTGCGTTTCGCGCATACGGTCTTTGCGATGCCGTTCGCGTTGATGGGCGCGCTGGTGGCGGCGCGGGGTCTGCCGGAAATAGACGTGTGCGGATGGATTCTGTTCTGCATGGTCGCGGCCCGAACCAGCGCCATGACCTTCAACCGCATCGTGGACCGCCATATCGACCGCCGAAACCCTCGCACTCAATTCCGGCATCTGCCCGCCGGAACGGTCAGTGTCGCCGAAGCGGTGGGCTTATGGATCGTGTCGTCGATGTTATTCGTGTTCGGGGCCTGGCGGTTGAACGAGTTGACGTTTTTATTATCACCGGTGGCCTTGCTTCTTATTTGTGGATATTCCTATTTCAAGCGTTTTTCATCGATGTCTCATTTCATGCTGGGGCAAGCGCTTGCCATCGCTCCCATCGGCGCGTGGATCGCAGTAACGGGCACGTGGTCGTGGCCTCCGTTCGTGCTGGGAGCGGCGGTGATGGCCTGGGTCAGTGGATTCGACATCATCTATGCCCTGATGGACGAGGAATTCGACCGGTTGGCCGGTTTGCATTCGCTGGTGGTCTCATTCGGGCGTGAGAAGGCGTTACGGATCGCGTTCGCGCTGCATCTGCTGAGCGTGATCCTGATGGGGCTATTCGGTTGGATAGCGGGATTGAGTTGGATTTTCGCTTTTGGAACGCTGGGATACGCCGCCATGATCCTCTACGAACACTCCATCGTCCACCCCGATGACGTCAGCCGGGTCAATACCGCATTCTTCAACGTCAACGGCATCATCAGCATCGGCCTCTTCGTCTGCACCCTCGCCGATGTCTTTTTACTTGGGTGAGTGTTTTGATGATTTATTAGTTTCAAAAGGAAAAGCAATATGAGACTTATGGCGAATCGATGGCTGTTATTGATTGCGCTTGTGATCGTATTCGGGATTTCGTGCAAACGCACTACCGTCACCAACACCCGTGAGAGCCAGATAAAAGAATCAACTAGACCGACGGTCTCCCCGATTGAAACACCTGTAACTACGAAGTCTGTCGAGGAGCCTATCGAAAAACCGAACGAGGATATCCCAACCTCGAACGACGAAAACGGTAAAACGGAAATGAGCAAAAAAACCGTTAAAAAACTGAAGGAGAAACCGTTCGCCAAAATCAAAGGCGGCGATCTGGAAGAATTGTCGGGAATCGTTCCCGCCGCCCGCTCAGGCGAGTTTTGGGGACACAACGACCAAGGAAATGATCCCGAACTTTTCCGCTTTAACTGGAAAGGGAAAATTCTCCAGAAAGTCAAACTGAAAGAGGTGAAAAACGACGATTGGGAAGCCATCGCGCGCGGCCCCGATGGGGATATAGTCATCGGCGCATTCGGCGACAACGACCGAAAACGAAAAACCTACCACCTCCTCCAGCTCAAGGAACCGGCGAATAATCGTAAAAAAACAGACAGCCTTCAAACGTTTTCCTTCGTCTATCCGAACCAAAAATCCCATAATTGCGAGTCGCTCTTTCTCATGGACAACCGCTTTTATCTGATCACCAAAGTCGATTCGAAGGATGATGATAGAAAATCGGAAGCACCCAGGATATTCTGCCTGGACCAATTGTCCGAAGGGAAAACCGTCACCGCCCGCGAAATCGGAGTCTGCCGAATTCAGGGCAAAGCGACCGACGCAGCATATTCCAAAGAAACCCAGCTACTAGCTGTCCTAACCTACAAACGCCTTTTCTTATTCCAGGTATCGGATGAATCCGATCTTTTAAAACCACCCGCCCACACGATCGAGATCGATTTCGATCAATGCGAAGGCCTCTGCTTCGATGAAGACGATCTAGTAATTACAAATGAAAAAGGAAAAATCTGGAGATACCCAATAGATACATTAATTGACTGAATTAAGTCCCCTCTCCCTCTGGGAGAGGGCTAGGGTGAGGGTAACAAGGCAATAACGTATCGATTTCACAATACCTTTATTAACCAGTAGACCCTCAACTGAAAACTAATAACGATTGGCAGGATAAGATGGTAAAAAAGAATCCTTGGGATCGATTTCTAAACGACCGGTTACAGAAAGCGAAACACGAAAACCGATATCGCTCGCTTCGGACGTTCGACTCGTTTCAACCCGGAATCATGCTGAAGGACGGCGAGCGGTTTCTCGATCTCTGCTCCAACGATTATCTGGGATTGGCGGCGGACGCCGAGACGAAAGAGGAAGCCCGAATCCTGTCGGAGATTCTGCCGGGTGGAGCGGGCGCGTCACGGCTGATTACGGGCAACCTGGCGCTTCACGACGAACTGGAGAAATTACTGGCGGACTGGAAAGGAACCGAATCGTCGCTGGTCTTCCCGTCTGGTTTCCAGACCAATGCCGGAATGCTCTCGGCGATGACGAGCAAAGGCGACGCGATCTTTTCAGACAAGTTGAACCACGCCAGCATCATCGACGGCTGCCTTTTGTCCGACGCCGCTTTCTACCGCTACAAACATGGCAATCTGAAAGACCTGGAATCGCTGCTGAAATCCAAACGCCCGAAGAAACGCCTCATCATCACCGACAGCGTCTTCTCGATGGAAGGCGATATCGCCCCGCTACCCGAACTGTCGGACCTGGCACAACGATACGGCGCACTGCTGATCGTAGACGACGCCCACGGAACCGGTGTGCTGGGACCACAGGGAGCGGGCAGTTGGAAGCGCGCCGGGCTGGAGTGGAATGAAAACGTCATCCTGATGGGCACGCTGAGCAAAGCCATCGGGGGCCAGGGCGGGTTCGTCTGCGCGTCGGAGTCGGTCGTTCAGTATCTAACGAATTATTGCCGCTCCCTGATCTACTCCACCGGGCTGTCACCGCTGCTGGCCGGGCTGGCTCATTTCAACATCACCCGAATCCGAACAGACAGTCGCTTGCTGGACAACCTGCGAACCGCCACTCAAACCATGAGAGACGCTTTGCAAACAAATGGCCTGACGATCCCCGAAGGCGAAACGCCCATCATCCCCATCGTTCTGGGCGAAAATGAAAAAGCCGTCCGTTGCGCGGAAGCGTTGTACGAGAAAAACATCCTGGCTCTGGCCATCCGCCCGCCCACGGTTCCGGAAGCACAAGCCCGTCTGCGGATATCCGTCTCCGCCGCCCACGATCCCAATGAACTGAAAGAGGCCGCCGCGCTCATCGCGCAAATTGTCGGTGATGAAGGAAATTAAAAAATGAAAATTAATTCGTCGCTCGAACCGAAGCATCTATCTGAAAAGATCGAACGCTTATTCGATCTGTCGGGAAAGAAAATTCTCGCAATCGAGGAGACATGGAATTCCGATGAAGGGACTCCCGTCTTCACCGAACAGGGAAAATACACAACTCGCGGCTGGACGGAGTGGACCCAAGGATTTCAGTACGGCTCGGCGATCCTCCAATTCGATGCGACAGGTGACGAACGCTTTCTCGATATCGGACGTCGAAACACCGTGGAACGCATGGCCCCGCACGTCTCGCACATCGGCGTTCACGACCACGGCTTCAACAACGTCTCCACGTATGGAAACCTGCGCCGTCTGATGAACGAAAAGCGTATCCCGGAAAACACCCTGGAGCGCAATTTCTACGAATTGGCCCTCAAAACATCCGGCGCGGTTCAAGCGTCACGCTGGGCGGACACGTCCAACGGGTTAGGTTATATCTGCTCCTTCAACGGCCCCCACTCGCTCTTCGTGGACACGATCCGCACCGTGCGCGTGCTGGGTCTCGCTCATCAGCTAGGTCATGTCCTCATGGGCGAAGGCGACCGGGCAATATCCCTGCTGGAGCGGCTCGTTCATCACGCCCTTAACACCGCCCGCTTCAACGTCTATTACGGCAAGGGCCGTGATTCCTACGACGTGCGGGGACGCACCGTTCACGAGGCGATCTTCAATCGCAACGACGGTCAATTCCGCTGCCCCAGCACGCAGCAGGGCTACTCACCATTCTCCACCTGGACGCGCGGACTGGCCTGGGCCATAACCGGTTTCGCGGAAGAGTTGGAATTCCTGGATACGCTAACCGATACCGATCTGAAGCCGGTAGGGGGAAAGGCGGTCGTCGATGAGTTTCTCGAAGCCGCCCGCGCAACCGCCGATTTCTACATCGGTAATACTCCAACCGACGGCATTCCCTACTGGGACACCGGAGCGCCCGGCCTGGCGAAGATGGGAGACTATCTGGAACGTCCCTCGGATCCGTCCAACGATTTCGAGCCAATCGACAGTTCCGCCGCCGCCATCGCCGCACAAGGTTTGCTTCGGCTGGGAAAATATCTGAAAGGCCAGGGAGAGACCGAAGCAGGAAACCGCTATTTCAGCGCCGGGCTGACCGTCTCCAATACGATTTTCGACGAACCCTACCTATCCACGGATGAGACGCATCAGGGATTGATCCTGCATTCGATCTACCACCGCCCCAACGGCTGGGACACGATCCCCGAAGGCAGCAAAATCCCTCACGGCGAATCCTCCATGTGGGGCGACTACCACGCCCGCGAACTAGCGCTCCTAATCCAGCGCCAAGCAAACAAAAACCCCTACCCCACCTTCTTCTCCTGATTGGAGACTCAATGGATGACTCCCTAAAGCATTCTTTTCCATTGAGATACGTAAAATTTGAGTTTATGATAAGTTTTTGATGATAACGGTGTTTTTGGATTATAATAATTCTTAGGAATCTTCGGTTTATATGTGCCATCAAATTCAAATAAAACAATCGTTATAATTATGGCTGAGATAAATCTATCACAAAAAGAAGCCGATTCACTTTTTCAAATGGAAAAACGCCGTATCGATACGCACCGTAGACTATATCCCAGTACTGGAGGGGATTTAGAAATCCCTTTGATTTCTTTAGATAAAAGAGAAAAATTTATTTTAACGATCAGCCGAAAAGGTTTTGATCTTTCAAAGGGAACTTATCAGAAACGTGCTCGAAATATAGTAATTCTTGCCCGGCTCGATATAGGAGGATCAATACATCGGAATCCGGATGGGGAAGATATTCCTCCACCCCATCTTCACTTGTATAAAGAAGGTTATGCAGATAAATGGGCAATACCTATTCAACCAGATAATTTTCCGAATATTGCCAATTTATTTGAATCGATTTTCGATTTCATGAAATATTGTAATATTACCGACCCACCATTTATTGATGAGGAGTTGCCTTATGGTCAATGAAATCCAAAACCTTCTCGTTCAATATTTCTCATGGTTAAAAGACAAAACCGTTTTTCGACAGATTGAAGACCGGCTTGAAATAACAACTCCATTTTTAGATCGTCACAACGATTATTTACAAATTTTTGTTAAAAATGATAATGGCGGTTTTATCCTTTCCGACGATGGCTATATTATCGATGACCTCCGATTAAGCGGTTGTAAATTGGAGTCTAAAAATCGGCAAGCACTTCTCAAAATGACTTTAAATGGTTTTGGGATTCACCTTGAGAAGAATATTTTACAGACTCGCGCATCCAAAGATAATTTCGCTGTTAAGAAACATGATTTAATCCAAGCTATGTTAGCGATTAATGATATGTTCTATCTGGCACAGCCAGTTGTTGAAAGCCTTTTTCTGGAAGATGTTACGGCATGGCTGGATTTGCACGGCATTCGATATACTCCAAAGGTAAGATTTACAGGGAAATCCAGTTTTGATTATTCATTTGATTTTGTCATCCCTAAATCCAGGACTCATCCCGAACGTCTATTAAACACGATAAACCGGCCAAACAAAGAAAAAGCACAATCAACTATAATGGCATGGTTTGATACGAGAGAAGTTCGGCTTCCAAATTCTCGAGCTTATGTTTTTTTAAATGACTCGGAACAACAAGTTTCACCTTCCATTTTAGATGCTTTAAATAACTACGATGTTCGACCCGTATTATGGAGCCACAAAGAAGACGTTCAAGAAGAATTGGCTGCTTAAAGCAGCCTGTTGTTTCTTAACTATATATTCCTTCCAAATAAATAGCAGTTAATGATTCAACAACTTCTTATACAAAATACAATTGATAATAAAAAGATTTTTTGAAATGACTGTATTTGAAAACACCCTGACCGGAGTAAGAGGAGAGAAACTGCTTTCCTCCTATTATGGAGACGATCCAGCGTTGATTCGTGAGCGGCGGGAATTAATCCTGCAAGTCCTTTCCACGTTTCGCCGCTGTTTCCCCAACGAAACCCACGCCGCCATTCTGCGCGTTCCCGCCCGGATCAACCTGATGGGCGTCCACATCGACCATCGGGGGGGATGGTGCAACTACCTGCCCATCGCCCGCGAGACGATCGTTTGCTTTTCACCGCGCCGGGACGATCGGATCGTGGCCCGAAATGTCTCGCCGCACTATGGGGACTGCGAATTCTCCATGGCCCGCGAATTGCCCCCGGAAGCGCGGGGCGATTGGCTGAAATTCATCGAAACCGTTGAACTCGAGCGCGGCCATTGGGGCAATTACCTCAAAGCGGGAGCCTTGAAATTACAGGATGCGATGCCGCAGACGGAATTGCACGGTGTCAACCTGGTTGCCGGGGGTGATATTCCTCCACGAGCGGGCCTCTCTTCCTCCTCGACGATTGTCGTAGGTATGGCGTTAGCCCTGCGCGAAGCGAATTCGCTTGAAACAACGAACGCCGGCTTGGTGGAATTGTGCGGCGCGGGAGAGTGGTACGTCGGAACCCGTGGCGGTTCCGGGGATCACTCGGCGATGCTGCTGGGCCGCCTGAACGCGCTCACGCACACCGGATTCAATCCCCTGACGTTCGACTATTGCCCCTTCCCGGAAGGTTACGCCGTGATTCTGGCTCAATGCGGGATCGAAGCGGGAAAGGCCACCCACGTGCGCGCCACGTTCAATTCCCGAATCGCGGCCTACGAAATCGCGTTCGCCCTGTTCAGGACGGCGCATCCAGCCTGGAAAGAGCACCTTGAGTATTTGAGAGAGATTTCTCCCGCCAATCTCGAAATCGGACTGAGCGAATTTTACCGTTCCCTGAAAACCGTTCCCGTCTCCGCCACCCTTGAAGAACTGCATAAGTCTCATCCCAACTTGAAAGACGATTTCGCGAAAATCGTAGCGACTTACGGCGATCCAGGAACCGCGCTGCCGTTGCGGGAAGCGCTGCTGTTCGGCGTGTTCGAGTGTGAGCGCTCGAAGCGGTTTGCCGCGCTGCTTAGCAAGGGGCGGATCGAAGAGGCGGGCAAGTTGATGTATATTTCCCACGACGGCGACCGGATTTCGCAATGGGATGGCACGCTCAAACACCCGTACCGCAGCCCCTTCGATGACGCTTACTTGGAAGACTTGACGCAAACGGCGGAGCGCGCGCCAGACGATCCGCGTATAGAACCGGCTTGCCAACCGGGCGGTTATCGGTGTAGTATCGAAGAACTTGACCGCCTGGTGGATTGCTGCAAAACCCTCGACGGAGTCGTCGGCGCAGGCCTGACCGGCGCGGGTCTGGGCGGCGCGATCCTGGCCCTTGTCCGTGAAGACGCCGTCGAAACCGCAATCGTCGAGTTGCGCCGCCTCATCGCCCAGTGGGTAGAGGGAGACCCCTTCGTCGAACGCTGCCGCCCCGCCGCCGGGGCATGCTCGATTGATATCTCTTAACCGATTCCAACAGGGCAAGTCTTTATTATTACAATATTAGTTAATAGAAAGAAATCCATGAATCTGAATGATAAGCAACCGGCAATACTAGGTGGATCACCGCTAGCGAATCCCGATCTCCCGTTCGTGCGCCCTTCCCTCCCCCCGCAGAACGTCCTATTCGAGCGATACGGCGAGATTCTATCAAACGGCCTCATAACAACCGGCCCTTACACCGAAAAATTAGGCCAAACATTACGGGATTTCATGGGCGTGAAACATGTCGTAGCCGTTTCCAGTTGCACGACGGGTCTCCTGCTCACCGTGCAAGCCTTGGGACTCACGCCAGGTTCCGAAGTCATCATCCCCAGTTTCACCTTCATGGCAACGGGATTAGGTCCAGTCTGGAACGGCCTGCGCCTGCGTTTCGTCGACGTGGACAGTAAAACGATGAACCTCGATCCCGAACAAGTTGAAGCGGCGATCACACCAAACACATCCGCGATTATCGGAGTCCACCAATTCGGTAATCCAGCTCCCTGCAAAGAATTACAGCAGATCGCCAACTGTCACGGTCTGACGTTGATCTACGACGCCGCCCACGGTCTCGGATCGCAAAGCGAGGGGATGCCGCTGGGAGGACATGGGAAAGCCGAAATATTCAGCCTATCACCGACGAAAGTGATGATCGCGGGTGAAGGGGGAATCGTCGCGACGAATGACGACGCCATCGCCCATCACATCACCATCGGCCGCAACTACGGCAATCCCGGCGATTACGATTGCCTATTCCCCGGCCTGAACGCCCGGATGAGCGAGTTCCACGCCATTCTGGCCCTGGAATCGTTCCGAATGCTGGAGAACGCGGCCCGGCAGCGCAATCAAGCCGCCGAACGTTACCGGAAGCGCCTGGGAACCGTTCCAGGAATCGGATTTCAACGTATATCGGAGAACACCCGTTCGTCGTATAAAGATTTATGTATCGTCGTAAACGAAAACGAATTCGGTTTAACTCAGCCAACACTCGTCAAAGCGCTGCTGGCCGAAGGGATTCATACCCGCGTCTACTATTCGCCGGTGCTACACCGCATGGAGGCGTTTCGCCGTTTCGCCGGGGAGGCCGCCGACCGTGAACTGCCCAACACGTTGTACCTGGAATCCCATGCGTTGAGCCTTCCCTTGTATTCCGATATGACCGATGATGAAATCGATTTGGTATGCGCCGCCATCGAGCGCATTCACACAAACGCCCGCTCCATTCAGCAGTCAGAACGGGCGTAACGATTGCCGAATGGGTGGAGAGGGACAATGGCCGGATTCCACTGGCTGCCGATCGTCTGGCTGTTCGCTGCAAGCGTCTTAAGCGTTCCTTCCGTCCAGGCGCAGACGTCCACGCCAACCCCGCTACTCGTACCCGATCCCGGCGGCCCTTTTTTCAGTGAACCGATATCGATCGAAATCCCCCCCATCGATTATATTTCGGATTTTCGTCTCGCCGATCTGTCAGGAAACGGAATCCCAGAAGCAATTGTAACTTACCGCCAAGACAACAAGATTCTGATCGTTCGCGATTTAAATTCCCATTCGACGTTAGACGATTCGTTCAATATTGTCATTTCAAAACCAAGTCAATTACTGATTGGAAAGATGGATATCGGAGAGACACTCGATTTGATCGTCTCGCACCGATACGAAGATCAAGGGGGAGGTCAGGCGGCAACGATCGTTTACCATTCAGGCAATGAATTACAGCCC
>CAZSIZ010000211.1:0-11014 GCA_964606645.1 uncultured bacterium
GGCAATGGACGAATCCCGCGAAATCGGCGATGAACAGCAAACCGTCCATAATGGAAGCAGTGGAAATGGAGCGGGTTATTTTTTGATACGACCATACAGCGCCGTCCTTGGTGATCTCTCCTTTTTGAGAAGCGTCGATGCAGACGAGATGGCCGTCGCCGTCGCCATGTTCCGGATCCTGTCCGATCGAAACGTAGACGCGGCCGTTATAAAGAACGGGAGTTGAGATAATCTCACTCGGTCCTTCAGGCGACGAGTATTTGTGCTTTGTATACGCTTCCGGAACGCAATTGAAACGCCACAATTCTTTGAGGATATTCAAACCGTCTTCGTTTTTTATCGGGTTGGGATCGAATCCATAACAGTAGCCGTCACCCGCGCCGAACACGGCCAGCCCCGTTCCAGCGGCTTGACCGTAAGCGGGAGAAGACCAGCTGCAGTGCATCAAGCGTTCTCCGATTCCAGAGGTTTCCTGACCGAGCAGTTTTCCCGTGTTTTTATCCAATGCGATCAAGCAGGGAGAAGAAGGAGAAGGGATATTTTTGTGCGACCAATCCTGACCGTTGGATGTGGTGACATACAAACGATCGCCGACGACGAGAATCGAACTGCTGGATATGTTATGGGGAAAAACCTCCAGTTCATCGCGCATATCGTATTGCCAAAGAATATCGGCGTCAGTTTTACCCACCTCGACCGACGGTTTTCCCCGTACCGCCATAAACGATGCTTCATCCTTGAAAGGTCCATCGTTCCCGTCGAGTTGACCGTCGATATCCATACAAACGACTTCGCAGCGATTCGTGACCACATAAACACATCCGCTATCGACAGTTGGTGAAGAGCAGATTCCGAGGTAATCCAAATCGCTTATTTTTTGGTCGGCGAGTTTCGGAACGACGAGTTGCCATAGAAACGCACCCGTCTTTTCATCGAAACAGATCATGACGCCGCGATCTCCCCGGTGTTTGGGGTTATACGGATTTTCATTGTTCGTCCCGACAAACACTTTCCCGCTGGAAACTGTGACGTTTCCATAGGCTTGGGAACCAAGTTTGGCGATCCATCGCACGTTTTTCGTCGTGGCGATATCCACATCCTCTGTCTCTCGATTGAATTCACCGGCATCGAATTGATCAGGGATACCCCGCTCGGGGGAAACCATATTGCGTGAACCATCCCGCCCCCACATCGGCCAATCATCCGCCGATCCAATTTGGATAAAGATCGTAACGAATAGAACGAATGAGAGGGAAATTCCTTTATTAACCATCATCAAATCCACTTTCATTTTTTTCTAGAACCTCTGCCTGTTTCGGTTGTTCTATCTGAAGTCGGTTATGTACTGATCTGCCCCGTCCAGGTTTCCGCGCCGAAGAAATCGATGTTGAAATCGATCAGCGTCGCACCTTGGTCTTTCAGTGCGCGGCGTACTTGATGTTCGCGTTCAGGGCGGCAATAGAAGAGCACACAGCCGCCGCCGCCTGCCCCGCAGGCTTTTCCGCCGAGTGCCCCGTTCTCCATCGCGGCTTGGAAAATCTTGTCGATGGTTGGGTTGGTTACGGATGGATGAAGGCGTTTCTGGCAGGCCCAATTCCGGTTGAGCAGATCGGCGAATGAGGCCATTCGTCCACCGAGCAATGCGTCTTTCACCGTCACTGCGAGTTCTTTCATCTCTTCGATTGCCCCGACGGTGTTCGCATCGCCGTTCTCGAACCGTTCTTTCACACGGGCATGCACTTCGCCGGAAAGGCGCGACTGGCCGGTATAGCAAAGAACCAGGTTCTTCTCCAGTTCCAACGCCACTTCGCGGGGAACATCCAAGGGGGAGGAGCGCACGTCTTCGCCTCGGAATTCGAGAAACTGAATCGATCCCAGGGCGCTGGAATAATGGTCCTGCTTACCGCCCAGGATTTTCAATTCTTCACGTTCGATCCGGCTTGCTTCTTCCGCCAGTTCATAGCCGAGTGCGTATTTTCCCGCATAGCGTGTAAGCGCCGCCAGCAGTGCCACGCCCATCGACGCCGATGTACCCAGGCCGCTTCCGGGGGGGGCGATGGATTGAGTAATCAGCGTGAAATCCTTTTCCATGCCCAGTTGACGCACGGCGGCTTTGACCAGATCGATATTGCCGTCGTATTCCAGTTCGCGGATATTTTCGGCCTGGACGTAGAGATCGAAATCGCTGGAGTAGAGGGTGATACCGTGACGTTTGACCGCTCCACGTTCGCGCAGTTCCGGTCCGCCATCGCCGTTCAGCACGGCCCTTTCGCTGATCGTGACGAATGAATAAACGTTAATCCCTGCATTGACCACAAAGCCAGGGGTTTTCCGGCAAAAGTCGGGAACGTCCGTCCAGCCCCCGGCGAAATCGATTCGGACGGGCGCGCGCGATCGGATAATCTTCTCCACGATATTTCTCCTTGAGCATTACGATTGGGGAATAGGATTTTAAGGCCGTCAAGAATGATAGCATTCAACTGGAAACAACGGTAGTTTCTTCATCGATCCATTTCAGTCACTTTTTATGAACGATTATGAATTCATCAAGGTATCGCTTAAACTTGCCGATTCAACATTCTCACAACCGCCTTCGCACGAAACAGCATTCCCAATCCGATCGATAGTTTAATCGCCAAGATCGCAATCCCAACCATTGCTTGACGGTAAAACTCGGCTGGAATTTGATGAACGGACGGATATCGGAAGAAAACCGTTATGATTGAAAACCGGGACAGCGTGTTGATGATAATAAAAATCCCCGCAAGTCCGATAGCCAGCACTTGAATTTTGATCCAGTCGAATGACTCCTCCGAATCCTCGAACGATACATTGGGAAGTATCAAATAAGCCAATTTCACGGCCTGAGTCCACAAAATTATTGAAAAGAGCAGAATGAAAATAGGGGGGATTAATATTGAAAAGATGCTGGATAATTCAAGGGTCGAAATGGAAGATCCTGAAAACGATCCTACTGATGGGGAAACTTTATCTATTATTAGAGGAATGATCCGGAAATAATCGAAAGTAAGGATCGCCTGCATGAAGGCGTATATCGCCAAAATCCTGAGCGACAAAACGGCAATAGCGAAATGATTCATCGTATTGTTTCTCCATAAACGGTGAGTGATTAAAAAAATTGCTTCTTCTTCCCAATATTAACGTCGCTTTCTTCTATTTCATAACAAAGTATGTTTTAATACCCGCAACCGGCAAGTGGAAGGAGTTTTCAAATGAGCCAGATACAAATTGCGAACGCGCCCTGCTCGTGGGGGGTGCTGGAATTCGACTTGGACGGTGAAGCGGCGGGATACGACAAGGTTCTGGATGAGATGTGTCAGTCGGGATACACCGGGACCGAATTCGGCGATTGGGGATTTCTGCCCACCGATCCCGATAAACTTCGGTGGGAGATGGATAGCCGCGAGCTGACGATGGTCGGCGCGTTCGTTCCAGTGGCGTTGGCGAACCTCTGCACTCACGAGGAAGGCGCAGCGCTCGCATTGAAGACCGCAAAACTGTTGGCGACGG
Organism: uncultured bacterium; assembly: GCA_964606645.1. Lineage (GTDB taxonomy): Bacteria > Hinthialibacterota > Hinthialibacteria > Hinthialibacterales > Hinthialibacteraceae > CAZSIZ01. Next base: position 3,532 of record CAZSIZ010000211.1, read on the forward strand.
TCAATAAATCGGCGTTTATCGTGCTTGCGGATGACAACGGTACGGTCGACGAGCGCACAAAAAACGCCGGTCGCATCCGCCCCGAACAGGGCTTGAACGACGAGCAATGGCGCGTCTTCGCCAAAGGAGCCGATTCGATCGCGCGGAAGGTCATAGACGAAACCGGACTTCGCACTGTTTTTCATCACCACTGCGCCGGATACGTCGAAACGCCGGACGAGGTCGCCCGCCTGCTGGACCTGACCGATCCGGGACTAGTAGGATTGTGTCTGGACACCGGTCATTACGCTTACGGTGGCGGAAACCCGGTCGAAGCGTTGAAGAAACTCGAAGACCGCATCTGGCACGTCCATTTCAAGGACTGCCATCCCGATGTCGCCGCAAAGATGCGGTCAGATAAATCTGACTATTTCGACGCCGTGAAAAACGGTGTATTCTGTGAACTCGGCCAAGGGATCGTGGATTTCCCCGCCGTGATGGATGTGTTGAACCAACGCGATTACACAGGCTGGATCGTCGTCGAGCAGGATGTGCTTCCGGGAATGGGCACGCCGCTGGAAAGCGCACAGCGAAATCGAAATTTCTTACAATCTATCGGATTATAAATCACAACTGAGGTTTATCCATGAACGATCGTAAAACACTGAATATCGGACTTATCGGTACGGGGCGAATCGGGAAACTTCACGCGGAGCATATCGCCACACGCATACCAAACGCTTGCTTGAAGGCGTTAACGGACGTCGATCGGAAATCCGCGGAAACGTGCGCGGCGGCGCTGCCGGGAACACAGGTTTTAGACAGCGCCCAAGCGATTTTCGCCCAAGACGATATCAATGCAGTCGTGATCTGTTCGTCAACGGATACTCACGCTCAGTTTATCGAAGAAGCGGCGGCGGCGGGAAAGCATATTTTCTGTGAAAAGCCCATCGATCACGATCTTGGCAAAATCGACCGGGCGCTGCAAGCCGTGGAGAAAGCGGGGGTGAAACTGCAAATCGGATTCAACCGCCGCTTCGATCCCAACTTTCTCGAAGTTCACCGCCACGTCGAAGCGGGGGATATCGGTGAACCGCACATCATTCGTATTTCCAGCCGCGATCCTGCTCCCCCACCGGTCGAGTATATCAAAGTGTCGGGCGGCCTCTTTCTGGACATGACTATCCACGATTTCGACATGGCGCGTTACATGGCGGGCAGCGAGGTTGTGTCGGTCTATGCGGCGGGCGGGGTGATGGTCGATCCGAAAATCGGCGAGGCGGGCGACATCGACACCGCCGTCATCACGCTTCAGTTCGAGAACGGTGCAATCGCCACAATCGACAACAGCCGCCAGGCCATCTATGGATACGACCAGCGCGTGGAGGTTTTCGGTTCGGAAGGTATGGTGGCCGCCGATAACAATACACCCAGCCGTACGCATCTTAGCAACCGCGACGGTGTTCACGCACCATTGCCCCTCAATTTTTTCATGGACCGCTACATCGATTCGTACATCATCGAGGTCGAAGCCTTCGTCGATGCCGTTCTCAAGAACGAGAATCCCCCGGTTCAAGGGATCGATGGGCGAATCCCCGTCGTGATCGGGATGGCTGCCCAAAAGTCGCTTGAGGAGAAGCGTCCGGTCGAACTGCGCGAAATCGACGCCTAAATGTGAAATAAAACCATCATTCCACTCTCCATTCTCTTGACATCCACAGTCAGATATAGGATTTTATAAAAACGGTATTGTTATCTATACAATCGAACCAATTTTTATCCGCATTAGACGCGAAAGGGGAAAGTAGAATGAGCAGCACACGCCGCTTAACCATGGCGCAGGCCATGCTGAAATTTCTGTGCAATCAATATGTAGAACGGGATGGAGTCGAGAACCGGTTTTTCCAAGGTGTTTTCGGAATTTTCGGACACGGCATGGTTGCCGGGCTGGGACAGGCTCTGGAAGAATATAAAGACGACATGCGGTATTACCAATGTCGCAATGAACAAGGCATGGTTCATACCGCTACAGCCTTTGCGAAAGAAAATCAACGCATGAAGGCGTATATCTGCACCAGTTCCATCGGGCCGGGTGCAACGAACATGATTACGGGCGCGGCGACAGCTACGATAAACCGACTTCCCGTTCTGCTGTTGCCGGGTGACATTTTCTCGCGGCGCAACGTCGCCCCAGTGCTTCAGCAGTTGGAATCGCCCCAGACGCAGGACATTTCCGTCAACGACTGCTTTAAGCCTGTCAGCCGTTATTGGGACCGTATCAACCGGGCCGATCAGATTATCACAGCCCTGCCGGAAATGATGCGCGTCATCACCAATCCCGCCGAAACCGGCGCGGTGACGATCGCCATCCCCCAGGATGTCCAGACGGAGACGTACGACTATCCCGAAGAATTTTTCAAAAAACGTGTTCATCACATCCCCCGCACTCCCGCCGAAGAAGTGATGCTGGATCGCGCGGTGGAGTGGATCAAAGCCAGCAAACGCCCGATGATCGTTGCGGGTGGAGGCGTGATCTATTCGGAAGCCTCCAAGGAACTGGCCGAGTTCTGCGATGTTTCAGGAATTCCTTCCAGCGAAACCCAGGCGGGGAAAGGTTCGCTGCCCTGGGATCATCCAAGCAACGTAGGCGCGATTGGTGTTACCGGGACCTCTTCCGCGAATATCATCGCCCGGGACGCCGACTTGGTCATCAACATCGGAACGCGCCTGGGCGATTTCACCACTGCCTCGAAAACACAGTGGGAAAATCCCGATGTGCGTTTCATCGGACTGAACGTCTGCAGTTTCGACGCGGTGAAGCATTCCGCCCTACCGGTGCTGTGCGACGCCAAAGTGGGCCTCGCCGCCCTCACCGCCAAACTGAAAGCCGCCAGTTGCAAAGTTGACGAATCCTACAAAACGGAAATTACTCAACTGATCGGCGACTGGAACAAAGAAGCCGACCGTCTCTTCTCGCTCGGTTCTTCTCCCATCAGCCAGGGTGAGGTAATCGGTTTGGTCACCAATTTCGCCGGACCGAAAGATGTGATGGTCTGCGCGGCGGGCGGTCTTCCGGGCGATCTGCACAAACTCTGGCGCGCGAAAGGGCCCAAGAATTATCACCTGGAATACGGCTACTCCTGCATGGGCTACGAAATCGCGGGCGGCCTGGGTGTTAAGATGGCCAATCCCGATGGCGAAGTCTACGTCATGGTTGGTGACGGCTCCTACTTGATGCTGTCCAACGAAATCGTCACTTCCATCCAGGAAGGACACAAATTGACACTTGTGTTCCTGGACAACCACGGTTTCAACTGCATCCGGGGGCTGGCCAAAGCCTGCGGCAGCCACGAATTCGGCAACCAGTTCAAATTCCGCGAATCGGGAACGGGCTTGTTGACGGGTGAGAATCTGCCCATCGACTTCGCTGCCAACGCCGCCAGTCTGGGCGCGAACGTCATCAAAGCAGGGACCAAGACCGAAATCGAACAAGCGCTCAAAAAAGCCAAAGGATTCGACAAAACCACCGTTATTGCCATCGAGATCGATCCGGAGGAATACGTGCCCGGTTACGAATCCCGGTGGGACGTTCCCGTTGCCGAAGTGTCGGAGATGGAAAGCGTCCGTGAGGCCAGAGTTCAGTTCGAGGAAATGCGCAAGAAAGAACGTTATTTCCTGTAAATCGCCGATGGATACATCGCGTGAATTCCCCGACCGTCCCTTCGACTTGATTTGCGCCGGGCGCGTCGCAGTCGATTTTTACTCGGAACAGATCGGTTTGCCCATCGAGGAAAGCCGGTCGTTCGCGAAATATCTGGGCGGGTCGTCTGGGAACATTGCGGTTGGAACGGCTCGCCTGGGCTTGAAAAGTTCCATGCTCGCCCGGATCGGAGACGAGCCTTTCGGCCTCTTTCTTCGGCAAACGCTGGAAGGTGAAGGCGTTGATACAAGCCATTTAATCTCCGATCCCAGCGGTTTGACCGGTTTAGCTATTCTGGGGATCGAACCTCCCGACCGGTTCGATTTGCTCTACTACCGGGAAAACTGCGCGGATATGCGGCTCTGCCGGACCGACGTGGATGACGCTTATCTTAAAAGTGCCAAAGCGTTGTTATTCAATGGTTCGTGCTTGTCTGCCAACCGTATGGCCGAGGAAACGCTTGCGATCGTCGAACATGCAAAAACGTTGGGCGCGAAGATCGTCTTCGATGCCGACTATCGCCCCGCGCTTTGGGCTTTGGGGGGCATCGATTTGAATGATCCTGGCTCCGTTGAAAAGATCGGTGCCGAATACAAGAAAGTGCTGGCGTTAACCGATCTGTTCGTTGGGACGGAAGAAGAAATTCAAATTGCCGGTGGAGCAGCGAATCTGGACAATTCGCTGCGGACGATTCGCGCACAGTGTCCGGGGATTCTCGTCGTGAAAAAAGGCGCGGAGGGATGCGCGGTCTATCCCGGTTCGCTTCAAGAACCTATCGAGGCCGCCCCGTTTCCCGTCACGATCTTAAATGTGATCGGCGCGGGCGACGCGTTTCTCAGTGGATTCTTATACGCATGGTTTCACGGCAAGGATTTAGAGGCCTGCGCGGAGATGGGCAACGTCGCCGGGGCGATCGTTGTCACGCGGCATGGGTGTTCCGACGCCATGCCATCGTTGAGGGAACTGGATTATTTTATTCAGGCTAAAAAAAGCGACCCGGCGTTCGAAACCGATGAAAAATTTGAAACCATGCGTCGCAAGATCCATTGCACCATACCCGATAAATAACGCATAACCGTTTGAGGAGAGACCGATGACCAAACCGAAATACAAGAGTCCTTTACACGAAATGGCCAGCACCACCCCCACGGACCTCTGGAACGATTCCTGTTCCGTGGAGGAACTCAATTACGCCATCAAACACGGTGCAGTCGGTGCAACGACGAATCCGGTCATCGTGGGCGGCGTGCTGAAGAAAGAATTACATCTGTGGGAAAACCGCATCGCGCAAATCGTCAAAAAGAATCCCACGGCCAGCGAAGACGACCTGACCTGGAAACTGATTGAAGAGATGGCCGTCAAGGGCGCGAAAATTCTTCAGCCCGTCTTCAAACGGGAGAAAAAGAAAAAAGGCCGTATTTCTATCCAAACCAATCCCAAGTACTACTGCAATGCGGATTTTATGGTCGAGCAAGCCCGCTATTTCGACGGACTGGCCCCGAACATGCAGGTCAAAATCCCCGTGACACAAGCCGGACTCGCCGCCATTGAGGAAGTCACCTATCATGGCGTCTCGATCAACGCCACCGTCAGTTTCACCGTCCCGCAGGCCATTGCCGTCGCCGAAGCGGTGGAGCGTGGGCTGAAACGACGCAAAGCCAAGAAAAAAAGCACTGCGGATATGTCGCCTGTCTGTACGATCATGGTGGGCCGAACCGACGACTGGCTTCGGATCGTCATGGACCGCGACGATATCATCACCGATCCCGGTTATCTCAACTGGGCGGGTGTCGCCGTCATGAAACGGGCGTATCAAATTTATCAGAAGCGAGGCTACCGTACCCGCCTGCTGGCCGCCGCCTACCGGAATCACATGCACTGGTCCGAGTTCATCGGGGGCGACGTCGTCGTCAGTATTCCTTATGGATGGCAGGTTCGATTCAACCAATCCGACATCAAACCCATCCCCCGGATGGACGAACCCGTCTCGAAAAAAATCGTCGATGAATTACTGTTTAAATTCAAGGATTTCCGTAAAGCCTACGGAAATGACGGGATGGATGCGTCCAAGTTCGACATGTATGGCGCGACGGCTCGGACCCTGCGCCAATTCATCGGCGGCTACGAATCGCTGGTTGGTTTCATGCGGGACCGGATTCTTCCCAATCCGGATATCAAGAAGGTGAAAAAATGACTCAGGATTTGCTGCAGCCTTATCTCGACAAACCATTAGCCAACGGCTGGAATCCTCTGCTCGAAGACGATCCTGAAGTTCAAATGGTCTTCGGCATTCAGCGCATCGCCGGGGGCGAGTCTCATACGTTTCACTTCGAAATCGATGAGACCGCCCTGCTGACACTCGGCGGCAAGGGCAACGTGACAGTGGATGGGAAAAGCGTTCCTTTCCAGCGCTCGTCATGGATCGAGGAGAATCCTCTGTCCGTCCATGCGCCCAAAGACATCCCCATCAGGGTGGATGCGGAAACGGACTGTGAATTCGCCGTCGTGCGCACGGCCAATCCCGATTCGTTTCCCTATCACTTGTACCTCCCGGACGAGGTCGATATCGACCATCGGGGCAAGGGCATCCTCGACGACGCCTGCTACCGGATCGTGCGAACGATCTTCGACCGAAGCAACACGCCGGAAGAAGCGCGGCTGGTGCTGGGCGAGGTGGTGAATTTTCCCGGACGCTGGAGCAGTTATCCACCCCACCATCACCCTCAGCCGGAACTGTACTACTACCGCTTCGATCCCGACTGGGGCTACGGACACGGTGAACTGGGCGACGCCGTGCTGAAACTACGTCATCACGACCTGCTGCGGATCACCGGCGAGCGCGACCACGTCCAGACCGTCGCCCCCGGTTTCCACATGTACTACCTCTGGACCATCCGCCACCTCCCCGGCAATCCCTACACCGGCTGGGAATACACCCCCCCCTTCGAAACCCTGCTTCCCTAAAGCGTGTTATAATAAAACAAAATAAACTTGAAGGTATGAATCATGTATACGTCATTCCAAGCGAAAAACTTTCGTTGTTTCCGTGATCTGAAGATCGATGATCTTAGCCGGATCAATTTAATCGCTGGAAAAAACAACGTTGGAAAAACGGCTCTCTTGGAAGCGTTGTTTATTCATTGTAGAAAATGTCAACCTAATTTAATTCTGCATTTAAACTCGTTGAGGGGAATCCAAAAAGGATGGAAAGAACCTTTAAGCGAAGAAAAACCGTGGGATTCGATTTTTTTTAGATTCGATTCCGAAATAGTGGAATTAAATTCAGAATATTCGGATAACAGCCGTCTTCTTGTTAAACTGCTCAAAGATAAACGATTACCTGAAATTGAACGTATGCTCGATTTCCATCGCAATAGCAATTCTCTTGTTTCAAGGGTGGATTACGTTCTTGTGATGGAAAATATAATTGAAGGTGTTGAATCTAAAAGATATTACTTAATTCCAAGCAAAGATGGCTTTATCACAGAGCCAAGCCCTCCCCCACCAGATTTTACTGCACGTTTCATATCAAGCCGGTATCACGCCTCATTTAACGAAATTGCTGAATTCTTTGGAAAGTTACAAGTTCAACAACAAGATAAACAATTATTAAAAGTATTACAGATCATTGAACCACGATTGCAAGACCTCCAGATGGTCATTGTGGCTGGAGAGCCAATGTTACATGGTGATATCGGGATAGGCCGCCTTCTTCCATTCCCATTTATGGGAGAAGGTATAACGAAACTAGCCCAGGGCAATCGCATGAAATTGTAGAAGAGTTATCCAGATAAAACTTTGAGA
>CAZSIZ010000212.1:0-10983 GCA_964606645.1 uncultured bacterium
AAACTTAGGGATTTTTGATGGATGATTGGTTTCAATTAGTGAGGTCTGTACTAAAACCGCCCAGTCAGGATTGTAGGTTCCCAAAGGTGTATTGATGGTAAACCAAGCGGGCAGTTTCGCGTACACTTTTATTTCATCATTCAACTCAAGTTTTTGGGCAAATCCTTCTTCGATATCGGAATCGTAAACGACATGGTCATAAACCGACTTTTTGCTTTCAAGCATGTTCTTACTCAAATAGCCGAATAATTCGTTATCTTTGAACAACTCCTGGGCGTAATAGAACTCATCTCCGATCTTTTCGTACTTAATCCCATCCACAATACATAGGCGCATCTGGTCTTTGATGATTGTTGCCACCTGCTCGATGTATTTCTGGGGATTGTTCTTGAAATCCTGGAGACGTTCGCTACGCATCATGATTTTTACGAGAGTCCGACGGGTCAGATTTGTCTCGTTTTGAAGATAACTCACTACATCCGGTAACGGATAGTCACGGGCCTCATAGATAGCAGTACTTTCCCTCACGACATCAGTTTGGACGCCACCCTGGTCGATTTCAAGTTTCGCAGTTTGGGTAATAAATTTGGCTCTACCGACAACAAGCGAACTTTTAATTTTGTTCGAGCACTCCTCAATCAGTTTTTCAGTATCGAATTTCACCCGAAACGTTGTTTTGTATTTGATCCGCTCCCAAAGTTGCTTGAACTCTTCGCCCAAGTAGACCGCTTTGTTGAGTTTCACCTGTTTGCGGTCGTCAGCGTTTTTAATGTTCAACTTTCCTGCAACTTTCTGAAGTCTGGCCATGATTTGAGTGGCATGATCCTCGACCTCCCTAGGTAAATCGACTTTTCCTGTTTTCAGGCCTTTACGTAGCGCATCCTGAATTTTGCCCCTTGAGTCAATGTAGCCTTTCGTTTCGAGGTGTTCCCAAATCTTCTCTGAGGTTTCTACACCAAGATGTTTGGTCTTACCGTCGTCGGTCAGAACGGGGATGTTCGCAAACGTGTGCTTCTCTACTATGCCGAACTTGATTCCTTCCTCTTCTTCGATTTCCTTCTGGAGTTGCCTGGCGAATTCTTCATAGGATTCATTGGCTACTACAGTCAGCGTATTAACATCGAATCCGTAGATACGCTCGCCTTCCTGGTTAACCGCGATGCGTAGGCCACGACCCACTTCCTGTCTCTTCTTTATTGGTGAAGACGTTTCGTTTAACGTACATATCTGGAAGACGTTGGGGTTATCCCAGCCTTCTTTCAGTGCGGAATGTGAAAAAATGAATTTTAACTTTGAGTCAAAACTCAAAAGTGATTCCTTGTCTCGCATAATGAGCTGGTACGCGCTTTCGTCAGCCTGTTTGTTGCCCTCTCCGAAAGATTCTTTTAGCCGACCTTGGCCAGTAGAATCCTTTTTCTTGTCGATAGCAAAATAGCCGTTGTGAACACCATCGGCAGCTGTTTCTATGTCTGCACCTCCAAACAACGTTTCATATTTTTGTTTACAGATTGCGCGTTTGTATTCTTGCTCAAACATGGTGGCGTATTTTCCAGGCTGTGGATTTCCATCCTCGTCATACCAGCGGTAGTTCGCTACTCGGTCGATGAAAAAAAGGCTAAGTACTTTTAGTCCTTCTAGGCGGAGCCTCATCTCTTTGTCCAGGTGGGCTTCTATGGTTTTGCGAATCTGAAGACGCTTATATTCAACATCATCCACTTCACCTATTGCTTGGTTCAGATGTATTTCCTCTGGTTTGCTTGTAAAGCTGATGTACTCTTTTTCTTTTTCGCAGTAGATTTCCTCGACGATGTATCCGTCGTAGATATCCCTGCCCTTGGAGATTTCTAACAAATCGTCTCCGCTACGGATTATTTTTTTCTGTCGTTTCGCGACTCCACTCTTTTGGAGGACATCCATCTCGATCTGTGCAGTGATCGGGCTTTTCTTGTTATCCACCTTCAGGAGTTTGATATACGCCTTGTTGTGTCCATCCTTCACGCCGATGCTGGAAACCTCGATCTGCTTGACGAGTTTTCGTCTGTAGGCATCGACTGAGTCCAGTTTGTACATCATGTTGTGCTTATCCACGTGTGTGGCCGAAAAGCGAAGCGTGCAAAGGGGATTCAATGAATCGATTGCGACTTTACTTTTGGCTGTCGTATCCACACTCTGCGGTTCGTCGATGATGACAATGGGATTTGTGGCTTTAATGAACTCAATCGGTTTATTGCCTGTCATTCTGTCGTGAGCGCGGTGGATAATGTTGGCTTTGGTTTCCTTGGTCGGATCGTCAAAACTCTTTCGGAAAGCGTCGATGTTGATCACCATGATCTGGATATAGTCGCTGGTGGCGAAATTGCGTACCTGGCCGAGTTTCTGCGAGTCATAAACGAAATAGTCGTACTGGACGTTTTCGTATAATCCTTTGAAATGCACTTCGGTCATTTGGAGCGACTTGAAGACGCCTTCTTTGACTGCCACTGAGGGGACGACGATGATGAATTTTGTGAAGCCATACTTTCTGTTCATGTTAAAAATCGTGCGCAGATAGACGTATGTTTTGCCCGTGCCGGTCTCCATCTCTACGGTGAAGTTCTTTGAGTTCAGAGAATCCACCGGGGCCAAGCCGTTTCGTAACTGAATTTTCTTAACATTTTCGAGGATATCTTCTTCTAAGAGACGAAGACGATTGCCAACACCGAGATCACTTTGACCTGCATACAGGTCGTCAATTTTTATTAATGGAGCGATGGTGAAATTTGTTTGATTGGTTTCCTGACCATCGAAGATATCCACGATGGAGTCAATCGCTTCATGCTGATAGTCGAGGTCGGGATTGAATTGTATTTTCATTAAAGGTTATTCTCCATCATCGATGACATGTAAGATTTTCAATTTCAGTGCTTCCTGGTCTTCCTCTCCATACAAGAAGGCGGAGATTATTTCTTCCAGGAGTTCCTTGTCTATTTTTCCAGCCGCAACATGATAACTGATATTTTCCATGCGTTGGATAAAGTGCCCTGAACAGTATAGATAGCCATTCAACAACAACATCTGCGCACACAGCGTAATCGCTATCCGCTTATTTCCATCTTCAAAACAGTGAAACATGCAAGCGCTAAAAAATAGATGTGTCAGTTTTTCTTCAAACGTCGGGTAGTAGTCGTCATTCTGAATATGTTGTAGAACACTGTCCAACTTTCCCATATCAAGATGGCCCAACGCGCCGCCTCCGCTGATTTCAACGGTCTTTCGGTGTATTTCAACGGCATCCTCAAGCGTGAGATAGATGATCTTCATCACTCACGCTCCTTAAGCCTTTTCATTACATCCTTGGCCTCTTCAAGCCGCTCAACCAGTTCTTTGCTCTTTTCTCCCAGAAAACGTTCGAACTCATCCGCCTGAAGGGGAGTGATATAATCCTTGAGCTGGGCATGAAGTGCATCGCGAAACGCCAAGTCCCGACTGGCCATCTTGTTGCGTGCTTGTTCGACCAAAGGTTTCCAGAGGGGTTGTCGTTCAAATTCCATGAACAATTCATCGACTTCCCAGTGGGATAGTTTGGAATTGTTCTTCAAGAATGCTGCTTCCAAGACTTTCGCAAAGCCGCACTCATACGAAGAAATCAGAATCAAAATCTCTGAATAAAAAGTATCGCGTACCTTATCTTTATCGTGCAGTCTCAGTATCTTCCGATACTCTTGCGCGTTTTCTCGGAAAATACTCACATAGATATGATTCGTGTAGAGCGGATACTTGAAGTTTCCCATATCCACATAGACCCGCAGGGCATCTGTGAATTCTTTCCGATAATTTTCTTCCTGGAATGCGGATTGAAGGAACTCTTCATCACGTTGGTTGATGTATTTTGTCCCACCTCCAGTGCGTTTATTGATCGTGTCGATTACAATATCCAGGATTGTCTGGCGAAGCAGCCGCGCCCGTTGGCTTTCCGTCAGCAGCATGGTCAGGTTTAGGAACGCTCGAAAATCGAAGACGCCCAGAACGGTTGTTTTGGTAACGAAATCAGTTTCGTTACCAAACTGACTCTGGATGGCTATCTTCAGTGTTTTCAAACGGCTTCCACGAAGAACCTCGTACCCGTTCTGACGCAGTTCGGTATCGAATTTCTCGATATAATTATCGATGGTTCGCGGAGTTACCTCAAAAAAATCCGCCACTTGTTCCTTCAGCAGCACCATTTTTTCTTCAAACGGAATCCCCTGGATATGCGTGGCCTTCTCAATTTCCTCAAGGGCGTAAGGATTGTTCAGGATATTCTGCCGGTCGATGGCTGAGGTCGTCAGGTCTTTGCTCATCTCTTGCTCTCTTTATAGGCTCTTCACGTCTTCGATACCGGCTTGTTTGAGAATTTGCATGGCGTTGGTTTTTACGACATCATCCTTGAAACCGGCATCCTTGAAGACGACCTTCATCATCATGTTATTTTTTTGGAGTGAGTCTTTATATTCTTTTCGGTAGAGACTCGCGATGCCTTCGACGACTTCCAGTGAAATGGCGTCGGCCAGGCAGATAACCAGCGCTCCGGCCCCGATGATGTAGACGGTTTTGTCTTCGATCTTCCGCGCTTCGATGGGGAGGGTGAGGTCCAGGCCGTATTTCAGAAGAATTTCGTAGAGTACGTCTGCTTCGCTGCGGTCGGGCTTGATGTTTTCTACGGCGTTGTACAGATTCTCTTTAAGGTTATCGAAATCGGCATCCCACGGGATGATATTGCTGCTGTCCAGTTTGAAAACTTTGAAACCGAGGTCGAGTTTCTGTGTTTCTTCAGTCATACCAGGCAGTTTACCCTTCGCTTCCTTGGTTTTCTCCGACTGTTCAGTTTTGATTTTTTTGATTACGCGACGGATGCGTTCCTTGCCGATTTCAGCAATATTCACAGGTAAGCCATTCTGTTGGCAAAAATCATAACCAGGTTTCTGTTTTGGATCATTGGAATCCAGAAGTTCTGGGAGTTGCACCATTATGAAATTGAGACGCTTAGAGTTGTCATCTTGGTTGATCTCAAAAACAGCGTGGGCTGTAGTACATGATCCTGCGAAGAAGTCTATCACAAGTCCACCTGTTTCTGCCCCAAGTCGCAATAAGTACTCTATAAGTTCCTTTGGTTTCGGATATTGAAAAGGTATACCCATGCGTTCTAGTGCAGAGCGCATTTGCTCAGTCGTGCCCATGTTTCGTAAGACGGATACGACATTTCGCGCTTTTTCTCTATCACGCCGATAATAAATTACACCCTTCTCTGAAAGATAAAAAGTCAATATATTACCATTTTCTTCATCAATGGGATTGCAATTTCCTCGGATAAACTGGCGTAACTTATCAACATTTGCCCATCCAGAAAACACCTTGCACTCATTGACAAGTGCTGAATTCGCTACAAGCATTCTATCTTTTCGGATTGGGTAGGTAACATCGAAATCCTGTGTCATCTGTCTTGTGATATATCCAGTTTCTTGAATCTTCTGAAAAAAAGAGTTGTTTGGATCATTGGGCGGTAAATCTAGTGTGCTAGTTATACAAGGGAAACCTTTTGGGAGAATTACATCACTAGGAGGATTTGCACTTCCATTCTTAGTTATAGAATTCTCAGCAAAGCCCTTCCAGAGATTACTTTCTTCTCTCGTGTTTGGATCAACAACATGACCTACAGATGCGTTAGTGGATTTGGCATATAAAACTAAATACTCGTGGTTGACTTTCACGTCATATTGATTATCCGTATGGCCTTCTGTATTCCAGACAAATTGAGCAATAAAACTCTCTTCCCCAAAAATCTCATCACATAGTTTTCTAAAACTCGATATTTCAGAATCATCTATAGATATAAAAATTACTCCATCATCGGATAAAAGATTCCTCGCCAACTTTAAACGCGGGTACATCATGTTAAGCCAGTCAGTGTGGTAGCGACCGGAGGTTTCGGTATTGGTAGAGAACTTGCGGCCTTCTTCATCGGTCTGGTCAGTCAGTTCAAGGTAATTGGAAATATTGTCTCGGAAATTGTCAGAATAGATAAACTCATTCCCCGTGTTGTACGGCGGATCGATATAGATCATCTTGATTTTTTTGTGGTAGGACTTCTGGAGCAGTTTAAGCACTTCCAGGTTATCGCCTTCGATGAAGAGATTCTGCGTGGTGTCCCAGTTGACACTTTCATCCGGGCATGGCCGAAGCGTGCCGGTGGAGGGTGTCTGCGCAATTCGCCGGGATAGTGACTTTCCATTCCAGGTAAAACTGTAGCGTTCCTGCTCTTTCTCAAGATACTCGCCCAGCGTCTCCTTCAAAGCGTCGAAGTCGATCTTCCCCTCAGTGAATACATCCGGGAAAAGTTCCTTGAGTTTGCCGATATTTTCTTCAACGATGTCCATCGTCGTTCCGTCAGTTTTTGGGTCTAGTTTTTCCATGATTTTTGATCCGTAGGTGATTGAATTCAGTCAATTGTTTTATGAGAAAGTAAATAATTGTAATATTCATCCGGCAGATACTCTCTCCCCGCAAGCAGATGATTGAGATACTCTTGTTCCGGTAAGAGATTCTCTGCAATTCGCTTAGAGCAAGCAACATAAGTCACAGCAGATACGTTTTTACCTGAGTTAAGAATTACTGCAACATCCTTTCGGGAATAATGTCCATCATTAATCCCCTCACAGCAATCAATTTTTGAAAGTTCATCTTCACTGACTTGATATAGAACACCATACACGTTCACATTTTCAACGGGCACAATATTCGCGTAACCAGCTCCAGTTTTTCTGTCATTTATCTTATTGAAACAAAGAGAATAATCCTTCAGCATCCCCCCACAAGATTCTGGAATTCTTCCAAGTCTTTTTTTTATACGGCTAGGATTCATATTTGAACCGAAAGCGAAATATGAGATCATAACTTTGCTCCATATCTGAATAGTTTTTTCAACAATCGCTCAATCTTCGTATTGAACTCTACCTTGCGATTAAACTGGGTTTCCTTTTTGATATCTGCCCGAAGTCCGGCGATCCGCTCTTCCAGTTCGTGACAGACCGCCAGCCGATCCCGCCGGGTTTTCGCGGTTTTCCTGCCCGTCTTCAGAGTATATTTGCCGGTTAACCGGGCGCATTCCAGGGCAATGAGCCGATCCACAAAACCTGAATAAAACGCAAAGAAGTGCGTCTGCGGTAAGGCGGTCACTGCCAGGCTATCAATGAAATCCCTCTGTACGATAGTCGGGCCTGAAAGATCGATCCAGTCAGTAGTCAGAAAATCCTCAGCGACGATTGCTTCCTTCTCCCCCAGAGAAAACCGCTTGTGGGCGGCGCTCAACGCACAGGAGTTTTCGTAGGTAAATACGACAACCAACGGATAAGGGATCGCCCGGTGAACGAACTCCGCGATGCGATTCATTCGTTTAATGGCTCTCAAGTTAACCTGAAGAATGGCCACCTCGTGATATTCCCCCTGGTCGTCCTCATAAGCCTGAATCTGGATCGTGGTTGGTTTAAGCGTATATTGCCAGACAATCGTGTCAATATCGTCGCGCAAGGCCTTTTTATCGGTTGCGCCCAGTTGAGCGTTTTCGTGGAAGAGTTTCTTGAAAACCCGTTTGCCAAGGAGGCAGGATTCGGGAATCGCCATCTTTTCGTACAGGACATCGATCATACGTCGGCGGTCTCCCCCATAATGATGAGATAGGAAACAACCTCGAAATCGTCTATGCCCTGGAAGGATTCTTGACTCAAAGCGGTTCCACCACGATGAAAGAGGCTTTCGACACCTTTCTCCTCAGCCTTACCAGTAATTGCGGCAACAGCCTTGGCCAGTAAGTTCTGGTAGTGGCTCATGTCGGTTGCGTTGCCGGTACTGACGTTGAAGTGTCTAACGGTTTCCTCATCTGGATTCGACCGGCCAAGAGAGAGTTTCTTAAGCAGGTCCAAAATCTTCTTGGCATGGGTGAAGTTCAACAAGATTTCACCGGAATCAGCCACGTAAACCAAGAAATACGGATTAAGAGCATAAGCATCGTCAGTCCTGACCTTTGCACTCTCGCTTTGGAGGCAGAAAATGACACCTGGCTGTATTTCATTCCCAATCAGGTCATCGGGCTGCGCAACGGCAAAGGCTCCAAAGGGCATTCGTTCCAACTTGTCGGCTTGATTCTTAAGATAGTCGGTTAGGTCCATCCGAAAATCGTTGAGTGTCAAATCAGTGATGGAAATTCCATTGGATAGGTCTTCAAGGTCCACAACCTCGTTCTGAAGTTGCTCCAGTTGCTTACGGCGGTACTCCAGATCGTTCATTTTTCCAGTGTCTGCAAACTCAATGACGTTTTCTTCGCCCGTTGCAGAAATATCCAGCAGAACCATTCGACCGGAAACTCTGGCTTCAAGGTTGATGTACTCGTCTAATTCCATATTAGGCCAGAAATTGACGAGTTGTATGACCGTGTTTCGTGAGCCAAGGCGGTCGATCCGGCCAAACCGCTGGATGATCCGAACCGGGTTCCAATGAATATCGTAGTTCACGACGTAGTCGCAATCCTGGAGGTTCTGGCCCTCGGAAAGGCAATCCGTGGCAATGAGGATATCGATTTCCTCGGATAGAGATTCGTCAATTTTGTCTCGCTCTTTTGAAATCGGTGAGAAGGATGTGATAATCGACGCTAAATCCTTTTTAAGGCCGGGCATGGTGGTTTTGTTATCGCCGGAGCGTCCAGTCACCAAAGCTGAATGAATTTTTAATGTCTCTTGCGCCCAACCTGCGATGTTCTTATAAAGATAGTTGGCGGTATCCGCAAAAGCCGTGAAAACAATCACCTTGAGATTGCCGGAATTAATCGGCTGCTCTGACTTTTCGGCAATGATTTCTTTAAGGCGAAGAAGCTTTGCATCGCCTGACGGTTCAATTTCACGGGCTTCACGCAGCAACTTAACAAGCAGTTCCTCATCCTCTTTAAGTTCCTGTTTCCAGCGAATGCGGTCTACATCCTGAATAAGCACTTTGACTTTTCTGCCGATCAAGAAAGGATCGAACTCATTGGACTCGATTTCGATTTCCTCAATGTTTAATTCCTCGACATCCATTTCCTCATGGGAATCGATTCTGTTGATAATATCCCGGACATGGTAGAGCAATTTTTCCAATGTAAGAGCAAACGAGTTGATCGAACTTTCCATCCGCTTGAAGAGGTTTACACGCATGAGGTGAATAAGACTTTCCTCCCGGTCGATCTGCTTGAAAACCGAGCCACCGGCTACCTGCATATCGTATTTTCGGCTGTACTCTTTAAGTTTTTCGGGAAGAACGTATTTCAACGGCGCATAAGCGCTGAGATTCAGCCTTCGGATGTCCCGATTGATCTCTCGTAATGGCGGAAACAAATTATTGGTATCGATATCGGCTTTGATATTAATGGGTTTGGCGCGTTCGGGGAATTCGCCGATTTCGGCCATGTCATAATATTTCTCGATGTGTTTTCGTGAGCGGGCAATGGTGAGCAAATCAAGAAGCGTGAAATAGTCGAAGTTAAGAGCATCCAAAAGAGATTTAGTGGTTCGCTCACCCTCATCAAGTTTCAACCAACGATTGAAGCGCGTTTGGGCCTTTTTAAGCGTCTGTTCAATGCTGGCTATCCCTATGCTGTAAAGGGCGTCGTCTACACCTTCGGTAATGAACGCAACCTGGTTTTTCAGGTCATTCATCCGGCTGTTGACCGGAGTGGCCGAAAGCATGAGAACTTTGGTTTTTACACCCGTTTTGATGATATCCTGCATGAGCCGGGAGTACCTTGTCATGCCATCCTTACGGGGAGAATTGTTCCTGAAATTATGGGATTCGTCGATTACTACGAGATCGTAATTACCCCAGTTGAGTGTTTCGAGATTCAATTCACCAGAGTGTCCCTGTAGACGAGTAAGGTCAGTGTGATTGAGTACGTCGTAATTGAAGCGGTCAGCAACAAACAGGTTCCGCTTATCGTTGACAGTGAAAAGCGTCCAGTTATCGCGAATCTTTTTTGGGCAGAGAACAAGAACGCGGTCGTTACGAAGTTCGTAATATTTGATGATAGCCAACGCCTCAAAAGTCTTACCAAGACCAACGCTGTCAGCAATGATACAGCCGTTGTATTTCTCCATCTTATCGATGGCCCCCAACACACCGTCACGTTGAAATTTGTAGAGTTTACTCCAAACTAACGTGTCTTTAACACCGGTACGTGTCTTGATAATTGTGTCTTCTTCTAGTTCTCCAATAAACTCTCGGAAGACGTTGTAAAGTGTCAGGAAATAAACCAACTCTGGAGACTTGGCAGCGAATATTTCTTCAAGCTGAGCCAACACGAACGCCTTAACATCACGTGTTGCTTCAGAGTTTGTCCAGATTGACTCAAACCATTCAAGAAGACTGGTGGTTTCCGATGGAGTTGTGAAATACGTATTCATTTCGTAACCATCAGATGGAGTGAACCCAAGCCCTGCTGAAGTAAACGGCGAACTACCATGAATAGCCACGGTTTGACCGTTAGAGTTTTCAACGTGGAATAGATTCTGCGGAACAGGCAATGAGACTGTTCTAATTTCAGCCTTTTGTCTCAACCATAGAGCACACTCGCGAGCGACCTCCGTTAGGTTTAAGGAATTGCGGAAACACCGGTCAACTTCATTCCCTACTAGACCTTTTACCTGAAACGGCTGTTCATCACCGGACACCAATCGGGCATCGTTTGATGGAATGAGAAGGCGTAACGCCTCTATATGTGCGAGTTGATCTTTCAGTTGGGTGTAGCCGTAGATCGAGAAAAGACCGGAGAGAATAGAAAGCCGAGAATTTATCTGAATGCTTTTTCTTAAAGCATCGCCAACCTTCCCTTGACCTTTGTTATCCAGAAGTACGGTCATTTTATTAAGGTTGCTCCTATTTGACTGTGGCATTAATTGAAGTGTACCCCATTGTCAAGACAAATTTTCACCTATTTTAAGGTAGGTT
>CAZSIZ010000213.1:0-10971 GCA_964606645.1 uncultured bacterium
TCGTTTCGATCACCTTGGCTTCACGATTCCTGCGGCGTAGCCGCTTCGTCCAATCTATAAAAACAGAGTCCTGGCCTGTTAAGGCTAGGTCTTCTCAATCGGACTTGGCGAACGGTTTGGCGACTGGACCGTCAAGTCCGATTCCTTTTAATCGATGAGCGGGTAAAAAGTGAAAGCAGGACGATAATTACACAATATGTTGTTTGTTAAATTTGAGTGAAGTCAATATATTGTGGTTCAATTTCCATTTTTCGACTTTTTGCCGTTTCGTTCATAATTCTTTGAATGGCAACTGAATTCGATAGACACTCAGACGATATTTAACTGTTCAATATGCGCCTCCAATTCCTTCGTTGAAAAAGGCCGTTTGATCTGGGTGTGAATGCCGGGGAATAATTTTGTATTCTTCTTTTTGACGGGCATTGCCAGGATGATTTTTGCGCGTGGGATTCTCGGATCGGCATATAAATGCTGGCAGAGATCCTTGGCCTTTTGATACGGCATGGCGCAATCGACAATCACCACATCCGGTTTGAACGTGTCGACGAGAAACGAACATTCATATTCACAACTTGTATAACGAATATTGAGTCTGTGACTCTCTCCCTGGTTTACCGTGTCCATCAGTTCTTCTTTGTCAGTAATGATCATAACGTTTAAGGAAAGACTCTGCTGTTCATGGTAGTACTCACATTCATCGCATGAGGTTTCGCAAAACATCCCTTCGAATCCGGATTCGTAAGGTAATCCACTCATTTTGTAACAATTCGCCGCACGGGCCTGGAAAACCAGGCATTTCCGGCATCCATCCCGTACAAGGCCGTTTTTAGAGAAAAATTCCCAGCAATGAATGAATTGTTTCGAGGTATTAGATTTTTTTTGTCCTTTTATAATGTCCCCATTATTTAGTAAAGATTCAACAACCTGGCTTGAAATCCGATAATGGCCACCGACTGTTTTTACGGCTGGGATTTTTTCACACTTAATCCATTTCAAGATCGTGTCTGGAGTTACTGATAAGCGTTTCGCTGCTTGTCCTGTTGAAAGAAGATCCATTAAAATACCAACCATGTTTTATGTGTTTTATGGATATTATTTAATTTAAAAAACTGTTTGTCAACAACTTTTTCAATTATTTTTATCAACTCCGTGTGACTCAAAAAGGGAATTAATGAAATTGAAACGAATCTGAAAACGATTCTCTTTGCCTGTTTTTGAATAAAAATCAAAAACTTATGGTTTGAGAGAGTTTATCTCGACACATTCTAAGGAATTACTTCGGGGGAATGATGTTAAGTTAAAAATTTTGAGGATATTAGTAATGTTTTGGTAATAAAATTGTTCCGTTGGGTGGTATTGGAATTTCAGGCTTGATGTTTACATAATATATCTTATGCGAATATAATGGTTGGGGATTTATATGCTGGATTTCAGGATTCTTTTGAATTTTTGGGCGGTTGGATTGCTTGTGTGGTTTGATGTTCCGGTGATCTTTGGGTAGTATTTCCCCGTTCGACTTTTTCATTATTCAAGGATCGATCGGCTCGTTACTTGTGGTATGAATTTTCGTTTCTTCATCAAGCGATCGAAAAGGAATCCGGGGAGTTCCCTGAATCATCCGGGATACTTCCAGTTTTAGGAAGGATACGATTCATGAGAGAAATTATTTGTACAATCATTTTGTTTGTATTATGTTTGCCGGCAGCCCCTGCAGAGTCAGTTCCATTGGACGGTCCGGTCGTTTTGGAGAACAAGTGGATTCACGTGAGCGTCAGCCCATCCGACGCGGGGCGGATTTCGCAATTCAAGACGGTGGCCAACAACGTGCTCTGGCCGCAGGACGGGCAGTCAGCCTCCAAAGACGGTCTGCCCGGCTGTAACCTCATTCTTTACGCCGGACATCCACTTTCAACGACCTCCACGATTCCGCTTCCCCAGAAATTCGATGCGAAAACCGTTACTAACGATTTTCGTACACAATTGTTCGTTCAATCGACCGATCAAACCGCTATCTCCATAAAAAAAGAGTTTTTGGTGAGCAATATCGAATCGACGCTGAGCGCGACGACGACGATTACCAACACTCAGGAAACGCCCCTGACGTTCTACCCGACTGAACTCATTCATTTCAATTCAGGGATCGACCGGGGTAAGAATATGGCCAATATGAACTGCTATTTCTATTCCCCCTGCCGTCTTGAACCGGGCGAACGCGGCTATGAAGTCTCGCTGGGACTAGCGAAAAACGCTCAATTTTTCGTGCTACCGAAATACGAGGTTTTTTACCTTCAATACAAGAACCGAATCGGCGAGGTGCGATTAACCAACCCGAAGAACTGGATCGCCGTACAAAATTTGATCAGCCGAAATCGGATCGACGGGGGGACCGTTTGTGCGATCGAATACCGCTATCCAGGAAAAAAACCTCAACCGGTCGAGAAGAATCTTACGCTCTACACCAACGGGGCCGGTGAATTTATCCAAAACGGGAGACTTGCCCGCCACGGGACACACTCCGAACAATTTGTCCGTGTTACTTATGTGTTGGGCCGAGTTCAGTTGAAGCCTGGCGAATCGTGGACCTATTCGGCGTGCTGGAACGCCAGCCGGTGTATCGGGCCGATCATCGACGTTCAAAACGGTGTGGTTTTCAATAAACGTTACGATGTCTATTTCCATCCAAACGGACATATCGAGAACTATGTGGATATGGGGATTCCACAGGAAGGTACGGTCGCCGTTCAGCATATCGACGAAACCGGAAAAGTATTCAATACACTGCGGCATCCATTGAGCCTCTACAATCCCTTGACTAAAATTAAGCGACCGCCGAACGCGGTTCCCTACTGGCCCACGATCTTATTCAACTCATCGAATATTATGACCCCGGAAGACCTTCGTGGACCCGATGATACGAAACTGAAATTGTTGCAAGATAAGGTGAAGAAAATCCGTCTCATTCTCGTTGACCCCAAGAAGCGGCCGATCCGCTTTCTGGACGAGGCCGAAGCGCCGTTCAAGGTGATCCCACCGGGCGGCATTAAAGACATGGACGGCTGAGAAGCCGGACAGGAGAAGAACGATGAATGTGTTCGAGGCGATTCGGGCGCGCTACAGTGTCAGAAAATACCAATCGCGGGATGTTGAAGACGACAAGTTGAGGCGCGTGTTCGAAGCCGCACGGTTGGCTCCATCGGCCAGTAACCGTCAGGAATGGCGGTTTATCGCCGTTAAAAATCCCGAAAGCCGTGAAGCGCTGAGGCGTGAGGCGAAAATTCAGAGGTTCATCGCCGAGGCCCCGGTCTTGATCGTGTGCTGTGCGGAGACTGACAATCACGTGATGTCCTGCGGACAGCTCGCTTATCCAATCGATGTCGCCATTGCCATCGACCATCTCACACTGCAGGCGGTTGAAGAGGGTCTGGGCACGTGTTGGATCGGAGCGTTTAATGAAAACAAGGTGAAAGCGCTTCTGGGGATCCCCCACGAAATCCGCGTCGTCGAATTGCTAACACTGGGTTATCCGGCTGACGAACAGAGAGCGAAAAAACGGAAATCACTTGATGAGATTGTGATGGACGAGCGGTGGCGGGTTTGATGGATTTCTCTTTATTTGTCTAAAACACCGGGATTACCATCCTCTGATTCTGACAATTCATTCATAGGTGATGTATATGCTGAATCAACGCGATCGAACTTGGCAGTATTATTTTCAATTTTTTGGAATAGCGGTTGCCGTATGCTTGCTTGCAGGATGTCAGTCGATTACGTCCCTGATTCATCGCGGGGACCGGTCTTTCTCGATTGTGGTTCTGCCTGATACCCAAAATTACACTGACTCCAGTTTTGGAGGATCGCCGGAATACTTCTACGATCAGACGAAATGGATCAAGGACAACAAGAGAAAACTTAACATCGTTATGGTGGCCCATGTCGGGGATATCGTTCAGAACCCTCCGTCTACTCCTCAATGGGAAGTCGCCAGCAATGCGTTCAAGACGATCGATGATGAAGTGCCTTACATTCTGTGCCTGGGAAACCACGACATCACCTTTGACACAAGTACGCAGCCCGGTACTCGGCATACGCGGTTGAATGAGTACTTTCCCCCGATGCGTTTCACGGAAAATCCCTTGTATGACAAGCATTTCGGGCCGAATCCTGACAGGCACTTTCTGGAACCGAACCGATCTGACAACTACTATCTCTATTTCACGGGTGGAGGCATGAAATTCCTGATCGTTGCGCTGGAATACAAGCCGAGGGATCGGGTTCTTGCCTGGGCCAACAAGGTCATCACTTCACACCCCGATTATCACTGCATCGTTCTGACGCACGGCTATCTGAACGCGCAAGGAAAACGAATGATCGGGAACAACGCTATCGAAGGAAACAGCCCTCAGAAAATCTGGGAACGGCTTGTCCGCCGGCATAAAAATGTATTCCTGGTGTTGTGTGGACATGTCCTGGGCGAGGCGGATTCAACTGATACCGGCATTCTTGGGAATTCTGTACACCAAGTTCTGGTGGACTATCAGAACGAATACATCGGTAATGGTGGACAGGGCTACTTGCGTATTATGACATTCTACCCGGACCGGAAGACGATCGAGAATTTGAGTTATTCGCCCACTCTCGATACTTACCTGACAAGATCGAAGAGCCAGTTTTTGCTTGAATACGAGTAGAGCCAGGTGGGCGTAGAAATAATCGGGAATGATTGGTTATATTTCAAGGCGCATTCGATGGAAGAGATAGATCGAGAGGATGAAACATAAGACGTTCGGGGACCACGCTCCCAGCCATGCGGGAAGCGCTCCCGCCTGAGCGAAGCTTTTTCCGAGCGAAAGAAACATGAAGTAGAAGATCACCGCCAGTAAGCCTAAACTGATTCCCGAAGCGACTCCGCTCGAACCGAGACGCAGCGTCATGGCATACGCCAACATACCCAGGAAAAAGATAGCGAATGGAAAGGCTTCCTTGATTCGAAGATCGGGCAGGTAGACTTGGGGATTTTCCCCGGCGTTTCGGATGGTTTCGATCAAGCGGTTCAGATCGCCGTGCGTCATCTGTTCGGGTTTCTGGACCACGGTTTCGAAGTCGCGGGGAAGCAGATCGATCCAGTAAGGTTGTGTGTCGAAGACCTCCCGCTTTATTTCGTCGTCAAGGATGTCGTGGGCGACGACGTTGAAAAGAATCCAGCCCCCTGCCTGCGCGTCATACGTGGCGGACTCCGCGTCCAGGCGTTTGGAGATCGTGTTGCCCGGTCCCTTGAATTCGAAGATATTGACTCCGGTCAGCCGTTGGGAATAGGGGAAATATTCGGTGGCGTGGAAGACGCGGTTCCCTTCCCCGGGCATCCATATTCCCTTCTTGCTCGACAGGCCCTGAGCCGTGCCTTTGATTCGTATTGCCATCAATGTATCCGCTTTGGCGGCGAAGGGACCGCATACGCGCTCGTTGAGAACGATCAATCCGCTCAGGATGGCGATCAGAATTCCCGCCAACGGCACGGCAAGCCGCAAAGGGGAATATCCCGCAATGAACAGCATCAACATCTCGTTGTGTCGAACCAGATTGCCGATCCCGGAAACGACGGCCAACACCACGATCATCGGTGCGGCTTTGACGACATGATGGGGAACGCTCAGCAGGACGTAAGCAAGCCCTACTCCAAACGAGGTGCGATGGTCGATTAAGGTGTCCATCGAGTCGAATAAAACCATCACGAACGCCAGCACGGCGAATAGAAAAAAGGTGAACGTAAACGCCGCCAGAAAGGTTCGCAGGATCAGGCCGTCGGCGGTCTTGAATGAAAACATCACGGTCTCCTTGCCTGGCGCTTAGATCCGGCAGGTTCGGTAATAGAGATAGGCGGCCAATATCATACTGACCGCGTTTGGAATCCACAGGGCAATCCAGGCGGGTAAGTTGCCTTTTTCCGCCAGGGGGTGTCCAAAACTGAGCAATATATAATAAAAGAAAATAATGATGATGGTCGTGGCGTAATTGGCCGAGCGTTTCCCGTATCGCGATTGCAGCCCCAAAAGCGCTCCCAGCACCGCCATGATCAGACACGCAAACGGCATCGCCCGGCGCTGTGCCAGTTCGATTTTACAATAGTAATACCATTTCTTATTCTCGAAGTAGCCCTTACGGGTGTAATTTTTCAACTGTCTACCGGTATAGTGGTGAACCTCCCGCCCCATGTCGGCGAGGTCGTGGAACATACGGGGGATCTGGATGGAAAAATTCATCGTGTCGAACCGGATCATGACGTCGCGGTCTTCCGATGGGATTTGATGGAGCACTCCCTTCTCCAGCAGGAGGTCGATCGAATTGGTGGATGGGTTGTACGAAGGCGTGCCCGTTACGGCGGATACGACTCCCGCGATGCGCTTGCCGTTTTTCTCGAACAGGCGCACCGACCTCATCTCTCTTTCATCGACCGAACCGGGAAGAATAATCATGTTACCCAGCGGATTGAAACTCCCTGGCTGGATCATAGCCGTGGCTGTTTTATGAAGCACGTCTGCTGCCAGTACGACCGAATTGCGCAGGCCCTTTGGAACGATGCGGTGACTCCACCACATCATCAGGCCGGTCAGCAGTACACCGGTCAGGATAGCGGGGATCAGCAATTGAAACGTCGAATAGCGTCCGGCGTATAATGCGGTGATTTCGTTGTCGTGAGCCATACGCCCGTAGACCATCAGCGCGGCCAGCAAAACGGCCATAGGGATGGTAAGCGTCATGATGGAGGGGAGGATCGACGAGATGAGCTGGATCGTGGAAAACATCGTGCTGCCGCCGGTCACGAGTAAATCCGTCAGTTTGTAGATCCGTTTCAATAAAAAGACAAACGTAAAAAGGGCCGCGCCCTCCGCCGTGGCGGTGAGCATGTCAAGGATAATGGTACGATTGATGGTTCGCGTGATTAACAAGGATTTTCGGACCTGTTTTTAGTTTAAGTAAGGAATGGCGGGCTGCTACTTTAGCATATTCTGTAAGAAATGGTGGGCTACGCTGCGCTTTGAGCCCACCCTACATTTACTTTTAGCCCACCCTACTGACTTATGCTAACACCCTTACCCTCACCCTAGCCCTCTCCCAAGGGGAGAGGGGATTTTTTAGTTGGAGGTTCAGCCCATCATACCTCAAGAGAGCCTTGGGGAAAGTTCTTTGAGTTATACAATAGGAAAAGACGAATATCAGTATCCTTTATAATCGAATCGATCGTGAATTATTCTTTCCGTTCATTACCCGAACCGGATCGTGGAGAGCGCCAAGCCGTATGACCGTCATTCAAGTCAATACCCGCCATCGAACCATCGTCATCGCCGGTCTGCTGCTGGTTGGTATCGTTTCCGCCTTGGTGCTGGCTGGTTGGATTCATTTTTGTTCGTTCGATCTGGTGGACGATACTTATATCTCGATGGTTTATGCGAAACATTTCGCTGCGGGACACGGGATCGTGTTTTATCCCGGCGGGGAGAGAATCGAAGGATACACAAGCCCGTTGTGGATGCTGTTTCTTGCCCTGGCCGCTTGGCTGAAACTGCCGCTGCCCGGTGTGGCTTATCTCTTCAGCACGATCGCGGGAATACTGGTTCCGGGATTGGTTTTTCTGATCTACCGGCAATGTTTTCACGGGGATGAACCGCCGTCGTTTTCGTCTCTGTTCTGGCCGGTGGCGGCGGCGCTCGCCGTGATGTCGGATGCGGCGTTCGCGGCGTGGGCGGCGTCGGGTATGGAGACGGTTGTCTATACCCTGCTGCTGCTTCTGCTCTGCCATGCGTTGCAAAGCGGGTGCTCGAACTGGAAAGTTTTGCTCGTTCTGTTTCTGACGGCCATGATTCGCCCGGAAGGAGCGGCGTTCGCGGCGGTTGTCTTGGGGTACGGTATCATTCAGAAGCGGTCCTGGCGGTCACCGCTTATTCGTCTCATTCTCTTCTTTGCGATCCCTTATTTGATTCTGATCGGTATTCGTCTGGCTTATTTCGGTTCCCCCTTTCCCAATTCGTTTTACGCCAAACACGATTTCGAGGGATGGCGTCTTGTCAGCCGGGGGGTGGAATACGTCTATTATTTCTTCCGTCCGCGACCCTTTTTTCTGTTCGCGCTGATCTGGGTATTGGCTGAGAACCGGGGCCTCCGCCTTCGGGGGCTGCTGGTGGGAACCTTTGCTTTGTTGCACACGCTGATCGTGACGGTCGAAGGCGGCGATCATTTTACCTTGCACCGTTTTCTGGTTCCCGTGATTCCCTTCTTTTCGATTCTGGGAATTCGCGGCTTGTGCCTTGCGATCGATCAACTGGTTTTCCAAAAAATGGAGGGCGCTTCCCTACTATGTCAGAAGATCGCTCAGGCAGGCGTCGTGCTGCTTGTGGCGATCCTGCTGTCCGCGCACGGCGCGCAGCTCTATGAATACAAAAAAGATACGCGATGCGGATTCTCGAACGGCGCCCGGTATCACCGATCCGTTATCGAGTGGACGCGAAACTGGGCCCAAGTCGGCCAGTGGCTTCAAGAGAAATATCCACCGGATACGCTCATCGCCGTCACGAATGCAGGCGCGATTCCCTTCTATTGCGAATTACGGTGTATCGATATGCTGGGGATCAACGATCTGACCATCGGACGCACGCCCCTGAAATATCCTCAACTCTGTTATCCCGGCCACGAACGAAGCAACGCCGAATACGTGCTGAGCCGGAAGCCGGAAATGATCCAATTATTTCCCCTTCTTTTTTTCAGTTCGAAACCGTATCCTGAAACTGAACTGGAAAATATGATTACGTATCCATCGCAGATCGAGATGTGGCAGATTCCAGAATTTCACCGCGATTACGAATACAAGACCGAAAAGACCCGTTTCGGATTTATTTCCTACTTCGAGCGGAAAAACGAAGATACCGGCAAGACGAACGATGAACGATAAACGCTATTACACGTTCAATGAATACCTGAAAACACGCTTCGGCTGCCGCGTGCATAAAGTGGCGATCGATGCGGGGTTCACCTGTCCGAATATCGACGGGACGAAGGGCACGGGCGGGTGTGTGTACTGCAATAACGAGGGCTTCAGTTTCAATTCCCGCCGCGAACATCGCTCCATCGAAGAACAGATCGAAGCGGGCATGTCGTTTATGAAGAGCCGCTTTAAAGCGCAAAAATTCATGGCCTATTTTCAGGCCTACAGCAATACGTTCGCTCCGGTGAATCAGCTGAAGGATATTTACGATCGGATTCTTCCTTATGGAGACGATATCGTCGCAATGGCGGTCGGAACACGTCCTGATTGTATCTCCTTGTATACGCTTGACTTACTCGAATCCTATTCAGACCGTTTTGAGGTTTGGGTGGAGTACGGTCTGCAATCCAGCCATAACCGCACGCTGGAACGGATCAACCGCTGCGATACCTACGAGCGGTTTCTCTGGGCTATCGAAGAGACCTCGAAGCGAAACTTGAAAATTTGCGTTCACGTGATTCTCGGACTGCCCGGTGAAACTCGCGAAGATATGATGGCGACCGCCGAGAGCCTTGCTTCCCTGCCCTTCCACAGCATTAAAGTTCACCTGATCCACGTGATGAAAGACACCCCGCTGGCGGATGATTACGAGCGGGGACTGTTTTCGATCTGTTCGATGGATGAATACATCGGGATCGTCTGCGATTATCTCGAGCGGATTCCTTCGGATGTATCCATCCAGCGGTTGACGGCGGACGCGCCTCCGGACGTGCTGGTCGCGCCGAAGTGGTGTCTGGAACGCCAGACGATCTACCGCAAGATCGACGAGGAACTCGAACACCGCGATTCACGGCAGGGACTTCTGATCCCGGAAAACGTTCGAAGCGATGAATCGTGGCGAGAAACCGCCACACTGCATGTTCCCCCCCAGCCAATATCAATGGATAAAACCGCCTGAAGCGGATTGAGTTCGTCAGAACTTGGGCAGACACAAGGTCTGCCCCTACTTGGCTATTGTATGAGTTATTGTATTTATAAGGCGGTCGCAGTGTGCGGCTTTTTTCCGAACGACATCGGAGTTCAATTGTTCGAGAATTTTCGTTCCGTGCCGGATTTTGTGGTAAGAGCCTTTCGTTGTATTATGGGTCGCCTTTTCCAGCGATGAATTCAATGTTTGCTTGTCCACTTTTTCAATATCATCATGTTTCGGCAGGGCGTTCTCCTGAAAACTTTGTCCGTAATACGTTTTTAATGTTTGGACATCGGCGATCAGCCATGCTTCCATCGTTTGAACCATCAAGTAACAATGATCGTCGGAATTTTTTGGGAATTCCCATTGGTCCCGTTCGCGTAGATGGTCGCATGGTTTCTTCTTGCTGACCAGTTCTTCCGAATCGACGAGCAAGACATTGAATGCTTGCGGGTGAGTTTTACACGCTTCTTTTTTATATTGTTATGCCGAATTGCGAGATCTACACGCGATCGTATTCCATTTAATTCTTTTTTTTCGAGCGGCTTCAACCAAATCGTTAAAGAACAATCGAAAACCTTTTCTGAGATCTTTTCTCCCTGTTTTTTGGTCTCCTCCGCCTTCGATGTAAATCCGTATTTCCTTTACCATCGATTGCCCCCGATCTCACCCATTAACCACACTTCGCCCAATGAGTATTTATTCAGCCATTCCTTCAGAGGTTCTTTTTCAAGCCGCCGGAAATGGCTTCCTTGGTCGTCGCGCTCACAGACGAGGACGCTTTCGGGAACCTCGGTCAGCGCTGAGATGAGGATGTCGGAATGGGTTGTGACGATGAGCTGCGTTCGGTGCGAGGCGTCGATGAGTAATTCGGCTATCGTTGAGAGCATATCGGGGTGCAGGCCTAATTCCGGTTCCTCAAGGCAAATCAGAGGGGGCGGTTTCGGGTGACAGAGTATGGTTAACAGACAGGTATCAGGTCAGCCGTATGAAGTAAAGAATGAGGATTTCGCCCATTATTAGTAGG
>CAZSIZ010000214.1:0-3416 GCA_964606645.1 uncultured bacterium
CATCCCGGCAAAGAGCTGGACATGCCCATGCCGGATGGAGGCCGATCGTATATGCCGAATGTGATCTGGAATCCGGACCTGGGCAAATATCAAGTTTGGTACGAACAAGGCAGTATCGATCTGGTGACCTACGCCGAATCCACCGACGGTATCACCTGGACCAATGAAACCTTAACCGACGGTATCAAAGTGGATGACCTTCAAGTCGGCCGTGGATTCATTCTATACGAAACCGAATGGGAATTTCCCTATAAAGCCTACTTTTTCGGGCGGGGGGGCGACTTGGGCGATCACGTGCGATTCGCGGAATCCAAGGACGGTATCACGTGGGAAAACAACCAGGCTCTCGATATGTCCGACGCGACCGAAGGGGGCCAGGGGATCAGTTCCCCCGACGGCCATTCGGTTTTATACAACCCGAATTTTCCCGATGCGCCCTACCGGATGTACGTTAAGGCGGGGGGACAAACCTCCATCATGCAATCGACCGACGGGATCGTCTGGGAATGGATCGATTTCGCCACCCTGGATGAAGGATTTCATATTACAGCTGTCATTCAAATCAGTGAGGATGATTATCGAGCCTGGGGCTTTCGCGTTTATAACGTTGCGGGGATTCAATATTTCCGCTCCACGGACGGACTTGAATTCGAGTTGGTTCAAGACCCGGTCGAGGGAGTGGGGGGGGCCGGGCCTTCCGGTTCGTGGAACTCCGACCGCAACTACCATCCCAGCGTTGTGTACGATGGAAACGGGCAGTTCAAAATGTGGCGTTCGGGGAAACACGAGACGTCCGGTGACTATCGCATGGGATTCGCCACGGGGATCGATTCCGATCTGGGAACGCCCGTGGTTCACTGGGAGATTCATTAACACCAGGGTTTGGGGTATAGGGTTTAGGGGTTTTTGGCCTTATAAATAAAAGGTCTTCAGTAAAGGATGGTGAGGTTCGCTGCGTTTTGAGCCTATCCTACTTAACTTTTCGTCTGAAATACCGGGATTACCATCCCGGCCCATCGGGATAGTCAGGATTTAAGGATGAACAGGATACCACTTTAGAATATCCTTCCATCTTGACTATCCTGGATACGAAGTGCTGGAACAGCATTCTGACAATTATAATCGGGGAGATCGTGACATGGAAAAGTACCTTACCCATCGCCGAGAATTCATGAAAAAGGCTGCGCTCTGCGCGGGGGGACTTTCGTTCGGCATGGCCTCCTGGGCGCAAAGTCCGGAGGAAGTGTTGAAGGGCGTTCAATCGTTTCTCCAACGGGTTGCGAACGAAGACGGTTCGTTCCGACCGGGGATCGATCCACAATACAAAGGGACATCGGACACGTTTTTATCCGGCATCGCCGCCCCTACCTACGCCACGATTCTTTGCGAAACGTTCGGGTGGTCTCTTCCCTACCCCGAAAAAACCAAAGCGTTCATTCTTTCCTGCCAAAAACCCGACGGTGCTTTTTACGCACCGACCGGTGATATGAACCCGAATACTCCCCTGTCAAAACTCTACAATACCGTCCAGAGTCTCGTCATTTTACGCCTGCTGGGAGAGAAACCCCGATACGACCCGATGCCGGTTATCGAGACCTTTTTTCAAGGCAATGGATTCAAGGAACTGCCGCTCTACACGACTAGTTTTTTTCCGCATTTCTTCAACGCGCTTGGCAGGAAAATGCCGGACCGGATCGACCGGCGAATGCGTGACTACATCATACGCGAACAAAAAGAGGACGGCTATCTAAGAAATCACGTCGCTTCGACTTTCCACGCCGCGCACTATTACCGGCTGATCGGCTTGCCTACCCCCAAAGCCAAAGCCATGATCGAGCGCGTGATTAAGGATCAAAAGGAAGATGGGTCGTGGTGTCATCATCCCCCGGATTGGGACGTTCACGCGGCGTTCGACGCACTCTTCATCCTCCATCAATTGGGCGATCCAAACGATCCACGCATTCAAAAGGTCTTCCGAAAAGCCACCCAGTGGATTCTGGAATGCAGAAAACCGGATGGCGGTTTCAGCCATTACCCCCAGAATCCCGATTCGGATGTCGATGCCGTTTACTTCCACGTCGGAGGGCTGGTTGAAGCCGGATTCCTGAAGACTCGAAAAAACTTGAAGCATGAAGAAATCCTGGGCTGGGGACACGCCATGATTCCTGAAAAGAAATACTCTTGTATCGGGGAGGACTAGGATTTAGGGGTTAGGGTTTTATCAGTAAATTGAACGTAAACGGTTATACAATCAAAATATCAGTGACACGATGGCCTTTATGGGAGAGCGATAATATTAAAGCGTATCGAATATTCGATACGCTTTTTCATTGTTAGACAAAAACCCTAGACCCTAAACCCTGCGGTTTAGTTGGCGAGTTTTTCGAGGGCTTCTTCGAGGGAATCGAACTGTTCGAATAATTCATCCAGGCGGGTGATTTCCAATAAATGCTGGATCCGTTCGCTTTCAAGACGGACGAGCACGAATTTTCGTCCGGTTTTTTCGGCGATCTGGCAACCTTCCACCAGTGTCGCCAATCCGGCACTGTCCATGTAATTGACATCGGCCATATTCAATATCAGCGCTTTGTAGTCCTTATCGAATAGATCGACAATGGTTTGACGAAGTTTGACGGAATGAACGGTGTTGATCGGACCGTGGGCTTCGATCAAAGCCAGATCGTCCTTTTCGGAAACGATCAACTCAAACCGCTTATTGGAGGTGTTGGAAGCGTTATCGTTCAAATCATTCTCCTCGCGTGTCTGTCATCATTTCATTCGTTCAGACGTTATTTTTTGAACCGCTCGAATCCAAGGATTTCGACGCGCCCTGGGAATCCGGTTTCATCGACGAATTGAATTTTACGGCGTGTGCGGCGATATCGGAAAGATCGATGACCGCCGCCGCGCCGATCCCCGCCGCGATACCGACGGCTTCCGACAACTCCTGGGATGTAGCCCCGCACTCGACGGCTTTTTTCAGATGCCCTTCAGCCGGATTCTTCGCGCCCGCCGTCAGGGCGCAGGCCAGCGCGATCAGTTCTTTGGTCTTGCGGTCCAGGCCGCCGAGGTGATCCCTCTGAAGTTCGGCGTAATAGTGGAGGTAGAGCGGTTTCAGTTTTTCGTCCAGCAACGCGCAGGAATTTACGCCATGACTGACCGCCGCCTCCAGAGCCTCTTGGGTATCCTTCGATTCCGTCACACCGTTCCCTCGTTTCGTATTTTACGATTGGAGAAAATTGTATACCGTAAATCCAGGCAATCAATACAGACACCACCGAATTGAAAATACCAACTATTCTTTGAGCCACTATACTTTGCATTGAGCAGCGTACTGTCGCATGGTGATAGTGCGGTTGGAATCCAGGATCGAGCGCATTTTTCGTTCGACCGTTTTGATGCCACGCCAATGGATA
>CAZSIZ010000214.1:3426-10932 GCA_964606645.1 uncultured bacterium
CAGTTTGGCGGGGAGATCGAGCCGTGGATGTTCGGGCACGAATTCCCAGGGATGGATGTGAATCACGGGTAGGAAGCCTTCCCGCTGGAAACGTTTTCTGGCACGGCGCAGATACCAATCCGGCAGGATTCGCAATGTTCCCCCGCCTCCGACGGGTAAGCGCAGGCCACCCCATTCGATGACGGACGGGGGGATTTCCAACAGCCCATTCAGTGTATAAGGAAAACGGGGGGCGGCCCGGTCGCCGTAGAGATAAGTAGCGTAAGGATTGATAGACGAGTCGTAGACGATCCCGTTTTCTTTCAGGATATCGAACGGCCACGTTTCGTCCCGCTTAAGTGAAAAACCGGGCGCGCGATGGCCGTCGACCGGATCGTTCGGGGCGAGTTCGCGCAGAATGTCCAGGCTGCGTTCCAGCGACGAAGCGAACTGGTCTCGGTTCAGCGTATCGACGAAAGCGTGATTGTAGGTGTGCGTCGCGATTTCGTGTCCGCCTTCGAGCGTCCATTCGACCAGTTCCGGATAACGCTCGGCCAGCCAGCCCAGGAAGAAGAACGTCGCTTTGGCCCCATACTCGTCCAAGAGGCGGAGAACACGCTCCATCCCCTGATGGATCGCCGGGGTGAACGACGGCCACGCCTCGAACGGGATAGACTCCGGACTCATGAAATAGTCTTCCACATCGACCGTCATCACAACGGAGTTCCCCAAATTCAGTGGGGCGAGTCTATTATCTTCGGGTCTCGGCAGCGGCATGATATACTATTTGTTCCATCCAATACACGGCGTAGCTGGAATTAAAACCCTCACCCTAACCCTCTCCCAGAGGGCGAGGGGACGATGATGCTAAGAAACTAAAGACGGAAAACAATCCATTGCGACGAATCGAAGAAGAGACGATCACCGGCAAAGCGTACGACACGCGTTTGATGAAACGCCTGCTGACCTACGTCTATCCCTACCGCGCCTACCTCATCGCATCGCTGTTCGCTTTGATCGTCTTTACTGCGATCGAACTCTTCGCGTCCGTTTATTTATACAAGATCGTCGTCGATAAGTATATCCAAAATAAGATGGCGGACGGTTTGGGTTTGCTGGCGCTGAGTTACGGGCTTCTGCTTTTCGCCGGGTTCATCTTTCAGTATATCGAATTCTACCTCGTAAACGTCATGAGCCAGAAGACCATGTACGACCTGCGGCTCCACTTGTTCCAGCGGCTGGAAAGCATGTCGCTTTCGTTTTTCAACCAGCGCCCGGTCGGCAGTCTGTTGACTCGGCTTACCAGCGATATTGAAGCACTCGATTCCATGTTCGCCAACTGCATCGTCTTTACCTTCAACGACATTCTGACGATCAGCGGGCTGCTGGGGATCATGATCTATCTGAGTCCAAAACTGACGCTGGTCGCACTGGCGGTCCTGCCGTTGATCGTGGTGGCCAGCCTGCTGTTTCAGAAAAAAGTGCGCGCCTCTTACCGCGACGTGCGGCGGCTTCTCTCGCGCATGAACGGTTTCCTGCAGGAGAATATCTCCGGTATGGAGACGGTCCAACTCTTTGGATGCGAAGGCCGTAATTTCAAACAGTTCGCCGCTATCAACCGTGATTTCAAAAACGCCAACATGCGCAGCGTGCTCAGTTTCGCCTTGTTTCTGCCGACGGTTGAATTTCTCGGGGCGCTGGCGATTGCGATGCTGCTCTGGTTCGGCGGCGCTCAGTTGGTGGACGTTTCATCCACCGGTTCGTCCGCGATTACGTTCGGGGCGCTGGTGGCGTTTATCAAAGCGTCACAGAAGTTTTTTCAGCCCATTCGCGACCTCGCTGACAAGTTTAACATCATGCAGACAGCGATGGCGGCGGGTGAACGGATTTTCAACTTGCTCGATACGGACGAAAGCATCCCGGCCGTCGAAACTCCCATCCAGAAAAAACTCGAAGGCACGATCGAATTCCGCAACGTCTGGTTCGCTTACATCGACGATGAATGGATTCTGAAAGACGTCTCTTTCAAGGTCGCCAAGGGACAGCGTATCGCCCTGGTCGGAGCCACCGGGTCGGGCAAGAGCACGATCGTCAACCTGCTGTTCCGCTTTTACGACGTTCAGAAAGGCGAGGTGCTGGTCGATGGAATTAACGTCAAGGAATACGATATCAAAAATCTGCGCGAACAGATGAGCCTGGTGCTTCAGGATGTTTTTCTCTTTTCGGGCGACATCGCGGGGAACATCGGACTGGGACGTTCCGAAATCAGCGAAGACGATATCGTCGATGCCGCGCGCGTGGTTCACATCGACCGATTTATCGAGCGTCTGCCCGATACGTATCACGCCGAGGTCAAGGAGCGGGGCTCGACTTTCTCCGTCGGACAGAAACAACTGCTTTCGTTCGCGCGGGCGCTGGCCGTAAATCCCCGCATCCTGGTGTTGGACGAAGCGACCTCCAGCGTGGACACGGAGACCGAACACCTGATCCAGGAAGCCTTGGCGGAACTGATGAAAAACCGCACCAGCCTGGTCGTGGCGCACCGACTTTCGACGATCCAGCAAGCGGATGAAATCCTCGTTCTCCATCAGGGTGAAATCGCCGAGCGGGGGAATCATCAGGAACTGCTCGACTGCGGCGGTCTCTATTTCCGGCTCTATCAGTTGCAGTATAAGGATCAGGTGGTTTCTTAGTATCTAGGGTTTAGGATTTTTTAGTATTACAATCATAATAGTATTTGAATAATCGATACGTTTTTACGTTGCCACCTGCGCTGCGACGCGATGTACTCTCAGAGGAGATTTGCTCATTCGACATAATTTGATTCTGGAGGAGAAACATGGCGAGCCGGAAGAAATTGCAATCCCTTGTTTCGGAGATTCGGACTTTTTGTTTGGAGCATGCAGATGAGAAGCAGGTGGAGAAGTACGCGCGTTTTTTTACCGAAGGTTACGATGCTTACGGCGTTCGTAAAGAGATCTTTTTTGAGGAAAAGGATCGGTTCATCGAAGCTCATCTGAAAAAATTCTCCATCAACGATCTATTAACGCTGGGCGGGATGCTGCTTCAAAGCGGAAAGTACGAAGAAGCGTCGTTCGCGATTCTGTTTCTGAAATCCTATCAAGACGAATTGACACCCGCCACCTTCCAAGCATTGGGGGGATGGCTGGAAAAAGGCATCTGCAACTGGGGACATACAGATGTGCTCTGCGGCGAAATACTGTTCAAGTTCTTCGAGAACGAGATCGTCCAATTGAAAGATATGTCTTCTTGGAGGGAATCCGAATCGAAGTGGAAAAGACGGGCGGTGCCTGTCACGGCAATCTGCTTGATTAAGACATTGAAAAAAGTGAAACCGCTTCTGAATTTCTTCGAGCCGATGATGATGGACGACGACCGCTTCGTGCAGCAGGGATTGGGGTGGTTTTTACGCGAAGTGTGGAAGAAGCATCCTAAGCCGGTCGAGACGCTTCTGTTGAAATGGAAAGATTCCGCCCCCCGGAAGATTTATCAATACGCGACAGAAAAAATGACGAAAGAAGAGAAAGCACGATTCCGCCGCGAACGTAAGAAATGAATTGAGGAGAATACATGTCAAGCGGTTTGATTAAAATTCATGGGCGAATATAACGGTCTGGTGGGCCAAAAAGCGCGACCCGCCCTACATAATTATGTGAGAAAAAATGTAAAAATGTAGTTGACAGAGCGCGAATGACTGTGAGACAATCGAATGAATTGGATAAAACGAAGATCGATTCACGTTTATTCGGTTAATTTCAATCAAATAAGGAGGATTATGAAATGAGACATTTTTTACAGATTTTTGTAGTCATCATGATATCGATTGGTGCACTCAACGTTGGGTGGTCAGCCAATATCGCTTTACTGGTGCCGGATGGATTGTTCACAATCGATGAAGATCCGATTAACTTTCCTGAAGATAAAGAATTTCTTTTGGAAACAATAGAGATCGAGCAGATTGGACTTCATTGGCTCATTCTTCATCTGGAAAACGACCTGGGACATCTTGTCAACATTTACAGTTCCGGTAGTGACGATGCCGCCCTGGTACAGGAAGCGAACGATTTGATTTTTATTTCGGAAGCGTTGGGTTCCGGTTCGATCGGCTCGGATTACCGGACATCGATTAAGCCGGTGGTCTTCGCCGAAGCCTACATTCTGGATGATATGGGATTCACGAACGGACAATCGGAATTTACCGGAGACGCCATCGCAACCGAAATCAAAATCGTCAAAATGGATCATCCGATTGCGACCGGTTTACCCGAAACGTTCATCGCAACCGTGTTGGACGAAACCACCGGAGAACCCATCGTACCGACGTTTTCCTCACCCACGAATACAGCCATTCTGGCCGACGGGGTCGGCGAAGTGGTGGCCGTTCTACCCAGTTCCGTCAATGCGTCCGATAGTGGAAGCGTTATCTCCGCAAACACGCCCATCGTGATCGCGGTGGAAGCCGGAACGGAATTGGATCAAGGGGATCAAGCCGGAGCCAAGTGGGTTTTTCTTGGTTACTCCGATGACATTGAAGCCGATTTCGAAACCTATGGCGGACTCCAGGAAACGCGTACCCTGGCGATCTTGAGCGAACCGGCGATTCAACTGCTTGATAATTGCATCGCATGGGCGTTGGGAGATCTGACCAACGTCGATCACTGGCCGATCTATTAAAGGAATTTTGCACTTAAAACCCACCCTGCTTTGCTGCCCTCACCCTTAAAAACCATCGTGTCCACCTGCGGTGCGACGCGATGTACTCTCCCAGAGGGAGAAGGTGAAAAGTTACTCTTTTTTAGCGGGAGTGTTGAGCAGGATGTCGAGGCGGGGGGAATTGTGGTTGTAGGGTTTGAGGAGGATATCCAAGTCGCCGTCGCCGTCGAAATCGGCTAACAGGCCTTCGTGGATTCCCTGGCCTTGGTCTGCGACAGTTTCCTTGAATTGGCCCTTTCCGTCGCCGTACCAAATATAGATTTTGGCTTTATCTCCCGCACCGGGTTTTCCCATTTCGCCGATGAAAATGTCGAGATGGCCGTCTTGATTCACGTCGCGGATTTCGCAGGTATGGCCGTGGATGATGGGCCGAAGCGTGTGAGGAAGCCATTTTTTTCCGTTCCATTCATACCACTTGATATCGCCATCCATGTCTCCCGGCGAAAAGACGACCTCCGGACGGCCTCCCTCGACCAATTGACCGGCGGCGCATTGGGTAAAGCGCATTTGGTCATCGATGATACGCGCGTCGTAACGGGTTCCTCCCTGATGCTTGAACCAACGTCCCCCGCCGACGATATCCAATTTCCCGTCCAGATCGACATCGACGGGAAGCGAAGGGAAACCCTCCATCTCCAGGCCGGAATCCCATGAAAAGATTTCCGTGGCTTTCCAGGGTTGGGCCGATTGGGGATCGTCGGGAATTTCGTACAAAAGGAGTTTTTTGGCTCTTTGATTCCAGGTTACGAATTCGAGTCGGCCATCGCCGTCGTAATCCGCAATGGTTTGATCGTGGTGTTTGGAGACGCCCGAATTTTTAATCGAACGCCGCACCCAGAGATACTCGAAATGCGGAGCGGGATTTTCCCACCACCAAATTTGGTTGCCGCTGGCGTCTTGACCCAGGATGATATCCAAATCACCGTCCCCGTCGATGTCGCCGGAATCACCGCCTGCCTCCGGTTTCAATGGGGTGTTATCGATGATGTGACGGTCCCAGCCCTTTCCATTGTATTTGTACCATACGACAGACGGCGTTTTTGTCCGTTCACCGATAACGAAATCGTCGATGCCATCTTGGTCGATATCGAAAACGATACAACATGTCTGCTGCTGCCCTTCGTTCGGAACGGGTAAGTCACCGGCAATCGTGCTCTTGCGCGTCCATGTGATATCCGTACTGGCGGATAGGGGCAGAAGCATTAACACGGCTATCAGGATCACTGTATCACTATATCGGAGGATAGACGATTTCATTGCATCGTGTCCTTTCGGGTTGAGTTTATATACGACAAACGTCTTATCGATGCTATTTTCCGCCGATGACCCGTTGGACGAGGAGGTCTTCGAAGGCGTCCATGTCTTTCCATTCGGTGGCTACCTTCATTTTTTTCGCGTTGGGATCCATGAGGGTCATTCCTTTGTCCGTGACACGGATACCGAGTTTTTCTATCTTGAGGTAGCGTTCGGTAAAGCCCAGGTAGACCGCGACGGTGTCGAAGAGCGTGGAACTCCGAAGGTCGGGATTATGGCTATCGTGAGTCTTACACCACAGGCGGTAATTTTCGATAATCGCAACCGCGATGGGGTCTTTCGAATCCCGCACTTTTTTATATCGTTCGCCTTTCAGTACCACGATCCCGCAGGTATCCAGCGGAGTGATCGTTATATCCCACGGAGCGGAGAGCGCTTTTTGACAGGCTTTCGCATCGGCGACCACGTTGTATTCAGCGGAGATCTTTTTGCTTCCACCATACCCCACGCGAACGCTCCCGTGCATACCGACGAAGCTGGCTTTCTGAGCGATTTTGGGTTGTCGTTTTAACGCTTCCCCGATATTGGGAACAGGACCGACCGCGATGACCACAATCGGTTTGGGGGAATTCATGATGGTGTCGATCGTGGCTTGGACACCGTCCTGATACACTTTCCCTGGATACTTTTTCAAATCGTAATCCTTGACCCAATCAACTTGAGGGCCGTCCCCGTGAGCGTTTACGTCGATCCCGATCCCGACGGGGATGTCGGTTCGTCCGGCTATTTCCAGGAACTTTGCGATCAATTTGGCCCGGTATTGTGATTTTCCCTGATCGCCGACAACCAGTTTGACATCCAGTTCGGGGCAGCGAAGCAGAAATCCCAGCGCCCATGTATCGTCGATATCGTTTCCGATATCGGTATCGAATATGACGGGGATTTTCGCGGCCTGATTGTCCGAAGCGTCGGCAATGAGTCCACAGAATCCGATGAATCCAATAGACAGAACGAACAGTAATTTGCAAGTTGATTTGTTTTTCACTTCTCTTCTCCTGTTTGATGAATGATGGATTAACTATTTTTATTCATTGAAAGCCGTTCTCATTACATATTTAGCATATTCCGCCTGCCAGTTCTTAATGTCAAGGGAGAATCCAAATCTCACCATCGGCGACTTTTTGCTGAAGCAGCGTTATGCCCTGCTGGATGGATTCGAGGCCCAGGTCATTGACATCGATTGCTTCGATTCGCTGGAACCGGCAGGCGGCGATTTCACCGTCTTTCAGCACGATCGTATCGAGACGTTCGGCGCGGCAGAGGAAAAACAGATCGATCGTACGGTAGAGCACCCCAGCAAACACATAGCGATTCGGAATGGAAAACAGATACCTGGAGCGATCCACCGTCAGATTCAATTCCTCGTGGAGTTCCCGGCGAAGGGCCTGTTCGGCGGTTTCCTCGAAATCGATGAAGCCGCCCGGCAGGTCCCACGTTCCCACGGCGGGATCGCGGGCGCGCTGGGTCAGGAGAATACGC
>CAZSIZ010000215.1:0-10923 GCA_964606645.1 uncultured bacterium
CGTCGAGATGGAACCGAATCGCCTCGGCAATAAGCAGCTGCGTCTCATCAACCGTCCCCCCCCGCCGCCACGCACCCCGGCAGATCGGGCACGTAAGCCGAATAATTCCCCCCGCTTTTCTCAGTAATAACCGCGTATTTCATGGCTGTTAAACTCCATCTTCTCTCTGCTGATTGCAATAATCCTATCTTACTTTTATTCACGATCACACAAAGTGAACAT
Organism: uncultured bacterium; assembly: GCA_964606645.1. Classification (GTDB taxonomy): domain Bacteria; phylum Hinthialibacterota; class Hinthialibacteria; order Hinthialibacterales; family Hinthialibacteraceae; genus CAZSIZ01. Next base: position 223 of record CAZSIZ010000215.1, read on the forward strand.
GAATATTACATTTTTTTAATTCGATTTATTGATATTTGTTTTTCATCATAACTTGTTGGGCCTTTTTTCCGGTAAGCCAAGCATTTATCATAAGAATTGGTTGACTTTTATATTCTCGTGGGGTTTTGTAATGAAAAATTCATGTTGGTTTTTTTGTAGGATGATCGCGGCGGTCCTGACGCTGTCAGGCTGTTCGGGGGGGAGCGATCAGGCGAAGGATGGGAAGGGTGAGGACACCTTCAAGGCGATTTTGATAACTGACATCGGCGGCCTGGGCGATAAAGGCTTCAACGACTCCGGATGGATCGGCTGCCAGAACGCCAAGAAACGCCTGGCCGAACGCGGCATCGACATCGAAATCCAATTCATCGAATCCAGCGAACAGACCGACTACATCGACAACCTCAACCTGGCCTCCGAACGCGCCGATGTCGTGATCGGGCTGGGATTCCTGATCGCCGACTCGCTTTCGCAAATCGCTAAACACTATCCCCACCGCTCGTATATCTTCATCGACGGAGCACTCGAAGAAGACAACATCGCCAGTTTCGTCTTCCGCGCCGAGGAAGGCGGTTTCCTCGCGGGGGTGCTGGCGTCTTATGTCTCGAAAAGCGGTGTGGTTGGAATCCTGCCCGGCATGGATATCCCGCCAGTGGAATCGTTTGCCGCAGGCTTCAAGGTTGGAGCCGAAACAGGCGGTGCGTTGCAAGGAAAATCCATCCGCGTCCTCTCGACGACCGTCGGCAGTTTCTCCGATCCCGTCAAAGCCAAATCCATCTCCCAATCGCTCATGAGCCAGGGAGCCGATATCATCTTCCAACTCGCGGGCAATAGCGGCCTGGGCGCAATCGAAGCCGTGAAAGACGCCCCCGGCCCGGTCTACGTCATCGGCGTGGACATCGACCAGGACGATTTGCTGCCGGGAAAAATCCTCACCAGCGTCTTGAAGCGGATGGACAAAGCCGTCTCCGACCAGATTGTTGCGGTTTATGATAAGCAATTCAAAGGCGGCGTTTTCAAGGTCGGTCTGAAAGAAGGCTACGTCGGGCTGACGGAGATGAAACACACCCGCCATCTCGTCCCCGAAGAAGCCTTCAAAGCAATCGAACACGCCCGCGAGTTGATCGTGTCGGAAGAAATGAAAATCCCCCGAACGAAATCGGAACTCCCAAATTTCAATCCCCCCTTGAAAGCGCTGAAACAACCATGACGAATCCAGTGCCATTAAGTTAAGCGTGTTGTCCCCTCTCCCTCTGGGAGAGGGTTAGGGTGAGGGCGATTATGAAATATCTTAACTTAATGACATCCATGACGAACCTCCCGCATAGCCAGCGGGGAACCGTTACCCCCGCCCTCTCCGCTCAGTCGATCGGCAAGCGCTTCGGCCCGATATCCGCAAACGACGACGTTTCACTAACACTGCATTACGGCAAAATCCACGCGCTTCTGGGCGAAAACGGCGCAGGCAAATCAACCCTGGTTTCAATCCTGTATGGACTCTTACAACCCGACGCAGGAACGGTAAGCATCGATGGACACCCCGTGACGATCTCCCGCCCGGCAGACGCCCTGAAACAAGGCATCGGCCTGGTCGAGCAGCATTTCTCCACGATCCCCGCATTCACCGTCTTGGAAAACCTGCAACTGGGCCGCGAGGTCTGCCGGGGGCCGTGGCTGGACACTCAGAAGGCCGAAAAAGAAATCCGCGCCATGCACGACGAATACGGCTTCGAACTGCCGCTGCACCACCGGGTAGGCGAACTGCCCGTCGGGATGCGGCAGCAAGTGGAGATCGCCCGAATCCTGTACCGCCGCGCCCGGATCATGCTCTTCGACGAACCAACCGCCGCGCTGGTCTCCAATGAGATCGACCGCTTTCTGGAAACGCTTCAAACCCTGCGCAAACGCGGTATCGCCATCCTGCTCATCACGCACCGCCTTCCGGAAGTGCTGCGTGTCGCCGACGAGGTAACGGTCTTACGTCAGGGACGAACCGTCCTGCACGAACCGCTTTCACAAACCACGCCGGAAGCCATCTCAACGGCCATTGTCGGCGAGCGCCTGCCGGAAGAACGCTACGAACTCCCCGAACCGCACGAGCCAGTCTTCGAAGCGAAGCAAATCTCTTTTACCAGCAAAAAATCACACAAAACACCGATACAGGACTTATCGCTGGATGTGCGGAAAAACGAAATCCTCGGTGTGGCCGGAGTAGCGGGAAACGGCCAGGAGGAATTAATCGATCTGATCCTGGGATTGCAAACACCTGTAAAAGGCCAACTCATTCTGAATGGAGAAGACGTCACCGCCTGCGGCATCGCCGAACGGAAAAAACACGGCCTTGCCTATATCCCCCAGGACCGGGCCGGTCAGGCGATGCTGGCAGACCATTCCATCGTCGAGAATTACATGCTCAATCAAGCCGCCATGCCCTCGAATAACCGCCCCTGGCTGCCACGGCGCGAGATCGAAGAACGGGTGAACCGGCTGATCCATGATTACAGCATCCAAACCCCATCGATCCACACTCGCGCACAAAAACTCTCCGGCGGTCACCAGCAGCGAATGGTCATTTCACGCGAACTCTTCCTCTCGCCCCGCCTGGCCGTCGCGCACAATCCCACGCGGGGTCTGGACCTCCGAGCGTCGCGCTTCGTCCACGAAACAATCATCCAGCAGTGCCGCGAGGGAGCGGGGGTGATTCTCTTCTCCTCCGAATGGACCGAACTGTTTCTGCTATGCCGCCGCATCGCGGTGATTTACGCCGGGCGCATCGTCGATATCCGCAACGCGTCCGATTGGTCCGCCCCCGATCTGGGCCACGCGATGGTGGGAGGTGCTGGATGAATTGGAAACGCCTTTCGAGACTGGGAATCGCCATCGCCGTCTCGCTGATTGCCGTTTCACTATTCATACTAGCGAACGGTTTTTCCCCTTTGCTGGTAGCCCGAACGATGTTTTCAAGCGCCTGGGGATCGCCGACCGGCATCCTGCAAGTCTGGACCAAAACATCGCTGCTGATTCTCACGGGTCTGGCGGTCGCCCTTCCCTACCGGGCGGGATTATTCAACATCGGCGGCGAAGGCCAGATGTACGCGGGCGGCATCGTAGCCGCGATTGTGGGAACGATCGCGTTCCCCGTGTTCGGCTTATTGCATTTACTGCTCTGCCTGATCGCCGGGACTATTTTCGGCGCGCTATGGGCGGGCATCGCGGCGGCGCTGAAAACCTGGCGCGGAATTCACGAAGTCATCGGCACGATCATGCTCAATTTCATCGCGTTTCAAATCGTGAATGAATTAACATTCGGCCCCTTCTCCGCCGGACCGGGAACAAGCCGCACCGCGTTCATCCAGGATTCGGCCCGGATGCCGGTTCTCTGGTCGCACGGCGCGTCGGAAACATCCTGGGGGATAGCGTTAGCCGTTTCGATCGCGCTGGTCTTGGGCTGGATGCTACGTCGAACGTGGTTCGGTTTTCACCTCCGCGCCGTGGGAAGCAACCCCAAAGCGGCCTCCTATTCGGGAATCTCGCCCGGGCGCACTCATTTCCGGGCGATGCTGCTGAGCGGAGGCTGTGCGGGCCTGGCGGGAGCGTTCCAAGCCACCGCCATCGACCACACCTTCTACGCCCGTTTCGCCGGGGGATACGGTTTCGACGGGATCGCAGTGGCTTTCCTGGCGTTGTGCGAACCGTGGGGCGTCATCCCCGCCGCGATCGCCATCGCCACCCTTCGCACCGCCGACCGCGCCCTGCAACTCGACGCGGGAGTCCCGAAGGAAATGGTCTTCGTGCTGGAAGGGATGCTGATTATCAGTATCGCGATTTCGACGAGGTGGCGCACCGATGATTGAACTCGGCTTGGCGATATCGGCCCTGGCCGCAAGTGAACTGCCATTGCTGCTTCACGCCGGATTCCTGAAAGGCGCCCCTCTGCTCTGGGCGGCGATCGGCGGGGCTTACAGCGAACGTTCGGGTGTCATCAACATCGGCCTGGAAGGAATGATGCTGATCGGTGCGTTCGCGGCAGTGGCCGGATCCTGGCTCAGTGGAAATCCCTGGATCGGCTTGTTGATGGGAGCGCTTTTCGGTGGAGCGGCGGGGCTGGCTCATGCCTTGATCTGCCTGCGCTGGAAAGCCGATCAGATCGTCAGCGGTATGGGGATCAACCTCTTCGCGCTAGGGATCACGGGCGTTCTGCTCTTCCGAATTTTCAACGCAAGGGGCAATTCTCCAGAAGCCCCAAAGATTCCCGTCATTCAGGGCGGCAATTTCAAATTCCCCTTTCTTTCCGATCTAATTTTCCCAATCTCACCCCTGCACATCCTCTTGATCGGGGCAGTCGTCATCACGATCTTCATCTTATACCGAACCCGCTACGGCTTAAGACTTCGTGGATGCGGCGAAGCCCCTCACGCGGTCGAGTCAGCGGGTGGACGAGTGTCGTTCTATCGTTATACGGCGGTCACGATCAGCGGAGCGCTGGCGGGATTGGGAGGCGTGCAACTCTCGATCTGCGATATCAGTCAGTTCAGCACCGGTATGACCAACGGACGCGGTTTCGTCGCGTTGGCGGCCTTGATCTGCAGTGGATGGCGTCCGGGACGCGCGGCGTTGATCTGTTTCGCGTTCGGTTGTGCGGAAGCCCTGGCCGAGCGCCTTCAAGCCGTCTTCCCCGACCTGCCAGCCCGTGCCCTGCTGGCTCTCCCCTTCGTCCTGGCCCTACTGGCACTCTCCCTCAAACGCCAAACCAGCCAGCCCCCCCACTCACTAGGCAAAATCAGTTAAAGGCCCATCCTCCCCATCACGCGTAGGGGCAGGCCCCTGTGCCTGCTCGCATTTAAACAAATCCAATTTATTATCCAATCACAATTTAGGTTTCCCAGGAACATAACGGCGAATAACCCCCAGGCTAATCAATCCGTTGGAAGGTTCGTAAGGAATAAACGCAACGCCAAACGTAAAACCAGAACCCGCATTCGTATATTTCGTGGAAGGCCCCATACCGAAAACCATGCCGATGGAGTGAAGCCAGAACTTAAATTCCGGGTCTTTCTCTGGATCGAGTGTCTCCATACTTAAACTGCCCCAGTACCGTTTATCGAATGGATCCCAATGATGCTGTTTTTTATGATATCGAAGGTCTTCGGAAAAGAGTTGTTTCGCGATAGGAATTTGTTGAAACGGATCGAATAAAAAACTGGATAAATAGGCCACTGGAGTCGTGAGCCAGTAATTCTGATTCACTTCATGGGAGTGAGGCGGATTATCGTTGGCGTCCATCATATATTGCAGGATCGCCGTCTCCATCGTTTTTTGATCGGCCATCGACCGCGCGATTTTCGACCGAATCTGCGCGTTAAGAAAATTAGGCACGGCAATAGCAGCAAGGATTCCAATGATGGCCACAACAATAAGAAGCTCGATCAATGTAAATCCGTTTCGTGTATTCATGGCTCTTTTTCGTCTGAAGCAGGATGGCCAGGATTAAAGGATGAACCGGATATAACTTTAAAATGACTATGGTTATACTACGTGTTGTGGTTTCCAAGGTCAAGAAAAAAGATGAGAATGATTTAAGTCGTTGAATCGAGGGAAATTCAACAGGACTATTCGTTGTTCAATGAAGGGGGGTTGTTCAAGGTTTTCAGAAGGCCGTTTTGGGTGCTGAGGATGAATGAGGATTGGCCGTCCAGTACTTTTTCCAGCGCCCCGAGCGAGCGGGTAAACTGGTAGAACTCCGGATCGGTTTCGTAGCCCGCGATTGAAACGGGATTTGGGCCGGTGGCGTTTTTGATATACCCCTGGGCGTAGATTTTCGCCGCTTCCGCATCGGCCTGGCCCATGACAATCTGCGCCTGACGTTCGGCTTGGGCGATCATCGTTTCGATTTTCCGTTTTGTCTCGGCGCGAACCACCATTGCGGCCTGCTCACCTTGGGCGCGGTATTCTTCGGCGATTCGGTTTCGCTCGGAATTCATGTTATTGAAAATCGCATTCAGGTTTTGCTTGGGAGGATCGGCCCGCTTGATGCGTACATCCACAATGTAGATTCCAAACGCTTTAGCCTTCTCCCGGCTAAGGCGGGTCACTTCCTCCATGATTCTACCGCGTCCCACTTTAACGGGAATCTGTTTTTGAATGGGAATTTCGATCTCCGTGTCTTCATATTGAAGCATCTGGTCCGTGTTGCGGATAATTTCGATAAAATCGTAGGTTCCCAGCTGATTCAATAAATCGGAACGGATAATGTTTCCGATCTGCTTTAACGCACCGGGAATCGTCTGGACGGTCTGCTTAAATCGAAGCGGGTTGGAGATATGCCAACGGGCGAAATTATCAACCATCAGCCGTTTGGAATCGCCAGTGATGATTAGATCGGGTTCGGCGTCGCTTTCCAGGATACGGTCTTCGAAATATTCCACCTGCTGAAGGAAAGGAACCTTAAAATAAAGGTTCGCCCCGGAGGACAAGCGAACGTTCGTTTTATTCTCATCGTTGTATTGATCGACGCTGGCTTGAACCTCTTTGGGATCGATAAATTGGGAATTGCCCGTAATGACCCGCACCGGTCTGCCTAACTGAGTGATAAGCGCCTGTTCGGTCTCGGTGACGATAAAGGCTGATTGCAATAGCAGGATGACTGCCGCAATGAAAACGATAACCATCAGGATAAGACTTATTTTTTTCATCGGGGATTCACCCTTTTCGACGTTTTGAATAAAGAATCCGACGACGGCGTCGGTGTCGCAAGCGCTTCCGGCTGCAACAACGGCATCAGGTTTTGAGTATTGAGATTGAGCAGTTTGATCGAACCGTCGTTGTCGTCGACGATGATTTTCGCTTTTCCGGCCAGCACCTTTTCGATTGTCTCCATGTAAAGCCGCTGACGGGTGACTTCGGGAGCGCTTCGATAGGCTTTCAGCAGCGCCGAAAAACGTTCGACCTCGCCCTGCGCTTCGGCGATGCGTTTGGCGCGGTACGCTTCCGCTTGCTGGAGCTTTTCCTGAACTTGCCCTTCGGCCCGGGGGATCGCGCTTTTTCGGTACCCGTCCGATTCGTAAATATACCGTTGTTTGTCTTCACGCGCGTCGAAGACTTCCTGAAACGCCGGTTCGACTTTGGCCGGTGCGTGGGTTTTCTGCAAGTTAACCCGGCTGATGCTGATTCCCATTTCGTATTTATCGCAGATCTCCTGGATCATGGTTTTGATCTGGGCCTGGATATCCGCGCGCCGTTCGGTCAGGGCCGCGTCGATGGCGTTATCGCCGATGACCTGCCGTTCGACCGATTCGGCGATGTCCTTCAGCGTGTTCTCCACATCGAAGACATTGAAGAGATATTTTTCCGCCTCGGAAATTTGGTACTGCAAAATCAGATGAGCGACGATGACGTTTTCATCACCGGTCAGCATCTCGCTCTCTTTGGCGATCGATTGGGAAGCGGCGCTGGGGTTATTCGGGTTGGAGCGGAACCCAACTTCGATCAGGCGCTCAAGTATAACGTTCGGCGTATAGACGATCTCGATCGGACGCGGCAGGCGGAAATGAAAACCGGGATCGGTGATTCGGTTCATTTTCCCCAGGCGAAGCACAACCCCCACCTCACCGGGTTGAACCGTAAACCACGGTTTAAAAGCGAGCAGCATCAGGACCAGCACGGCAGCGAGCAACACACCGCTCCACTTCCGCCAATCAATTTCGGGAAGCTTGAAATCCTCTTTCTTCCCCTCTAAAGGTAATTGCTCAAACCAGTCAGCCATAACCCTATACTACTCCAAAACCAAATCCCATCAACGGAACCCGCACAATTTAATTTCCGATAATATATTGTGGTGCAGGCATCCAGCCCGCACCACAAAGTCAAGTAGCCCACTATTCCTTACTAATCAGGGACAAACGCTCAAACAATTTCCTGCCGATCCGCATCCCAGTAAACAGTCCGTTTCTGGAAATAGGCGGCGACCGACATGATGCAGGTCACCGCTTCGATGAAGGCTTCGTCTTCGTTATCTTTCGGTTTTTGCCGCGTTCTCATGCAGTTAAAGAAATCCTGGATATGGCTGGGTTGTTCGGGCGTCGCTTCGGGATCGAACGACTGGAATGGTTTTTCGCTTTGGATCTTGCCGCTGTCGAATCCCGGCTTATATTTAAGCGACGTATCCTCGGCGTAAATATCGAACCCGTCCCCCTTCATTTTCATCAAGGCGTCTTTGCCGCGAATTTCGGGGCCGTGTATGTTTATACCGAACAACTCGCTATTGAATGTCGTCGTATAGGTGAGCGTCATGCCAGGATTATCGTATTCATAAATCACGTTCCAGGTGTCCGGCGCTTCACGTCCGTCTTTCAGCACATGATTGGCTCCCGAACACATCGCGCTGCCGGGAATCCCCCGCTTGAGCACGTACTGCGCGAAATCGAAAGCGTGCGAGAGCAGGTCCCCGGCGATCCCGGTCCCGTAATCCCAATAGCAGCGCCAATGCCAGAACCGCTCCATCGAAAAGGGATGATAGGGCGCGGTTCCCAGGAAACGGCTCCAATCCAATTCCTTACGAACCTGTGTCTCGTTGGGAACCTCAAACTGATTGTATTCCCCGTACCAGCGCCACTCATCCCTGCCCCGCTGGCGGTTGCGGTAACAGCCGGTATGAACGAGCGTCACCTCGCCGAGCACGCCATCCCGGATGATCTCGTGTGCCTGGATCGCGGAAGCGCTGGAGCGGTCGTGCCCCAGCTGCATCACGGTTTGATTGAGTTTGATCGCCTTCAGCATGGCTTTCGCTTCGGGAATCGTGCGGGTCCAGCATTTTTCCACATAGATATCTTTCCCTGCGTTAGCCGAATCGATGACCATTTTGGAATGCCAATGGTCGGGCGTGGCGATCACGACCGCGTCGATATCCTGGTCCACCAGCATCTCCTGATAATCGTGATAGGTTTTCGCGTTCGGATTCCCGCACAACCGCATCCCCTTATCCAGATGGCCTTGATAGACATCGCAGAGCGCCCGAATTTGAGTTTTGGGAACGCCCGGCCGGTCTTTTTTGGCATCGCCCGCGATTTGAACGACTAAATCATCCCCGCGCACGCCAATCCCGATATGACCGACTCCAATCGTCTCGTTTGGACTGAATCCGGCGGCCCAAACGGCAGGCGCGCTCGTCATCGAAGCGATCGCGGCGGTGCTTCGAGCCGATTTTTTCAGAAAAGTTCTTCGCAAAACATTTTTATTTTTTTCTTTTTGCATGATTGTTTTCTCCCCGAAATGTGAACGTTTCTATCAATTTTCCATCATATCACAAAAAAAACGTTAAAGTTATCTGCAGAATCATCTTCACAATAATCTGGAGACACGTACTTAATGCAAACTATCATGTCATCTAACGTTAATCCCATATTTACAATATATTAACGCATGATTGAATTACTTGATAATGACAATGCAAGAAAGGGAAAAAATCGAAGTTTCACTCGCAATAATCAAGAACAAAAACATATGTCACGGCAATCCTACCCGAAACGGGTGAAAGAAAGAGACAAGAAAAAAGGAAAAAAAAGTGGGTATAAGTGAAGATTGTGGTTGAAAAATATAGATTTCTTATGTTATAGTATTGAAAATACTTGCATTCCATGATATAACTATATTCTTCTATCCGAGAATCAAGAAACCGTTGGAGGATCAAATGCATAAGATACTATCTACCGTTGGTTCGCACAAACCGTTCTTTTTGATCGCGATTTTGTGCGTGGGTTGCATGGCGTTAACCCCGAACGTGGTTCAAGCGCAAGTGGGTGAGACTCCAGCGGAAACACCGTCGGAAACTCCCGTCGCCGATCCCATCGGAATATTCGACGATCACGTCGATATCGATAACGGAAACCTCGGAGCCGCCGGAAACGCCAGTTACGACGCCGCCACCGATACCTATACTGTCAACGGAAGTGGCGACGACGTCTGGAACGAAGCGGACGCCTTCCACTACGTTTATAAAACATGGAGCGGCGATTTCAGCCTGACCGCCGACGTGGAAATCGATGGTGGCGATCCCGGCCAAGATTGGATCAAATCCATGATTATGGCCCGGCAGGACTTGACTCCCGGTTCAGCCAATATCACCACCCGTGTTCGCCGGGATGGCCAATTCAGCACTCAGTGGCGTCCTGTTGCAGATGGGGGCGGCGCAAGCACTCCCGGCGACTCTCGAGCCACCGGCCAGAATCCAGCACGTCAACGATTCGTACGCATCGGTGATTCATTCTCCACCTATTATCAGGACACCGATGGCACATGGGTCCAGGTTCATGAAGCAACCGAACTCGTCCTGAACGATCCGATCCTCATCGGGTTCGGCGTCACCGCTCACGACACCGGACAAATCGCCACAGGCAAATTCAGCAACGTCGTGCTCGGTCTTCCCGAAGTGGAAACACCGGTCGAAACACCCACAGAAATCCCCGTCGAACCCCCAACACCGACTCCAGTAGAAACAGCTGTCGAGACGCCGACCGAAACTCCAATCGAACCTCCAACAGCAACTCCGACAGCAACTCCGACCGAGACACCGGTGATTGTTCCGGACACTCCGACACCAACCGAGACTCCAGTTGTCGTTCCGGACACTCCGACTCCGACCGAAACTGAGCCGGAAACTCCCGTCGCCGATCCCATCGGAATATTCGACGATCACGTCGATATCGA
>CAZSIZ010000216.1:0-10913 GCA_964606645.1 uncultured bacterium
CATCACGACAGGCATCTTCGGATAACGCTGTTTGACCTCGCGGATGAACTGCAAGCCCTCGTCGTGGGTTCGCATATCCAGGTCAGTGATGATCGCCTGGGGATCGTGCGTCTGGATTTTCTCCATGCCCTCGGACGAGTCTTCCGCTTCGATCACGTGGTATTCGGCCAGGGTCAGGTTGCGGGTGACCGCCGCCCGGTATTGTGGATTGTCGTCAACGAGTAATATGCGCCGTTCTGGATTCATGTGACTATTCGTTTTCATCCTTTAAAACGAAACGGTGAAAAATCGAAAATACTTTCAGTGAACATAAGATACAGTATATAAGATAGTCTATAAATAACTATATCTTTCCGTTTCGTCTGCAATGTCTGACTTATTACTGTATCGTGAGCGGAAGCGAGACCGGTTGGCCGGTTTGGATAGACCGGTATGCGCCCAGGGCCACTTCCATCGCTTTCATCCCATCAAATCCGGTGATGGGAGAGCGCTCGCCGGTTTCGATCGTCTTTACGAACGATTTGATCAATCCAAGGTCGATGTCGTCTGCCCAGCACGACCATTCGGCTTTCACGTTTTTATTATTATACATGTTGATTTTCTGGCCGAAGGCGTCGGCGAAGATCGAACCTTTATCGCCCACGATCTCCATCGTCACATCGCCCCAAGTGGGGAAGGCGTTGTTGGGGCGCGACCAGGAGGTGTCCAGCGTCGCGAAAATCCCTCCCTCAAACTCAATGGACAAGAGTCCCGTGTCGTCGATGCCGAGGTCCGGGTAGAAGAGCTGATCGGATTCGGCGTAAACCGAAATGGCTTCCTTTTCGAGGATCCAGCGCCAGACGTCTACGACGTGGACCGTGTGATCCATCACCGCTCCGCCACCGGATAGATTCGGTTCGACGAACCAACCGCCGGGCATGGTTCCGCGATTGGTTCCCTTCAAGGCCAGGACGCGGCCAATTCGCTTTTCACGAACGATCTGCCGGGCGCGGAATAGTGGGACGCTGTACCGGCTGGGGAACGCGGTCATCAACTGAACCTTGTTCGTTTTACAAACGTCGATCATAGCGCGGGCGTCCGCCATCGAAACGGAGATGGGCTTTTCACACAACACGTGGACGCCCGCCTGCGCGGCCCGCTCGGTGTGCCTGCGGTGATTGGCGTTTTCCGAACAGACGATCGCGCCCTGGAGGTTCTGCTCCAGCAGTGCATCGCAGTCGGCGAAAAACGGGACGTCCAATTCGCTGGCGATGGACTGACCGCGTTCGGGATCGTCGTCGCAGAGTCCAACGAATTCGACGCGGTCCGGTAACTGCTTCAGGCAGGCCGCGTAACTGTTGGCGTGCATGTGAGCGAATGAGATTATTCCGATTCGGATTGTCATTGTCTGTTCACCATGTTTTGGTCTTGCATCGGGCTGTCATCCTGTTGGTTAATTCACCGTGACCGGCTGTTTGGTTTCCGCCGACTCGATCGCTGCCAGAGCGGCCCGTAGCGCCTGGAATCCCTCCTCGACGGGAATGGGATTGCATCCTTTGCCTTCGATGGCCTGGATGAAACCGTTCATGATCTTGTAACACGCCGGGGCGAGCACCGGGCTTTCGGAGACGTATTTTCGCGACATCGTGGCCGGTTCGATCAACGACAATCGTAGCGGGATGGATTCCTGATTGTCATACTGGATCAAGCCGTCTTCGCCCGCCACTTCGATGTCCAGGCAGAACTGGCCGTAATGGCTCCATGACGATTCGATATGGGCGACCGCGCCGCTTTGCAGACGGATGGAGGCCAGGGCGTAATCGAGCGCTTCCGTCGAAAAGCGGCCGTGGAGGCTTTGGCAGAATATGCGTTTGACGGGGCCGAACGTCCAACTCAGGAAATCCAACTCGTGGATCATGGAGTCGAGAATAACGCCGCCGCTGCTTTCGGAATTGGAATACCAGCCGCGGGGGTGCGGGGTGCGGCGGCCCAGGCGGATCATGCCCGGCTTTCCGACGGCTCCTTCGGCGACTTTCTGCTTGACCGCTTCGTATTCGTAATAGCCGCGCTGGCTGTGTCCGACCGTCAGCACGACGTTGTTTTCCCGGACCAGGCGCAGGAGTTCTTCCCCTTCGGTCAAGCGACGGACCATCGGGATTTCGAGATAGACGTGCTTCCCGGCTTCGACGGCCTGTTTTGCCTGGATGAAATGGAACGGAGTCGGGCTGGCAATGATGACGGCGTCGATGTCACCGGCTTCGAGGATACCGGCGGCGTCTCGCGTTTCGATTCCACCCGCGAGTTTCGAGAGTTCGCCGCTCGCCTGGCGGTTGGGATCGGAGACGGCAATCAATTGCGCTTCGGGGATATACGCGACCGATTCGGCGTGCGCTTTGCCCATCGTTCCCGCGCCGATGAGACCCAGTCGGATCATAATGACATTCCTTCCTTCTTTCCAACAAACCGGATGCAGATTTATTCAAGCGAAAACTATTATAGAAAGAAAATGGGCTGGATGTCAGGTCGGCTTACATACGGTTGGGGGCGTCTACTTTGAGAATGCTCAAGCCGTTGCGCATGACTTGGCGGACGGCTTGAACGAGTTTGAAGCGGGCGGCGCTGTTTGTGGGGTCGTCTTCATCCAAAACGCGCTGGACCTGGTAGTAGGCGTGGAACGTTTTGGCCAGGTCTTCGAGGTAGGCTGGGATGAGATTCGCCTCCATGCGTTCCGCCGCATCCATGACGACCAGGGGGTAGTAAAAGAGTTTTAATATCAGCAGCCGTTCGCGCTCGCCGCGCAAGGCGGAGTCATCGTCGAGCGGGGCGGCGGGATCGATGATGCCCTGCTCAGTGGCTTTTTCTTCCATGCTGCACGCGCGGGCATGGACGTATTGCAGGTAGTAGACCGGGTTGTCCATCGACTGCTTTTTGGCTAAGTCCCAATCGAAGACCATTTGACCTTTGTAGTTACGCTGGGCGAAGAAATAGCGGGTGACATCCGCGCCCAGCTCGTCGATCATGTCCACCAGCGTCATGAACTGCCCCGCGCGGGTGGAGAGTTTGATCTTCTCGCCGTCACGCTGGATGCTGACCATCTGGTTGAGCAGGTAGTGGAGACTGTCGAGGTCGTAATCGAAAATGGAGAGGGCGCATTTGACCCGCTCGACCTGGCTGTGGTGGTCGTGGCCCATGACGTTGATCAGCAGATCGAACCCGCGTTCGTATTTATCGCAATGGTAGGCGATGTCGGGCGTAACGTAGGTCGGTTCGCCGTCGCTCTTGACCAGAACGCGGTCTTTGTCGTCGCCGTAATCGGTGGTTTTCAGCCAGAGCGCGCCGTCTTCCTCATAGGTCGCGCCTTTCTCTGACAGTTGGGCGAGCACTTTTTTGACTTCACCGGAATCGTGCAGCGAGCATTCGCTGAAGGTTGTGTCGAAAGAAACCCGCAGTCGGCGCAGGTCGTCCATGATGACGCTCATCAGGACTTCGGAAGCGAATTCGGTGAACGGTTCCCACTCGTCTTTATCGAGAAGGGCATCGCCTCGAGCGGTCTTCAGCCCGGCGGCGATATAGCGGATGTAATCGCCTTGATACCCGTTTTCGGGGAGTTCGGCTTCCTGACCGTAAAGTTGACGGTAGCGGGCCTGGACCGATTTTCCGAGCATCTGCATCTGCACGCCCGCGTCGTTGTAGTAATACTCGCGGGTGACATCGTAGCCGACTGCTTCGAGCAGGGCGGCGGAGGTATCACCGACGATCGCGCCGCGCACGTGACCGACGTGAAGCGGGCCTGTGGGATTGGCGCTGACGAATTCGACCAACGCTTTCTTGCCTGCGTGTTTTTCGGAACGTCCGTATCCTTCAGCGCGATCCAAAACGCTTTTTAGAACATCGATCATGACATTGTCTTGCAGTTTTACGTTGACGAAACCCGGTCCGGCCATGTTGGTCTGGGCGACCTGCGGGTCTTGCGACAGTGCTTTGACCAGTTCGGCTGCGATATCGCGGGGTGCTTTTTTTAACGGCTTGGCTAATACCATCGCCGCGTTCGTGGTCAGATCGCCGTGGGCGGGGTCTTTGGTGGGAGTAAAATCGATCGCACCGGTGTCGATGTTCGCGTCTCCGGCCAGCTGTGAGGCGGCGTCGATCAGGATTTTATTCAAACGTTCGACTGTCTCGTAATACACGTCAGTAAACCTCCAAGACGATATCGCCGCACAAACCCGACGGCGCGGCGCGGCGGAGCAATTGATTTTCGAGTGAATTGACGACCCGGAACTCGAAGCGGTTGTTCTGACCTGGCTTCAGGAATTCGGAAACGTCCAGCGTCCAGGGGGGCTTCCAGAGCATTCCGGCTTTTTGCTCATCGATCCAAATTTCCACGAGATCGAAGACTTGCTCGAACCGCAGCCATGTCCTGTGTCCCGCCAGGGAATCGGGGATGGGAACGTCCTGGCGGTAGATGCCGGTTCCGGAATAATAAGGATATCCCCGTTCGGCCCAGGAACCGAGGCGCACGGACGTTTCGGGTGGGAAAATAATTTCTTTCTCCCCCATTTTCCGAAGGCTGAAATCGCCCTGGATGTAGAGCGCTTCGGTGATGTGGGCGGGGTCGTGGTATTGGGCGCTGCTGTGAATCGTCAGGCGGTTTTCGCCAAGACGCACGCGCTCCGTGATGTCGTATTGGACGAGTAGCCGGTCGTAACTATTGGCCTCCTCGTGTGGGCCTGCCGTTTCTCCGTTCAATTCGACCGTGAAGGTTTTTTTACCGTGGCCTCCAAAAATTTCCTGGTGGTGAAGCCCGTCGCATAGGAGAGACATCGGCTCGATTATCTCATTAACCCAAAACGTAGTGGTATGAACTCGCCGCGTTCCCTGCTGGTGTGTTGAGGGGTCGTTAAAGGCTTCGGTGTGCGTCTGCCAGGCGGTTAGCGGGAGGTTGTTGCCTTGTTTCGTGAAGAAGATGAAATCTGGCTTGAACGGGATCGTCTGCCGGAGCGTTTCCGGAAGAGGGATCGGTTCTTCCGCTTCGGGAATAGGTTCTTCGGTGACGACGATCGCGTATGACTGCCCCGGCTCGAACGAGAGGGAGACCGACGGATTCGGCCCGGCAACCGGCAGCGTCCGAAAACGCCCGGTATCCGGGTCGGCTTCGTAGACGCAGGGTCTGTGAGTGGGGAGCGTTACTTTTATCTGATAACCCTGAGTTGCCGACGTGTTATGCAGAAAGAAAATATCACTGTCATCGGTGGTTTGATGGCGGTGGATGATCTCGCTGGCATCTTGTTCGAATGTAACACCCGGTTCGGTCAAAAAGGATAATGCCTCCAGCCAGTGTTTCCCGGCTTGCTGGACCGTTTCGTATTCCTCGATCCAGTGTTCGATGGTCTCGCGGATCGATTCATCTGTGCCGGATTCGGAAGTGGTGTCGGGGATGGAATCGACGATCGAGATTCGCGCACCGTCTTTCGCCCATTGTTTCAGGCGGTCCAGCGTTTCCGCTTTCAAAACCCGGCAGGCGGGCAGAACCAGCAGCGGGGTGATGATTTGACGTTTGTCGTCTGTCGTAAGAACCCAGTGCTTCTCATCATTCAGTGTCAGGCTGGATAGAAATTCCTCCGGGATAAAATCGAAATCGTAATGGTGGCGTATTAACTGCTCGCCGATTTCCATAAGACGGTTTTCCAACGTTTGGCGATGTTCGATGTCGGATCGATCCAGGGAGAATAGTCCTTGAAACGTTTGAGCGGGGAACAGCAGGAACGCCGAAACGGAGCGGGTTCCTTCGGACAGCAACGCCGTGTAGCGGGCCAGAGTGTCCGTGAAGGAGCGATACCAGGGCCAGAACGGTTGTTGATACGAATGCGCGGGGGGAGCGTCCCACTTGCGGAAACCTTCGATGGAGTAATACGCGGCGTGGGGGACGAAAACGTTGATCCCGCAAGCGAGTTGGAAGCCGCTTTGACGTGCCCAATCCGCCAGCGTCGACCGCCATCCCTTTGTGTGGCCGAATGCTTCCGCCATCGCGGGTTTTCCCGATAGGACCGCCACGGATGAAGTCAGTTTGAGAGCCAGTCCGTTGTTCCAGCAATTGTCGTAAGAGGTGACGCAACCGGTGGTGTTGAACGATTTGCTGGTTTTGAAGAAATCGCCGACAGTCCAAGGTTGTTTGGCCGGTTCGCCTTCGATCCCGCAATGCCCGATGAGCGTCCAGCCTATTTCGCGGCAGGTTTGGGCGATCGCTTCGTAATAATTTTCGCAGAATAGATCGGCGACGCAGCGATGAAACCGACAGCGGTGTGCAATCGCTTCCCCTTCGCCGGGAAGCACCAAACTGGGGAGCGCTTTAGAGATTCCATAGCCGTACTCCTCCTTGAATCGGTCCGGAAGTTCGGGCGTCCAGGGGATACGGCCAGCGTCGGGAACGCCGAAACGCGGTTCGCTGATGTATAGACCTTCGACTAATTTGGCCGTCTCGTCCCGCAGGACTTCATGATAACAGGCATCGGTGATGATAACGAGTTCCGAGACGGCATCGGAATTCAGGGTGTCGAGCGCGTAGCGGTTAAAATCGCCTTCAGTAACGCGACCGTCGAATATGAGAATACGAACGATGCCGTGCGGAACGATCCCCTTCACACGGTTGTCGCTGTAGAGATTGGATAGGTTCTCAACGTCGCCGTCGTCTTTCAATCCCAGAACGGAGGCGATGTCCAGGTTGTTTTCGTTGTTCCATTCAACGGATTCACCGGGCGAAACCTCCAGCATTCCGGCGAGGCCCAGCGTGATCTGGCGGTGATCGGGAGTACTGTCGGTGACGCGCCCTGCGGCGGTTCCGTAGGGGTGATTTCCATCGACGTGCAGCCACACTCGAAGGCCGTGCCGGTGGCCTTCCTCGATACAGAAGCTGATTGCCTTTGACCATCCACCGGTTAGGCAGGAGGTCAATAGGCCGTGGCGGGCGTGCAGAATAAATCCGCCGCAGCCCTTCGCCGTAAACTCGCCGATCTGCCGCGCCAGCTCGCCGCGTTTCAGCCGGTGGTTGAGAAACCACAGGGGAATCGGTCGAGCCGAATTCGGCGGTTCTAAAAAGTGTCGAAATCGTTTCATTAGTCAGTGTAAATCGTTTATAATATTTGCACTCGTTATGCTTGTCTAAATGGTATCAGTGGGAAGAATCAGTCAGAAGGGTTCCTTTAACGGTTTAGTTGATTTTCAGTTATGATTTGCCTAATAATAATCAATGGGATTGTGTGTTCAAAATCAGTGTATAATCCAATCGTATAGAACGATGTTGTATTTAATAATTTCTTATAGGCAGTAGAACGATGGAGACAATTCAGAGGCAGAATCGAGATGCGTCGATCGCTCAATCCACTATCGATGAGGTGGTTCAGGCGATCGTGGACCGGTTTTCGCCTGAAACGATTCTTCTCTTCGGTTCGTATGCGGCAGGAACTCCCACCCCGGACAGCGATCTGGATTTGCTGGTCGTGATGGATAGCGATCTTCCCAGGCATCGCCGCCCGGCGCAAATTCGTCTGCTGTTTCAATCCATACCCTGTTCGATGGATATCAAAGTTTACACCCCGGAAGAAGTCGCTCATTGGAAGGGAACGGTTAATCACATCATCACCGAGGCGTTTCAATCCGGGAGAATTGTTTATGAACGATAGAGAAACCGTGTTAGCGTTTCAGTGGCTGAAAAAAGCTCGAAACGATATTATTACTGCTCAACAAACTCTGTTATTGCCCGATGGGCCAACGGATACGGTTTGTTTTCACGCGCAACAAGCGGTTGAAAAGGCCCTGAAAGCTTATCTGACCTCCCTGCACATTCCTTTCCCGAAAACACACGATCTTTTACATCTTCTTAATCTGATCACCGATCCACTCGGTCCACTAGGCGCTTTCCGAAACGCATTGGCGGAGTTGACGGATTACTCGGTTGCTGTGAGATATCCAGATGATGAATTCGAACCCAGCCGGAAAGAAGCAAAGAATGCTTTACAAACGTCGCAAGATATTGTTGCGCTCATCCAAGAAATGATGCAGTAAAATCGTTTAGGATTGTTCCGGTTTATCGATTATTGAATAACGTATCAGTGGGTTGAAACATTAAGAAAGGTTCCTATAACGGCTTGTTGGTTTTGAGGTAAGAAGCGGCGACTTTTTTTGATTCCGGGAGCGTTTCATGATATCCAGCGCTGTTAAACGAAACTTGCGGGATTTTTTCGTTGCTGGAATTATCGTTATTCTGGGATGTTGCTCCATACCTGTTGTTGTATACCTGGCTTATTTCCTTGACGGATTGTACGTTATTCCCATTCACGATGTTCCTCGTGTGTTGACTTTGGATGAACTGGTTCAATTGCCGGAAGAGGAAATCGATCTCTTTCAGGCGGCTTTGCTGCTTAGCCGTGAAATCGATCCCGATGTCGATGTTGAGGCGGCGCTGGATCGGCTCGACGCGATGGCCCATACCGTGATACAGCGCGTTGGCAGGCAGAAAACTACACATGGAAAACTCAGTGCTCTCGCTCAGTACCTTTTTCAGGAACAAGGCTTCGAATACGCCCATTTCGAAGACGGGGATCAGAATAACTTCCGTCCCGATCGAACTCTCGAAACCAATAGCGGAGATTGTTTAACATTTTCCCTGCTCTATCACGGACTCGCCAAACGGCTCGGTATTCCTCTACAAACGGTCATCACCTACGGACGTTATCATGTCTTCCTTTATTGCGGAGATTCAGACGAACCATTCTATATCGAATCGACGATAAAAAGTGGACTCATCCACGATGTGACGGAATTTTGTCAGGAACAATTCTTTGGCCCTCATGAAAGACTCGACAACCGACAAAGCCTGTCTGTCATCGTGAGCGAAATGGCAAATTACTATCATTATACTCAACGCGATGATTTGGCGATTCAAACCTATTTACGCGCATTGAAACATTATCCGGAAAATGTGATCGTGCATTCATACCTCGGTATTCTCCATCCCGATCTCGATCAAGCCATTGAATTCACCCGAAAGTCCACTCAATTAAATCCAAATTACGCCATTGCATTCTATCACGACGGTCTGGCCCTTCAGACAAAAGAACAATACGAACCTGCCATCAAAGCCTATCGGAAAGCCTTACAGCTCGATCCTAAACACAAGGAAGCACTCAACAACCTTGGTATCTGTCTTGGATTAACCGGTGACTTGGAACAAGCAAGGCAGTGTTATCTGGACGTCATCGATCTCGATCCCCACTTCGTACCTCCTTATTTTAACTTGGGGTGTCTATACGCACGTAAAGAAGAATATATCAAAGCCGCTCCTTATTTCCAGCAAACGATCGATCGCGATGTTAAATATGTCGACGCCTACAAAATGCTTATCAAATGTCTATGGCTGACCGGGCAAAAAGAAAAGGTGATCGAAATCTTAGAGCAAGCATTGGAGCATTTTCCCGATCATCCGACCTTTCGGCCCATGCTGGAGGCATTTACCAAGGAAGTTAAATTGAGACAACGAGCGGTCAATCCTGCTTTGCTGTTTTGGGATTCAATTCCAGTTGCAGGATGACGGCGTCTTCTTTGGGTTTGTCGTAGTAGGCTTTTCGGCGGGCGATTTCCTTGAATTCTCTTTTGGCGTAGAAGGCTAGGGCGGCGGTGTTTGATTCGCGCACCTCCAGCAGCACCCGGTTTGCGCGGTCCTTCAGACCCACTTGGATGGATTCGTTCAGCAGGGCTTCGGCGATACCCTGGCGGCGGTGGGACGGATGGGTGGCGATGTTGTTGATGTGAATTTCATCGTCCTGGATGACCCAGAAGAAACAGTAACCGACGATCTTTCCCGTTGCTTCATCTTCCATGACGAGCGAACGGTTGAATCCCCGCGAAACGAGTTCGGACAAGAACAGGGGCATGGTCCAGGGAAAGGTAAACGATTCCTTTTCGATGGCGTGAATCTGGGGGATATCCCCGGCTTTGAATGGGCGGATGGGGCCGTTCATCGTGACGGATCCGCTTGGGCCTGCCGCTTTTTCCAGTTGACTTCCGCTTGCGAGGGGCCGAGGTAATGGGGTAGCAGTTGTTCTGCTTCGATCCCTCGCCCGGCTTCCAACTCACGCGCCGCCAGATCAGCCAGCAAGTCCGCGCGGGGCAGATTGTAAACCGGTGGGACGGCGACGAACTGCTCCTCCAGCATCCCGCGCAACGGTTCACGGTATGGGGCCAGACCGGGGCCGTAGAAAATAGTGGGCCGGTCGATGTGTTTGATTAATTCGTCCGGTTCGACGTTCAGTTCGTCTGTCAGCGGCTTAGGTCGGTCGTCTTCCCATTGATAGAGGCGGGCGTAGAGCCAGCCTTTCCGTGCTTCCAGCAACGGGCAGACCGGATAGGCGGCGTGCGGGAATACCCACGACAGCACGTCCAGCGAAGAAAGCCCGACACAGGGCAGATTGTTCGGAAAAGCCAATCCCTGGGCTGTGGCGATTCCGATGCGAAGGCCGGTATACGATCCCGGACCGCAGACCGCCGCCAATGCCGTCAGTTCGTTGACGTGACGCCCGGCGCGGGTGAGCAGGGTGTCGACGGCGGGCATCAGGCCTTCGCTGTGAGTCGTGTCCACGCTCACGGTCAGAATCCCTGCGATACCTGAATCCGTGCGCAAGGCCACCGAACCGGTGGGGGTGGATGTGTCAATCGCCAGAAGCAGCATTCATCTCTCCATGCAGACCCTGTTGAGCGGCCAGGGGGGTGAACAGCGTCCAATCGCGGTCGCCGGAATCGAGTTTCGAGCCGAACAGGTGAACGGCGTCCTTGGGCATCAGCGTCCCCAGCCGCTCCGCCCATTCGACGCTTATGATACCCCGTTCGCCCAGCGTTTCGTTCCAGAAGGCTTCGTCCGGCCCGGAAATCGAATCGAGCCGGTA
>CAZSIZ010000217.1:0-4539 GCA_964606645.1 uncultured bacterium
TAACCTACCTTAAAATAGGTGAAAATTTGTCTTGACAATGGGGTACACTTCAATGAACGATCTTAATCAGAAAAGCCGATTCTAAATATTCGATATATTTCTTGATCGTATTCTTCGTCACGCCTGAATTTTTTGAAAGTTCATTCAGTGAAACTTCACCTCCAGTGTTGTACGCCAACATTGAAAAGAGTGAATTGAGCTCCTGGATGTCCTGGATACCGTACAGGCTAGGCAAATCACGCAATAAAACCTTGTCAATAATATCGTTTTTGATGAATCGGGCAGGATCGGCTTGAATGTCTTCTGAAAAAATCGCTTCAGGATAACCGCCATAATTCAGATAATCAATGAATAAATCATTTAGGAACTTAGTGTTTTCAGGTTTAGTCAAAAGTTTCGAGTTTTCATCTTCAACTTCTTTTGTTTTCCCAAGCAGCAGTACATACTCATAAAACGTCAAAGGCGGCAGCAGGAAATCGGTGAAACGGCCCGCGCCGGATTCGGTGCTCTTGAGTTTCAGCGCAGCGGCGGCCGAGCCGGAAACTGCGCATTTCAGCGAGGGAAACGAATCGACAAGCACCTTCAGATGCCGTTCCCAATCCTTTAAATATTGAATCTCATCGAAGATGGCGAAACATTCGGTCGAACTGAAATCCACTCCAGACGCTTCCTGGTAAATCGCAAGCATCTGTTCCAGCCCCATTCCGGTGAACAGGGGATGATCGACGGAGAAATAACAGATATGCCTGGGATCGATGTCGTTCTCTTCGATCAGCCGATGAATCGAATGATGAAGCATCACCGTCTTTCCGACACGCCGAGGCCCCATCAGCACCACCGCCCGCCGCACAGATCGGTTCTCCAGTAACGGAAAGAAAAGGTTGATATAAGGCCGTGGAGTCATCTCCCCATAGAACTTAGGAAACGCCTCTTTCCCTTCCCACCACGGATTCTCCACCGCCAGCCGCTGCTGAAGATCGATTTCGGAAATCGTTCGCATGATTGCGCCTAAGATTAATAAATTGATCTTATTGTACACTATTATCAAATAGAGTCAAGGCTTTGACCTTATTTATTTCCCCCTGATTTCAACATCCAATTCCGGTGATGCGGAAACCAAAAAAATAATTTATGTGTGACATGCTTGTTAGTCAATCGTACTCACAGTAGTCTCTTTTCAATCATATCGATCGCAATACAGTTAAAATTCAAAAATCAGCGAACAAAATGAATTGTGAAGACTGGAGTCTAATATGCCAAGAACGTTGATTACTGGTGGAGCGGGATTTTTGGGATCGCATCTGGCCGACGCGCTGCTCAAACGCGGGCACGAGGTGATCTGTATGGACAATCTGATTACGGGAAGCCTCTCCAATATCGAGCATCTCTTCGGCCAAAAGGAATTTCTGTTCGTCCAGCATGATGTGACCAATTACATTCATATCCCCGGTCCGCTCGACAGCATCCTGCATTTCGCGTCTCCGGCCAGTCCGATCGATTATTTGAAACTGCCGATCCAAACCTTGAAAGTCGGATCGCTGGGAACGCATAAAGCGCTGGGGCTGGCCAAAGATAAAGGGGCGCGTTTTCTGCTGGCTTCCACTTCCGAAGTGTACGGCGATCCGCTCATTCATCCCCAGCAGGAATCGTACTGGGGGAACGTCAATCCCATCGGGCCGCGCGGCGTCTACGATGAAGCCAAGCGTTTCGGGGAAGCCATGGTCATGGCCTATCACCGGTATCACGGCGTCGAAACGCGCATCGTGCGAATCTTCAACACCTATGGCCCCCGGATGCGCGCAAAGGACGGCCGGGTCGTCTCCACGTTCATTACTCAGGCGCTTCAAGGTGAACCGTTGACGATTTTCGGCGACGGCAGCCAGACGCGTTCCTTCTGTTACGTTTCGGATGAGGCCGAGGGAATCATCCGCCTGCTCGAATCCGATATGGATACGCCCGTCAACATCGGGAACCCAACGGAAATGACCGTGCGCGAATTGGCGGAAGAGGTTTTGGGATTAACCGGATCGAAGAGCGAGATCGTTTGCAGGGAACTACCGGAGGACGATCCCAAAGTACGTCAGCCGGATATCGCTCTCGCGCGTGAAAAACTGGATTGGGAACCGAAGGTCGGCCTTCGAGAAGGATTGCAGAACACGGTCGATTATTTCAAATCGGTCCTTGCTTGATTGCTTTAACCAACTTGATTCCCCCTATCGCAGATCATTGACAATCGATGCGTGGAAATGTGAAAATCGGATATCCACGATCGGGAGGGAAAAATGAGTGATTTATCGCGGCGGAGTTTCATGAAAAAGAGTGTCATCGCGGGAGCAATCCCTTTTGTCCACTCGTCCGAAAGCGGGGCTGAAACCAACGATCGAAAAAAGCCAAACGTTCTGCTCATCATGACTGATACGCAGCGTAAGGACGACATGGGAGCCTTCGGGAATCCCGTGATTCAGACACCTCATTTGGATGCGCTTGCCAACAGCGGGGTGAAATTCGATCAATGTTATACGCAGTGTCCCGCTTGTATGCCGGCGCGCGCGACCGTCTTTACTGGACGTTATCTGATGGCGCACCGCGTCTGGTCGAATGGCGTCTCCCTGCCGGAAGATGAAATCACTCTGGCCCACGCTTTCGCTCAAAACGGCTATCGCACCGGAGGCGCGGGCAAGTTTCACTTCGAACCTCACTTTCCCTACCGTAGCCCGCTACCGTTGATGGAAACGCATCCCGAACCTTACTACGGATTCCAGGAATTTCATCTGGGCGAGGATGGAAGAAGCGGCGAGCATTGGATCTGGATGAAAAAACATCATCCCAAGTATGTGAACGAACCGGATCACCGTATTCCCGTCGAACTGCATAATAGTTATTGGTCTGCTTCGCACACCATCGATTTTATCCAGGATTGCGCCAGGAAAAAAGATCCCTTTTTCGCCTTTTGTTCGTTCGTCGATCCCCACCAATCGTATAATCCCCCGTCTCCCTATCGTGAAATGTATCAGGAAAACGAAATGCCCTCAGCCGTGCGCAAAAAGGGAGAATTGGACGGTGGACCCTTCAAGAAACTGGCGGAAGGACGGATGAAGCGGTATACCGAAAGAACCGCCTATCACCGCACCCAGCATTATGGCGAAATGTCGCTGATCGACGATTCGGTGGGCCGGATTCTGGAAACGCTGGATCGATTGAACCTCCGCGAGACAACCTTGATTGTTTTTGTCTCGGATCATGGTGATATGCTGGGCGATCATTGGCTGTGGTGGAAGGGAGCCTATCACTATCCGGGATGCGCGAACGTGCCCCTGTTTTTTAACTGGCCGGGACATCTGCAATCGGGAAAAACTGTCAATGGAACCGTGCAGCAGACCGATATCTTCCCTACGATTGCAGAAATGGCCGGTATCGATACGCCACCCGGTGTTCAAGGGAAATCGCTAAAGCATGTATTGATGTCGGACGCTCAAGAGACGGGTTACGAATTCGCCTACATCGAATCCATCGCTTCAGGCGCTCATTCACCACACTATTCCGACAGTTCAGGTAAGAAAAGACAAAAGACGGATGCACGTCCCAGCGATACTCTGACCATCCGAAGCAAGCAATGGCGATTGACCTTCTACACCGGATCTTCCGATGGAGAACTTTACGATTTGGAAGACGATCCCAATGAATTCAACAACCGCTGGAACGATCCCGCGCTGAAAAACGTCAAGGGGGAACTGATGGTGGAGTTGCTCAACCATACTGCCGCTACTCGCGATCCCCTGCCCCTGAGAAACAAGCCCTATTGAAATCGGCATTTAACATAATCGATTATTTCAAATCGGTTCTTTCTTGATTGCTTCGACCAATGTAATCCCCCCGCTGCGCTTCCGAATTTCGAGATGTGATTCGATCGAACGAATATCGAACCGCCATATATTTGCCAATTGCTCCACTTCCGGCAGCCGCGCTTTCGGAATCACCAGAGCCAGGCACCCGTTCTCTACCAATTGTCTTTCCGCGCATTCGAACAACGCTTCCATCGGCAGCGTTTCGTCCTGACGCGCCACGCGCCGTTCCCGCTTGGGCGATGGGCGTGAAGCATCGGCGGGGAAAAAGGGGGGATTGCAGACCACCAGGTCGAATCCTGGGCCGATTCGCTCCAACGTCACTGCATTACCCGTCAGAAAACGAACGCTTGGCATCGAACGGTCTGTCAAGTTGATCATAGTTGCCAGATTCTTCTCTGCATCCCGGATCGCCGGTTCGAGGAGATCGATCCCCACGATTTCGCCGCATCGAGGCAAGCGCGCTGCCAGCATCAACGCGATGGTCCCATGTCCGCAACCCACATCCAGAATCCGCTCGACGGATTCCAGGTGGACGTACTGCGACAGGAGAAGGCTTTCAATCGGCGGGTGGAGTGAATCGAGGAAGGCTTGGATCTTTTTCGGGGGCATGGCGATCGCCGGTTTTAGGGTAATTTGTGGTGCGGGGGTACCCCCAGCCAATTTTATGTATTTTAAAACCAGGGAGCCCCCCCCC
>CAZSIZ010000217.1:4549-10906 GCA_964606645.1 uncultured bacterium
GGCGTTTTTTGGTTATTTTGGGGGGGGGGCTTCCAGCTTGTATTTTGGATTATTGGAACTGGCTGTATGCCCCCACCACAATGCAATTTGGTACTTGCTCTGCCGGATTGGGTTTTAGGAATTACGCCAATCCGCGTTTAGACAGTTCGCTGGCCGCTTCGTCGAAGCGATCCACTTTTTCTTGGACCATCGACCATTCGCCGACTTCCTTCAATCCCGCTTTAAGGGACACCGACGGTTTGAACTGAAGGGTTTTCTGAATTTCAGTCATATCGGCGAAGCAGTGGCGGGTGTCGCCTTTGCGGAATTGCTTTCCGATCTCCGATTCGATGGAGGAGCCGGTAATCTCCTGGATCGTGTCGGCGATGGCTTTGATGGACGTGGGGATGCCCGTGCCGAGATTGAGTATGCGGTAGTCGGCGGCGTCGCTCTCCATTACCGTCATGTTGGCATCGACGACGTCGTGGATGGAGATGAAATCCCGCGTCTGAAGTCCGTCTTCGTAGACGACGGGCGGGTTGCCGTTGGCCAGTCGGCTGATGAAGATCGCCATCACGCCGGTATAGGGATTCGAGAGCGACTGGCGCGGCCCGTAGACGTTGAAATACCGCAGCGCGACCGAGGGAATCCGGTAGGTCCAGCCGATGTTCATCACGATGTTTTCCTGATCCCGTTTGGTCATGGCGTAGATGGAGCGGCTGTCCATCGGCGTCGATTCGGGTGTGGGAACCGGTTTCATGACCGATCCGCAGTGGGGGCATTCGTGCTCCCAGCGATTGTCTTTGAGTTGTGCTTCGGGGCGCAGATCGGGTTTAATCACACCGTGTTGGGGACATTCGCAGCATCCTTCCCCGTAGCCGGACTGTGACGAAGGCACCACCACTTTTCGCACGGAATGGTTGGAGTTGGCGAGGATATCCATCAGGTTCGCCGTTCCCCCGGTGTTGACATCCACGTAGTGTTTGATCAGGTACTGCGACTGCCCGATCCCGACGGCGGCGGCTTTGTGGAAGATCACTTCCTGGTCTTGAACGGCGTTCTTTAATGCTCCGTAATCGCGAACGTCGCCGTGGATGAATTCGGCGTCGGGATTGAGATAATCGGGCGCTTCCCCATTGGGGTGAACTTGGGGATCGAGCGAATCCAGTATCCGCACCGTGTGCCCGCGCTGTACCAATTCGTCCACGATATACGACCCGATAAATCCCGCGCCGCCCGTCACCAGAATTTTCATTAATCCCATTCCTCGTCATTAAAGGATATCAGCGTATAGGGTTGTGGTGCAGGCTTCCAGTCTGCTCCGTTAAGTCAAAATGCAGGCTGGAAGCCTGCGCTACAATTTTTTGAAATGGAGAATTCAGATATCCTTCCCGCATTGGGGGCAGAAATCGAATTCGGGTTTGACTTCCTCGCCGCAGAACGGGCAGTAGTTGCCTTCGTACTGCCGGGGGCTTTCGCTTGATGGAGGGGCTGGTTCTACCGGAGAGGATTCTTCTCTCCGGCGGTAGGTGGATCCCTTGCGGTAGTCTTTTTTCTCGTGACCGAAGGCTTTGGTGAGGGGATCGCTCTCTTCTTCGCCAGAGGTGATATCGAAAGTGCTGAAGCGGTTTTTCCGGGTCGCATTGCTGAAATTGTAGATAGAACCCGCTATCGCCATCACGATAAAAAGAATCCCAAAGAGAGCGAAGATCGGGGGTGCACCGATTGACAGGGCGAAAAAAATCCAGAAGACGCCAAACACAGCGGCACCTATTCCACCGATTCCCCCCATCATCGAAGATCCCCGTCCCGGTTTTATACTATGCATCACTAAGCCTCCATTGTTTTAAGTAACTTTTTTAACAAGAAAACCCTATACCCTAAACCCTAAACCCTGCTTTTAATTACTTTAGGAACGAAACGGGGAACGGTCAAGAAA
Source organism: uncultured bacterium (assembly GCA_964606645.1). Taxonomy (GTDB): domain Bacteria; phylum Hinthialibacterota; class Hinthialibacteria; order Hinthialibacterales; family Hinthialibacteraceae; genus CAZSIZ01. Next base: position 6,468 of record CAZSIZ010000217.1, read on the forward strand.
GCGCCTGCGTACAAACCCGCCACTCCAGAAAAAACCGCTTCCATGCTACATTAACGCACGTCTTAAGTTCATTATTTCATTTTGGATGGAATCAAGATGCTGAAGATCCAAAAAACCGTTGCATCCTGGCGTAACGTGGTTTGGTTTTTACCGTTGACGTTGGCGGGTTATTACGAGTGGCAATACATCACTCATATTGAAGGCTTCCCCCTCGACGACGCTTATATCTACTGGCGCTACGTGTCCAATATCGCGTCGGGCAACGGATTTGCGTTCAATCCCGGTGAGGTCAGTTTCGGGGTGACCAGTTTTCTTTTTACGATTCTCTGTTCGGCGATCGATCGCTTCATCCCCTGGACAGACACGGTTCGCGTTTTGCAGTTGGCCGGGGTGGTGTGGTATTTGGCACTGATTTACATCTCGCAGCGATTTGTCTACCGGCATACGAAAAACCTGACGCTCAGTTTTTGCTGCGGCGCGCTGCTGGGGTCCTGCCGCCCGCTCTATTTCACTGCTCCCGCTGGGCTTGAAACGACGATGTTTATGACGATCGCTATCCTCGTCTTTTTCGGAATGACGGCGGAACGGCGTGTCAATCCCGTCTGGCTGGGAGCGGGGTCGGCGATTCTGTTTATGACCCGCGCCGAGGGATTGCTGGTCATGGCGGGATTCACCGCTTCCAACATATTATATGTATTTATTTATCGTAACCGGCTGTCGGGGAAAGCCGTCAAAACCGTTATTTGCGATCTCGCTCATTATCTCGCGGGATTCATCATCGCAGTCTTTCCGTTTCTCGCTTTCGTCAAAATCAACAGTGGGAATTGGATGCCCAGCACGTTTTACGGCAAGTTGCTGTTTAAGAACTGGATTTTCTTTTTCCCCTGGGACAGCAAACTGCGTGAAGGTTTTCGCACCATTCTCGACAGTTACCAGGCCATCATGAATCAGGATCCCACAACGATTGGGTTCTGTGTGCTGATTGCGCTGTCGGTGGGTTCGTTCGTATTTTTTGTTTTCCGTTGCGGGCGTTCGGTTCCAAGCGCGCGTTATTTCGCCGCCCGGTTGACGATGTTTTCGTTTTTTATTCTGCTGCCGTTTGCTTATGGTTATAAGTTCAATATTTCCGATAATGTCGGATTGAGGCTCGGCGGGTATTTTATTCGCTATATCCAGATTGTGATCGTGCTGTTCCACATCGAGGCCGCCATCGCGATTCACGCGTTGATTAAAAGCGGATTGGATTGGATTCCGAGAGAGAAAATTCGTGCCGGGCTGCTTGCCGGATGCGGAGTGGCCGTTTCGGTTATCGTACTTCCCGGAGTGATTGTTACGTGTCTCAACCGGCTCCCGATGGATCTCGAACAGCTCGGCCAGCACACCCGTGTCAGCGAAACCGTGCGGCGTCAGACCGCTTATTGGATCAGAGACAACACCCCCTCGGATGCGCGGGTTCTTGTCGGCACGACCGGCCTTGGAGTCGTGGGCGCATTCTGCGACCGGTACGCACTCGATGAAGGCGGACTCATCAATCCCGATGTCTATCCCTATCTGCTGAAATACCATTACGGCTACGACCATCTGGAAAACATGCTCGAATACATGGCGCAGATGAACCTGACGTATTACACCGCGTTCGACAACCCGCCGGAGTATCCCCGTTTCTTTGAGAAAGTAGCGGAGATATCTGATCCGGGGATTACCTGGCGTGATGCCGCCCATCTCCAGTCCGCCAGTGTCTACCGCTTCACCCCGCGCGACTCTTTCGATCTCTGGATGGACTATGACGAGCACGGTACGTTCACCGATGTCGCCACGAATCCCATTGTCGAGGGCCGGGTGAAGCCGACGCTTTGGAATGACATTCCCGCCATCGCAGTTGACGTTCGCGAGGTGACGGGGGAAATCAGCTACGACGTTTTCTTCCCCAGCAACGCCCGCCTGACCACTGGCTTCACAATGGATTTCCCGCCCCGCGAATACGACGACGATGAAACCGTGCTCTATGAAGTCTACGTCGTTGACGGCAAGAAAAGAGACATCGTCTTCTCGCAGCGTTTCCGTATCAACGAATGCAAACCGCGCGAGGTCCTCAAAGAAACCGAGATTAACCTGGATCGCTACAGCGCCCGCTATGCAACCCTAGTCATGGCGCAAATCCTCCCCCCCAAGAAGCAAGTCGGAATAATCTGGGCCGGCTGGATCGAACCTGAATTAATCAACGCGAATTTGATTAAATAATGATGTGGTTTTAGTTCCCTCTCCCTCTGGGAGAGGGTTAGGGTGAGGGCGATAATGCAAAAACCTATCGATAACCAACGGCTCTCCCCCGAATTACTTCGCCGATGTAGAGAGTTACGCCGTGATACGACCGATGTAGAAAAATTGCTGTGGCGTTTGCTCTGTAATCGTCAATGTGCGGGCGCAAAATTCCGTAGACAACACCCCGTTGGTTCGTATATTCTTGATTTCTATTGCCATGAAGCCAAGTTGGCTATTGAACTGGATGGAGGCCAGCATTCGGAAGATCTGCAGGTTTGCTATGATAATAAACGTACCCACTATCTTGAAGCGCAAGGAATTCGAGTATTGCGTTTTTGGAATAACGAAGTTTTCTCGATTACGGAAGGGGTGTTGGAAACGATATGGAATACCCTCACCCTAACCCTCTCCCAGAGGGAGAGGGGACTTAAAACAAAATTAATAGGTCAGAAAATGTAGGAGATCATGTCCCATTTTGAAGGTTCATTCATCGACCGGGTCAAGGCGCGTCTCAAGGCGGGAGACGGGGGGCACGGGATCATCTCGTTCCGGCATGAGAAATACGTGCCGCTCGGCGGCCCTGACGGAGGTGACGGAGGCAACGGAGGTTCCATTATCCTGCGCGTCAATCCCGGTATGAACACCCTGGAACGCCTCCACAGCAAACCGCTATATCGAGCCGAGAATGGGATCAATGGCGGAAAAAACAACCGCACCGGAGCCTGCGGCGAAGACCTTGTCCTCGAAGTGCCTCCGGGAACCGTGGTCAAGAATCATGAGACTGGTGAGTTGATCGTCGATCTGGAGGACACCGATGGCGAAACGGTCATCGTCCAGGGCGGGCATGGCGGCAAAGGCAACACACGCTTCGCGACTTCGACCAACCAGGCCCCGCGTCATGCGACACCCGGCAAGCAAGGCCAGGAGTTTACCGCGCTGTTCGAGTTAAAAATGGTCGCTCACGTGGGATTGATCGGTTTGCCCAACGCGGGCAAATCCACATTTATTTCTTCCATCACCGGCGCAAAACCCCGAATCGCCAATTACCCCTTCACGACCCTTCAGCCGATTCTTGGCACGATCACACTTCCCGACGGTTCCGGGATCGTGATCGCTGACATTCCCGGTATCATTCAGGGCGCACACGAAGGCATCGGGCTGGGCTTGGATTTTCTGCGGCATATTGAACGCACCAAAATGTTGGTTTACGTCATCGAAATTTCGCCCCACGATCACACGATTCCCTCTTCGACACTGAGGGACCTTCAGCACGAAATCCGGCAATACGATCCCGAAATTCTGGAACGGCCTTATCTGGTTGCGCTCAACAAGACGGATTTGCTCGATGAGGACGAACTGGATATCGTTACCGAAACGTTCAGGGAAGAATGGCCCGATGTTCCCAAATCGTCCATCTACACCATTTCCGCGCTGAACAAAGACAATACCGCAGAACTACGCCAACGGATTATCGACCTGTATTGGGACAATTTCCCCGTTTCCACCGGCGATAAGGATTCAGACAAAGACGATTTCCAACTAAACTCACTGTTAAGAAAATAACGATTAATTTACCGTGATGAATTCATTGAAAAAAGCGATCGAAGAAACGAAAACCGGGTTACGCGAAATCAAACGCGTGGTGATCAAAATTGGTACGCGCGTCATCGACGAAGAGAAAACCCACTTCAACCGTCCGGTCATCCAATCCATCGTCCACGACATCGCCGAACTGAGAGAACGGGGGGTCGAAGTGCTGCTGGTTTCCTCCGGCGCGGTGGGGGCGGGATTGCGTGCGCTGGGTATCGAGGGGGGGCGTCCCGCGTCGATTCATCTTCGCCAGGCTTATGCCGCAGTGGGGCAGGGACGGCTCATGGACCTTTACAGTCAGATGTTCGCCAATTACAACATCGTCACCGCCCAGGTGCTTTTAACCCGGTCTGGGCTGGACCGCCGTGAATCCTATCTCAACGCCCGTGAGACCTTACAGCATCTTCTGGCCATCGGCGTGCTGCCCATCATCAACGAAAACGACACCGTGGCGATCGAGGAACTGAAATTCAGCGACAACGATCTGTTGGCCGCGTTGGTGGCGGGGGGAATCAACGCCGATCTGCTGATCCTGCTCACAACCGTGGACGGCGTCTACCGTTCGTTCGACCGGGAAACGAATTCCG
>CAZSIZ010000218.1:0-10798 GCA_964606645.1 uncultured bacterium
GGAATTATCCTATATGTATTCCCCACGCACGTGGGGATGGACCGAGTTGCACGACAAACGTCTATTTTTATACAACGTATTCCCCACGCACGTGGGGATGGACCTGGGCGGGGATCAATGATCTCGTTCAACTTTGGGTATTCCCCACGCACGTGGGGATGGACCGATCAGGTTGAATATCCGACCACTTGACATCAAGTATTCCCCACGCACGTGGGGATGGACCGATTTTAGAAAAAAAAACTTGACAACTGGTTTCGTATTCCCCACGCACGTGGGGATGGACCGCGCGTTATAAGCTGCGCTCCCGCCACTGTGCGGTATTCCCCACGCACGTGGGGATGGACCGTAATTTTATCGATCTTTTGACTTCATTGGTTGAAAGTATTCCCCACGCACGTGGGGATGGACCGGACACCGGCACAGAAAAAAATAACTGGGCAAGGTATTCCCCACGCACGTGGGGATGGACCGCACGGGCGGGTTGACGTTCACGGAATTATACGGTATTCCCCACGCACGTGGGGATGGACCGTGGGTAGCATTGAAGCATAATTTTGTGGATTATGTATTCCCCACGCACGTGGGGATGGACCGCTAATTGGAGGGAAAACGGCCTTAAGAATATCGTATTCCCCACGCACGTGGGGATGGACCGATAGCACCGGGAAGCGCGAACTGGACGGTCGGGTATTCCCCACGCACGTGGGGATGGACCGGGGCAGCCTGGTTTGGCCACAAACGTTGCCAACGTATTCCCCACGCACGTGGGGATGGACCGTTAAGTTCCTATATAGTCTTGTCTCCAAAAACGTATTCCCCACGCACGTGGGGATGGACCGAAACGTCAAGCAAATATTGATGCTTTTCAGAAGTATTCCCCACGCACGTGGGGATGGACCGGCGTCACCCGCAAAACCCGCGACCCCGCCACACGTATTCCCCACGCACGTGGGGATGGACCGTTGCGACACATCTCTTCGATGTACCGCGCCGAGTATTCCCCACGCACGTGGGGATGGACCGGACACACAGACCACGAAAACATGTGAAACTGGGTATTCCCCACGCACGTGGGGATGGACCGAGCTCTGACTAACAAAATATCGTTATGCGTAAGTATTCCCCACGCACGTGGGGATGGACCGATCACACAAGACGAACTACCCTAAGCAGATTTGTATTCCCCACGCACGTGGGGATGGACCGCGATAGGAACACCTGACTAACAATCAGAGGGGGTATTCCCCACGCACGTGGGGATGGACCGCGTCTCGAAACGACACCAACGACTCATAATACGTATTCCCCACGCACGTGGGGATGGACCGACAGTACTCGCTACGGCATCTGTCCAGACTGCGTATTCCCCACGCACGTGGGGATGGACCGTCTGCTGAAGCGATTTTTGAGATTCTTAGTCGGTATTCCCCACGCACGTGGGGATGGACCGGATCAGCCCGACAACCCCGGTGCGATCCTGAAGTATTCCCCACGCACGTGGGGATGGACCGTTCGAGGGCGCGGCGGCGAAATTCGTCAACAAGTATTCCCCACGCACGTGGGGATGGACCGCGAGTAAAGGAAGGGATGAATGGGCAGTCTACGTATTCCCCACGCACGTGGGGATGGACCGCCGCCACTAGAGCCGGATATAGCCCCAAAACTGTATTCCCCACGCACGTGGGGATGGACCGAGCGAGAGTGGGAGGGGAACAACATTCTGTTTTAGTATTCCCCACGCACGTGGGGATGGACCGGCAAGCCCCGACTTCCGGCGGTTTGCCCTTGCGTATTCCCCACGCACGTGGGGATGGACCGTGAAACGAGTAAAGGAAGGAATGGGTTGACAGGTATTCCCCACGCACGTGGGGATGGACCGAGCCGGGGAAACCAGGGAAAGCCCCGGTTTTCGTATTCCCCACGCACGTGGGGATGGACCTTAATGAGACACATGAGACAGGTTTTATATAAGGTATTCCCCACGCACGTGGGGATGGACCGGATACCCGCCGGGTCCGGGAGCCTCTTGTATAGTATTCCCCACGATGGAGATTTATTGAGAAAGGATTCATCTGGGTGGGTACACAATCGACTTTAGCGTTTTAAAGTCTAAATACTCTTCATCCAGCGAGTGATAAGTTACATCGAATAGCACGGGGACATCGGGAACCAACGACAGAATTTTATGAAGCCTTTTTTTTCCTATGCAATCAGTGATGGGAGCATTCGCGTTCCAGAGCCGCCCGCTGACATCGTAAGAAGGTGCACTGAGCAGCCAGAATCCGATTCGGTTTCGCAATAGATTCGCCATCTCTTCATAATCGACACGTTGTGTCAAGAGTTGGGCTGTATTTGGTGCCAGGCGAAAATTTGGCGCGGCTACACGTTCAATGAATTGCATGGCGTCACTCAGATTCCAGGGCGGCTTGTTGGGCGACATTCGCAAGTGAACGGTTATCGATTGATTCTCTGCGAACTCGCAGATTTCTTTTAAGGTTCGATCAAAAGAATTCCGTGTCTGCTCCGTGGTGAAATTGTTCTCAGGAAAGCGATGGAGTGAAAGCAACAGATCGTGCGAATGGAGTAATTCCATTTTTACGAGAATGCCTTTGATGATATCCAGGCTTTTGGAGAATTCTTTCGGATCGTTATCGATCAACCGTAAATCGGGGTAAAGATTGATTCCCGGTGACAGGTCCACGACGACGCGTAAACTTTGCCGGTCGATCCATCCGGATTCGGTACGTAAAGCGTCTTTTTCTCTCTTCCGCAGATAATTCCAGTCAATCACGACGCCGTCGTAATGCTCGAAGAAAGTAGGACGAGCCAGGATGGCCTCCTTGATGGAGTCGATATCCCGTAGTGGGAGCATTCGGCCAGAAGGTCGTAGCGGAGGCGTTTCGTGCGGAATCACTTCAATGGTTCGTTCCTGCACGTTCACAACGAAAATGCGGATATCACCTCCCGCGATCGTGTCATCGCCGCTGACACCGAGATGCGCGTTTTGCACGGTTTCCGGCAAGTACCCGACTGCTTGTTTTTCCGATTGGTCGAGTTGCAATTCCTGAATTGAATCAATGGGACCGCAGTGAGAAACAATCTGAAGCGGCTGTTCTTCCCAACTGTTATTACCGATTCCCAGCACATATTCGCCCGGGCTTTTACGGCAAGTAATTAGACTGAGATTATCGCCAACATCAAAAAGCTTTTGATCGCGAAATATTTTGTCCAACAGGACACGGATATGACTCAAGAGTGGATAGGGTTTTGGTAGTAGGTGATCTTCTTTGCTTGCAATTGGTTCCTTCATTACCGGGTGATCACAAACTCCAAATGGACTGGCGAACACGGTGACGCGACCGGACCAACAATCGATTTCAACGGCGGCGGGAAACTCGCCAACCTGTGCCAGAACACGCACGTTTGAAGGAAAAGTAAGTGGATAAAGAGAGAAAGGATTCTCTTCATTACAGGTTTCATCACCTAGTTTTATCGTCCCCGGTTGGAATGACCGCTGAGCACCATCGACCCGTATGCCCGCGAGTCCTTCAGTGAATTTTTTAAGGTTGCCAGCGGTGATGACCAGATGACCACCAGATTCAACGTATCTGAGAAGTTTGTCTCGTATCTCCAAGCCACCCCTTAATTCACCTGCGATCGCCAGCACCGCGTATCGTTTCAACAACCATTCTGGCGCGTCGCTAAGCAGACAATCGGCGGAATCACCGTAGGGTGTGGGTGTAAGAAATCCTTTTTCGTTATGAAAATAGGAAGAATCCTGGTAGCCGGGATAGAGCATGTCTAATACGCCGTCGGTCAGGTAATCGCCTGGCTCGTAAGGCAGATTGCCCCAGATCCGGTAAACATTTCTCGAATACAAGTGGCGGGGGAACGACCACCCCGAATAAAAGTCCAGCATCAAGGCGATAGGTGTGATCATCTCACCCGGCTGGCCCCTTTCTTGGCCCCATCGGCGGGTAGACGCTTGCATCTGACCGATGGGGGAGAATTCTCCTTTCGCATCGAACCAGCCGTTTTCAAAACCGGCGAATACGCAATTATAAAGGATGTGACTGTAGATCAGCCGCTTGAACAGACTCAAACTCGTTCCTTTCGTGGGGCTATGATCCTTGCCTTCGCTTCCGTAGGTTTTGTATCCCCATCGGTTGAAAATCGAAGCGTTGCCGAACCACGGGACTCCATACTGCTTCCCTGCACCACGAATAAAGGAATAGTAAACCTGCCCGTTGGGCAGTCCCTGTGCGGTTTCCGCGCCGATCAGTGTGTAGACTCCTTCCTTCAAGAAATAGTGACCGAAGTTGAGCGATACCAACGTGGACATTTTATTGCCCAGGTCGTCGCACATACGTTGGAAATGTCGCTGGAAATTCAAGTACTGATGAAATCGGTCTGATGAATTGGGAACCATTTGTGAGGCGTAGCCGCCGATATATCGTCCGTCCTGTTCACCAACATCCATGCCTAGCCAACGCTCACCCAATTTCAACTCCAGAAGATCAAAGACGCTTTCAGGGGCTTGGTATTGCGTCCAATAACCTCCCGGTCCAGAGCCGGGAACATATCCCCAGATATCGAACAGCAAGAGATTTCGGCGCTTGATCTCGTCGGCCAGATCACAGAGGTTTTTGGCGAAAAGAATGGGATACGATGGCCAGATCACATCGCCCAATTGATAGGTACTGGTGTATTTATCCAAATCCTGAACGAAGTTGACAATAAGATCATCCTTGACGGCGAATCCGCGCAGGCTGGTAAATCGTGTTCGACCCCCGAACGTATCCCAATCCGGCGGTTTCACATGGCGACGGGAATAATCGGGGTGTTCTCGTGGCTCTAGTCGATGGGTATAGATACGGTGTTTTCCGATCGTATCGGCGGCGTGAAGATCAGCCGAATACAAAACGATGAGAATGAAAAATAAGAGAGACGGGAAAAATCGGAGAATAAGAGAAGAGTATAAACACATCATTATTCCTCATGTGTATTTTCTGATTATCAAGCGAATATGAGAGTATGCGTACTTGTCAACGCTGAACTTAAAAATTTTCATCTTGTTGACGATATTTACTGTTTATCATAACTTAAAATCCCAATCAATAGTTATCTGTGGGGCCATTGTTGATGTGATTCCCATCGTATGAAGGCTCTTATAAAACGGCTGACGGTGGTTGGTGAAAATGAAATTAAATGGATTCTAAAACATAGGATTTGTTACCCAAAATTAACGCTTTTCAGTCATTTCCCCATTCTACAGCTTTTTGCTTTTGATCGGCAAGAGAGGTTAAGTATCTCATCGTAGTCGTGATATTGGCGTGACCTAAAATCTCTTGAACCGTCCGAACGTCGGCTCCTTTTCGGAGCATCCAGGATGCGGTTGTATGGCGTAAATCATGGAACCAAAATTGTTCGATTTCGGCATCTTTCAAAAGTGTGGCGAATGATCTTTTTATTGAACCAATGGGCTTATTCGGAACCTTCGTGGATGGGAAAACGTAGGTATCTGATTCGTGGGGCCAACGCTTTAATTCTTCTTGGATAGATTTTGGAATGGGAATACGGCGTTTTTTCCCTTTAGAATTAATGATATCGAATTCTTCTCTTTCCCAATCGATGGCATCCCATTCAAGTGTTCGAACTTCTTTGGATCGCAGACCGCAGTAAAGTGAAATCAATACAATCAATCGGATTGGATAGAATTGGACCTTCTGGATGGTTTCTGTCAATCGATCGATTTCTTCTTGAGTAAGAATTCTGTCGCGTCCTTCTGGTTCTTTAAGGAACTGGTATCCACGAATAGGATTACGTTCGATTTTGCCGAGGTTTTCAGCCCAATTGAGAAGCGTTCGTAAAAACGATAATTCCCGGTTCACGTTTGCCGGAGAACGTTTTTTACCATTCCGGGTAGGCGTGGCAAGTCGCTCCGAAACGTATCTGCCAAGAGATTCATGTGTGATATCGGCTAAAGTAGGGAAGCGATCGATGAATCGGTTCATGTTCGTTTGTCGGTTGATGGCGCTCATGTAGTTCAAATGGTTTGGGAAAGCAACACAATACGAATTATCCAAATCTTTGATTTGAATTGAATAGGGATCGTAAGTTTCTTTGGCTATATGATTCGTCAACTGAGCAATAAGTTTTGGTGCAAGGTATTCAGCACGACCCTTCGATTCGACGGGTTTGCCTGTATCTGGCTCTCGAATTGTTCTTTGAATTATTTTTCCATTGATGCTAATTCGGATGTACCACGAATTTCCTCTTTTCACTAAAGAGCCGGTTCGATTTTTTCTTTTTCGTACCATGAGATTCCCCATCGGTTGTTGTAACCAAAATCCGTATAAAATAAGAATAGAGATTTTGGTTACAATTTGGTTATAATTCAGATGGTAATAAAGGGTTTGACTGTCGTCAAGTGTTGCTTGGTGGCGCGAACGATGGAAAGGGAATACTCTTAATAAAGTTGAGAATACCACTATAAACAGGGGTTAGAAATGAAAAAAGCCCCTGGGATCAGGGGCTTAAATTGGAAGCCAACGACGAGACTCGAACTCGTGGCCTACGGTTTACGAAACCGTTGCTCTACCAACTGAGCTACGCTGGCGTTAAAGAAATGGTTTTCTATGGCAGACTAAAAGAATATCCATGAAGCGATTTCGGTCAAGAGTCGAAAAGGCTCAGACGCTCATATTTCCGAATTTTCTGAAACCGCTCCGGCGATTCGGACGATCGAATCCCGGCTATAGCCGACGTTTGAGAGACCAGACCGCACGTCGTATCCAATTTTCGGATGATCGTTCTTTGTTCCGGCCGCCTTCCCGGTAGTCCAACTGAACCGGATGCCCATAATCCCCGCTATGACAGGGATTCTCGCACCATTCGAGCAGTTCGTTCACGGTCACGTGATAGGTATACTGGCGTTCGAACAGCTGGCGCGCTTTGAGCGACATTTCATCCAACTTGTCCGGATGGTTTGCGGCCAGGATGATCTCACCGGCCAGTGTGTCCGAATCTTCCATTGGAACGGTCAGCACCATGCCTTTGTAAAATAGAATTTGACTGATCTCGGTTCCCAGCGTGGTCAGGATCGGAAGCCCCCGCGCCATGAATTCGGTCAGACGGTTGCGCGCGCCGATCAACGTTTCGTAACAATTCAGATCGACGTTGATCCCGATATGCGCCTGAGAGAAACACCGTTCGAGTTCGGCGCTCTCGACCCATCCCCTCAAATCGAAACGGTCGTGGAAGCGGGAATTCTCAACCAGGGTTTTGAATCGCGGATAGGATTTTTCATCGTGGCCGGTTATCGCCCCGCCCGTGGAGAGAAAGCGAATACGGGAATCCTTTTCCATCGCTTTCTCCACGCCCTCGAACAGGAGTTCCACATCGCACCACAGGTTGTACCCTCCACAGAAAAACACGACGAATGGATCGTCCTTGCTGCGATGGTGCTTCTCGAACGGGACTTCCTCATTCCATGCAATGGGGATTTGCGTGACGAGGTTCTCGCGAAACGTGTGATGGTTGAGACGGCCCATCGCTCCCAACTCGCCGATAAGCGCCATGCGCTGGCGTTCGGAGGTCACGGAAAAGCGGTCGGCGCGTTTGAGAACCTCACGGTGGATGTTCCAGAAATGATGGATATACCCTCCTTCGTCGTAATGGAAGGCTTTGGCCTGCGCTTCTCCCATGGGATAGCCGTGAACGTCGGCCCAGACGGGCAGATCGCCGGTAACCGACACCGCCCGTGACGCGGGGTATCCACACGCGCCGATCAGGGCGTCGGGACGATGGCGTTCGATCAAGCCTCGAACGTAATCATCGTCTGCAAAGTGGCTCAATTCATCGACGGTGTAACAGGTTAGCGCGCCTTCCTTGAAGCACGCTTCATCCGGTCGATCCGGGTGAGTGCTGCCCGTGATCCTCATGCAGAGTAGTGTGACCTCGAAACCGCGATCGAGCAGAGGTTTCGTCAGATGCCAGGCCCGGTTTCCACCGCCGTGGAAGCGCTTGGAGGACTCGATAGGAAGTGGGCCAATGCCGAATACGAAAATTTTCTTCACGATGGGTAATTGTATCCTGCGATCTCTGGAAAATAGTCCCGATACGGTGTTACCGAGCTGGTTGAGTATTTAGCGAATTATCTATTTTATCAAGAAAATCAACCGAGCGGGACTGTAACCCCGCATGATATTCTCCATGCGCTTGGAGCAAACGGCCAATCTCCTGGTTTTGCTGGAGCGAGCATCGGATCGAAGGCGGCTGATGGGACGAAGCCATCCGGCGCAGAATTTGGATCGAACCGTGGCAGAGACTCAAACCAGCCCCGCCGCATTTCGAGCAGACAATCCCCCCGTCTTTGGAGCGGTACGACCACGACGGGGCGTTCTCTTCGCCGCATTGGAGACAGTGTAGAATTTGCGGCTGGAGACCGGCGTCCACGAGTAAATGATAGATGTAGTAGGCAAGTTCTTCGCGGGACGGGTCTTGCCGGTTCCAGCGATTGAACGCTTCCATTAAGAGATTCCAGACCCGAACGCTGGATTGAGACTCGGCACTGAGCGCCTCGACCCATTCCACCAGACACGAGGCGCATGTCATTTTCTGGATGCCGTTTTGTATCCCCTCGAACGAGGCGATCAGGGCCGTTTGAGTCAGCGTCCAGATTTCCTGGTCATCCTGTTTAGCGTAGAGAATGGCGTGGAGGTGGTTGAAAGGTTGAGTGATACCCGCCAGACGGCTTGTCGTTTTCAATACGCTTTTTGTCGAAACGGTGATCTTTCCGCAGGACCGCCCGAAGAGCGTTACCAGGGCATCCGCGTCGCGCATTCGTCTTCGCCGAAGGGTTATGGCATCCGTGTGCAGAAGCGGCATGATTGTTGTGTAAGACCAGAAAGAAATAAGTGATTAAAGCCACTTAATTAAAAGCGCGTATCGTCATTTTCAACATGAAGGGATCTAAACCGCATTAGAAATTGACATGGACTCCTGCACGGACGAACGCGGAATCATCGTCGTCTCCCTGGGTGTTATCAAACGCTTCGCCGGGGAAAAACATCCCCCCTCCGAAAAAGGTCGTCAAGTAATCGTTGAAGCGGTAATCGACTTGGGAATCGATTTCGAAGCCGCCCTCGTTGGACCCAGCAACCGCTTCGTCCAAAAGAAAATAGAACAAGTCCGTTTTCCAGGCGACATTCTCCCAGGGTTCCCACCCGCCGTTCAGGTTGAATACGTGCATGTTGGTGAAAGGGTTCATCCCTCCCTCGATTGTTTTGGTTAAACCTTCGGCAATGGCTCCGTAGATTTTCCCCTCGAATGGAGCCGAAAAACCTTGCATCGCTCCATTCATCCCATCGTGTTGCAGATAGGTATAGAGCAATCCGAGATGGGGGCGGTAACGGGTGGTTGGGTGAAAATTCAGCCCGGATTGAAGAGCGAACGCGTCGGATTCGGGGCCGACGTTCCGGTCTTCGAGTTGCGTGGCTAATTCCGTTTTATATGCCAGCGAATCATTGATATCGCCAGCCGCTCTGGCTCCAACGATCCATTTTTCTCCATCGAAGTTAAGGCTTCCGAGTTGGTTGTCTTGCTCGTGATAGGAGGTGTATAGATCGAATTGGTGGTTTTCGATACCGTAATAGGAGGTGTAGAGGGCGGATAGAGTGGCATCCTCGTTGGTGGGATTTCCCGGTCCCCCCAGGACGCTGTCTTCCATGTCTCTGGTATGGATCAAATCGATCCGCATATTTTCGGTTTCGTAGTTGATCACCACGGCGTCGAAAGGATCGATTTCGTGGCTTCCCAGCTGAGTCAGCAATAAGGGGCTGTTGGGTTGAGAATCGCCGATGAGGAAACCGGCTCCCCACCATCGGTTGAAATCGTTCGAAGTGGGATCGTCGCCATAGTTCAGGAATTGCCTTCCCAGTGAGGCGGAGAATCCACTCATGGCGATATCGGCCATGGCGATATACGCTTCATCGACGAATATTTCCAGATCGCCAAGCCCGTTTTCGACAAGAATGTTGGTATTGCCGGTTCCCATTTGGTTCAGGGCACGGTCACTCTCTAAAGCGATCCGGACCATGATATTGTCGTCCAAATCGGCCTGGAACCAGAGATGAAACTCCGTTCTGAGGAAATCCACTTCGTCCTGGAAAGCGTTGTTGAGATCGAAATCATCCCCCCAGAAATACTCGAAGAGAAAATCGCCGCCAAAATCGATATTATCCAGTTCGGCATGTGCTGATGGACCATTGAACAAAAATGCGGTTAGCAGAATTGAAAGGATAGATAATCGAGTATACTTACGTTCACTTATCATTCTCAATCGCTCAGTGAAGACGAAACAGTAAAGTCGAAAAATGGAAATTAAACCAAAACATATCGACATAATTTAAAATTGACGTTCAACAAATGGTGTGAGTTTCGTCCTGCTTTCACTTTTTTCAACCCGTTATTAAATAATCTCTTTAATTGATGAAGTACTTAATAAATGTACTTTTCATGAATCCTGGAATATAATCCACATTAGAATTCACAGGCTAAACCATTGCTTATGAGTGCATAAGGATTCAATCAAGACAAGTTATCAACAATTCATTTCATTATATCAAATGTAATTTAATCATAGAGGTACGTCGAATGGAGTCAAGTATTTATTGTGGTTTTTTCGCCATAGGTGCGGCAAATACGCCACAGAATCTTTGATTGATAACGGTTATCAGGAATTACAGACCTCACTAATTGAAACCAATCATCCATCAAAAATCCCTAAGTTTCT
>CAZSIZ010000219.1:0-10638 GCA_964606645.1 uncultured bacterium
ATTTAGCACGTGTTTTTCTATCCCTTCAATGCACAGATTCTTGTGAGGAACCATATTCTTTAAGGATTGGGATGAGTTTATCGACGCCATCGTGTATCTCTTTACGCCCGATTTCTGGTCGTTTTTTCAGGGTAATTTCATGGAGGATTTCTTTGCAACCTTGAAATTTACGATCTGGATGTCGCTCTGTTCCGGATTGACGATGGCGGAATATCGCTTGGTCCAGGAATACGTGATTCCCTATTTCAACGCCTAACGGTCCTCCATAGATGGAATGTGCTCTTGATGGTTGAGGGCGTATTTGCGGATCAAGTTTGCATTATCGGGTGTGTTGCGTAAGTAGATGACGTAACCGCCTTCATGGTAGACCAGAAACCAGCCTTGATAGGTGCGGTCCAATTGATAGTGGAGCACCTTGATATCCACGCAAATAATGAAATTCACGTTGTATTTATCGAGAATGTACTGCCAGTATTCCTTGCCGCTTTCATACCAGGCCACGATATCGGGATCGGAACTATCCGTTCCAGCATAGATATCTTCCCATACGAGAACATCTTCACGTTTCTTGATGCGATAAGGATCGAAATCGTACCACACTCCATCCCTGGCGTAACATCCGAGTGGATAACGACGGCCCCCGAACGCTCCGAGTTCTTCCTTGGCGTAACGGCTGCCCCAGAGATCGTAGCGGCTGTCGGTAAATACTTTCATCCGTTCCGGAGCGAAACGCCAGATCAGATACCCGGCGTAGTTGTCGTGGTTGAACATCGGACCTTGGATTTTGTTGTAAATCAGAAAATTGGCGGGTTTCTCAGGATAACGATCCGGGATGTAGCCCCGAACGGCCAAATCCCTGAAATCGCGAAGATTATCTCTCCATATCTGGTGCGGCCCCGCACCGAAGGCGTAAGCGATTAACAGAAACGCTGCTACTGCGTCAAGGCGATAGTGCAAAACACGCTGTAAAAGAATTTGCAGAATACTCCGCAGACCCGTTGACGATCCTGTTTGCGATGGGGTGTCGGTCAGCAGGGAACGGCGCGATTCGGCCAAGGCGTGGATAAACGGGGGTGTTGCGATTAAGGCGAATAGGGGAATGTGTCGCTGATGATTCAACGACTGATGTAAGAAAAATACGATGGCTAAACCTTCATACAGGCGAATCGACGAACGGCGCAGCATCGGGAAGAGGATCGATCCGACGATAATCAATTTGAATAAGATTCGGTATTGCATGTTCGGCGTCTGCATCTCGCCGATATTGTCGATCAGCCATTGATCTTTCATGATCTTGAACGGCAGCAGATGAATGTGATAGGTGAAGGGATTGACGAACGACGCGGCCGTCACCACGGATAGGAACAAAGAACTGGTTTTCAAACGCTGAAGCGAGACGGGATTTCCCTTGAGCCAATCGACCGAACAGAACCAGAACTCGCTCACCCACCAGAAACCGATCAGGATGATTCCGAGGATCGCGCCGCCGTGCAGGTTGATCCAGACGATTTCCGAGATCGCGGCCAGTAGAAGCGTGCGTCGGATATTGCCTCCTCGATGTGCGGTGAGAATGAGATGGAGGAATACGACGACGAAGAGATACGTGAAGATGGGTGGGCGAAGAAAAATCGTGCCTAGCGATGCGAGCAGTGCGATGAGTGCTCCGAGACACGCGAACTCTATCTCCGCCCCTAGACGGCGGATGTAGTACGCGAAGAGTGCGAAAGTCAACGCAAGTATCAGCGACTTGAGGACGATCGCGCCTTGGATACCACCGATCGCGTAAGCCGCATAAAAGATTAAATCCGCCAACCACTCGTGGTTAACCCAGGGCGTCGCCGCGCCGGTATAAGTAAACACATCGAACGGGGGGAAACTGAATCCATGCGCCTGGAAATACTGCCATAAGATTTTGCCGGTTTTGAGATGCCACCAGGGATCGTTGCTGCCGCGAATGGGGAACATCCCGGCCCAGAACGCCCCGGCAATGGTGAAGATCAATAGAATACTTGCGATTGCGCGATTGGGCCGATTGGGCTGAAAGTTGGTATAATTCACCATTGTTGGAAAAACTCCGGGTGGATTGTTCTTATCCGAGAATATCGCTTACGGGCAATATCAACTCGGGAAAGGCTTGAGGGGCGATTGATTGATTGGAATCGAGTGTTTGAGTTTGCGTGTAGCGTCCTGAAACTGGCTGACGGTATGTCTCCAGGGTTTGTTTCTCCAAATCCACCAACCACATCTCTGGGATTTCATGTTTGGCATACAGGGGAATTTTTACATTCCGGTCGAACTCAATGGAGGAATCCGATACTTCGACGACCAGGAAGACATCATTCGATTGGGAAAGACAGCCTGTGTAAAAATCAACGCTAGGTTTGAGTAAGGTAATATCTGGTTGGGGTTCAGAGTACTCGCCTAGCTGAATGGGATTTTGTATACTGATTATCGTTTTTTTAACTACCTGTAAAGACACAAAACAATCGAGCAATCGATTCACACAAGTTACATGACGGTCTCCAATCGGTACCATTTGAATAATTTCTCCTTCAATCAATTCCACCCGGTCGTCTTCGGAGAAAATCTTCGATTCCCCCATCCGATTGTAATCATCTACCGTAAAAAGGTGTTTGAGCGATTGAACGGACATGGTCGATCCTCGGCTTAATAATTGTTTTAGATTGAATTTATTATACAGCGAAAACCATGTATTTCCGATGGTTTATTTACATATCCCCGTCCATCATGTCGCTGGGGGAAGGCTTGTGCAGGGTGGAGCGGAGAAGCGTTAAGCCGTTTTGCAGGATACGCCAGGCCTCGATGGGTGATTTGACATCCGTCAACTTTCGCCATAGGTAGGACGGGCGCAGATGGAACTCGCGGATCGCCCGCGACCGCAATTCCTGAATCTGCATCGCGGTCAACGAACCGATATTCATCTGTGGAAACGCGACCGAGTTGTCGACCGTGTCCACCTCGCTAGACGTCCAGCCCTGCCGGATCGCCTCGGCGCGCAGATCGGTCCCCATGCGGGGGGCGGCGACGTTGAACGAGGCGAAATCGGGATCGAGCGTCTTGGCGAACTCGATGGTCTTCAGCGCGGTCTCTTCGGTTTCGCCGGGAAGGCCGATGATGAAATGGGCCAGCGTGCGCACTCCCAGTTTACGGCAAACGTTGAAGATTTCCTCGATGCACGGCAGCTGGATTCCCTTTTCGATCGAGTTGAGAATGTTCTGATCGGCGGATTCGACACCGAGCTGAACCGTGTGGCATCCAGCACGCGACATAAGCGATAATATTTCTTCATCCATCACGTCTACCCGCGACAGCGCGATCCAGTCGAAACTGAGTTTTTCCTGAATGAGTCGGTTGAGGAACTCGACGGAATGCTGCCGGTTGACGCCGAAGGTCAAATCCTTGATCCACAATTCACGTATACCCAGACGCCGTACATAGCGTAATTCCTGCATGGCGTTGTCGAGATCGCGCAGCCGGTGATCCCATTTGCCGTTGAAACAGAACGAGCAGTTATACGGACAACCGAAGTCCGTCAGGAACGAAGCAAACCGGCGGCGTCGGCCGTGGGGAATACGGTATTTCGACAGAGGCAGGAGATCATAACGCGGCAAGGGGAAAGCGTAATATCGTTCTTTCAGTTTCACACCGCGAATCAGGCGATCTTCCTGCCGAAACAGCAATGCGGAAAGCGGTGCGTCCAGTTCGCTTCGACACGTCTGAGGATTCCAGGCGTTAAGAAACTCGTTGATGCTGTGTGACGTGAAATCGAGCAGCACTCCCGTCAGCCAGGGATAGCGGCCCATGATTTCCCGCCCCTTGCTGACCAGCACATCCCCCGTTCCGATCACAGGCACGGAGGGCGGGATATCCAGACTGTCGAGAAAAGCGAAATCCTGCGTCCAGCAAACTCCCCCCGCCAGAAAAACGATTGCCTCCGGCTCGAAACGGTGCACGAGCCGGGCGGCTTTACCGAACGAATACCCGTATAAGTTGGCATCCAGGTAACCCACCTCGTGACATTGCGACAGAATGCCGCTCTGCACGACCAGGTCATAAGGATGCCAGTAATAATGCCCCTTGGCGGAATGGCTACAATAATAATCCCGCAAGTAAGGTTTATCGCCGGGTGGATTGAGTAACAAAACGCGCATGATTCGCTTTCAGTTTTCAGAATGTAGGGTAGGTCACGCCAAAATTGTCAGAATCAAGATACCCAGGATGAAAGGATATTCAGGATGAAAAAAAATGTAATTGGCTAACCTGTTGTAATCCTGGTCATCCTTAAATCCTGAAAGTCCAGATAGGCCGGGATGGTAATCCCAGTATTTTAGACAAATGAATTTTTATTTCAGTAAATCACGTAATTGGCGCAAACCGTATATGAAATAATTCTTCAAAATTCGTGGAGACGGATTCTTCATCAACGTTCGCAGGATATAGCCGGGGCGAAGATAGAACGCCCGCAAGGCTTCTTTCCGCAACGGTTTTAGTTCCGCAATCGATAGATATTTCGATGGGATCGCTGGGTGGTTGTATGCCGCCTGGGGCAGTTCGCCTTTTTGTAGAAGGCCTTCCTTCACGGCTTCGTCATAGAACTCGGTTCCATAAAACGGATAGGTGTAAAAGAACTCGATGAAATCGGGATCGAGTTTGATGGCGAATCGTTTGGAACGCTCGAATGTTTCCCGGTTCTCCCAGGGTAGACCGATGAGGAAATAGACGCTGCTTTTTATCCCCACTTGGCGGCAGGTTTGAATCGCTGGTTTGATAGTAGAGAAATCGACCTGCTTACGCATTTTCACCAGCATCTCCTCATCGCCGCTTTCGACACCGAACGAAATCAGCCAGCACCCCGCCGCTTTCATTTCCCGCAGCACTTCTTCGCGAATCGTATCCACGCGGCTGTTGCACGACCATTGGATTTTCAGTCCTTCTTTCCGGATCGTCTGACACAACTCCATCACCCAGCGTTTGTTGGCTGTGAAGAGATCGGAGCGGAAGAGAAAATCGCGGATGTTGTGACGCTCGACACATTCCTTGAGTTCCGCGACGACGTTTTCCACCGGGCGGTTGCGGACTGACTTACCCGAAACCGCTCCTGCCAGACAGAAGACACAAGGAAACGGACAGCCCCGGCTGGTGACAATCGTCGTTTGCATCTCCTCCGTGTCGGGCCGGATATAGCGGCTGTTATCGGCCAAATGGCGTGCCGGAAAAGGGATGGAACCTATGTCACGAATAAAATCCCGGTTCGCGTTTCGCACGATTTCGTTATTGTGTCGATAGGTGATTCCATCGATTCGATTCCAGGGGATTCCCTGGGCCAGTTCGCTCACGGTCTCTTCGTATTCACCGCGCATGACTAAATCGAGTTGTGGATAATGCTCCAGCGTTTGACGATCCAGTTCGATGAAATGAGCGCCCTTCGTCACCGTAATGATACGTGGATCAATTTCCTTCGCGGTCAAAGCCGCCTTCAGATCACTTTCCAGCGTCGGTGTAGTGATCGAGAGGATGAGCGAATCGGGTTGGAACTCACGAATTTCGGCGGAAAAGTCATCCCAGTTCAAGTCCAAGGCGGGAAAATCCCTCACCCGGCACTCCACTCCCGTTTGCTCCAAAACGGCGGCCATATAGAGCAGGTCCATCGGTGGACGCAGGGCGATGGTATGCAAATCCTCCAACGGCGTCTGACACCGCTCCTCCCGGATATACTTCCCGGTCGGGGGAACGATCAGATACGCCTTTTTCCACGCTCTCTCCAACACGCCGTAATTCTCCCGTCAGATTGATTTTCAAAAATACGTTCGTAATGGCGTTTGTAAAATCCCGAAACAGCATGGGATTTTACAAGTCGTAACGCATTCAATTCAACAATACTTTTGAAAATCGCTCTAGTCGATAATTCGGTAATCGTTAAATTGAGATAAATTGTCATACCAACCTGCACAATCGAACGTCCGCTCCGAGATCGAGTCGGCAGCCAATAATCCCATCTGTATGGATTGATCGAGATTGTTGTGGCGAAACAAACCCTGCCGTCCCGTTGTCAGACAATTGTCGAACGAACGGAGAGACGAAATCACGGCTTCGAGCGGCCGCTCGTAACCGATCCGGTATAACGGATAGCCTTCCCGGATACGAACGGCGAGCGCATCTACACTTCGCGACCGGACGAGTCCGGAACCAAGCAGCGTTTCGTCCGCTCTTTGTGCTAAATCCGCCGCGTTGG
This sequence comes from uncultured bacterium, assembly GCA_964606645.1. Lineage (GTDB taxonomy): Bacteria > Hinthialibacterota > Hinthialibacteria > Hinthialibacterales > Hinthialibacteraceae > CAZSIZ01. The sequence goes on from CAZSIZ010000219.1 coordinate 6,254, forward strand.
CCTTCCAGATTTCATCCCCCGCATCGCATGGAAATTCGACGCAGAAAACGCTCTTCCCTTCCCGGCTGCGATGAGGCATGAAATTGCCGGGCACGCTGACTCGTGAAAAGGGAATATCCGCTTCCGGGAAGTAAAGCCACGTATCCTCGATCTCCAAATTCTCATCATAGAGAAGAAAGAGCAGTGTCAAGGCTCGGTATTCCAAAGCTGTTGCGGCCTGCCGAACCTCATCACTCAGCGCCGGTGAGAATCGTTCGACGAGTACAGGCAAAGGAATCGTGTTGATCAACCTGTCGCAGGGAAATGATTGTTTGCCTTTCGGCCCCTCGGCTTCCACCTCCAGGATTCGCTGTCCATCGTGTCGGACGGAATTTATTTCATGGTTCAAGATCAACTGGCCGCCCATCATCACGATTTCCTGAGCGAAACGCTGAGCGATCTGTCCGATCCCGCCGGCGGGATAGAGAAACTCGGCCACGTAAGTCTCTTCGCCTGAAAAAAGGCCGTCTTTCAAAGCGTGCCATATATTTTCACCCCGCAATCGGACTCGGGCAGCCTCGGCGGCGATTTCATCGGGAGCAATTCCCCAGACTTTTCTCGTTAATGGATCGAAAATGCGTTCGTAGAGTCCTCTGCCGTAATAGCGTTCGACGTATTCCTGGTAGGATTGCGCATCGCCGGTCCGGCGTTGAAACAGCACGCCAAGCGCCGACGCCGTCAGCGCCACCGCCGAGCGCCACCCCAGCGCCTTGAACGTGGGCAGCGGTTTGACAGGATAGGGGATGTAGCACCCGTTGAGGTACATCCGGCTGAACCGTTTGACTTTCGTCAGTTGCGGTTTGCAAAAGGACTGGACAAACGTCTTGATTTCGGGGATCTCGGTATGAAAGCGATGCGGTCCTAAATCTAAAATGTGACCGCGCCACTCGATGCTTCGTGCTAAACCGCCCGGAAGTGGATCGCGTTCGATGAGAACGACCTCGGTGTCGCTGGAGGTTTTCAGCAGTTTCCAGGCCGCCGAGAGACCGGCAATACCCGCACCAAGAATCACGACCTTCCGTTTCATCTCAGCCACGCCTTCCCTTCCCCGGCGATGGTTCCACAGTTGAGCGCACCACCGGAGACGCCGCTTTCTTGACGCTCCAGAAAAAGCGCACTTTGAACAACGTCCAGACCGCCACGAAGAAATCACGCCACCCGATCTTCTTACCCTCCTCGACCGTACGCGCCTTGAAAGTCACAGGCACTTCGTGAATGGGGTAGCCGAGTTTCAACACTTTGCTCGTCACTTCCGGGCAGAACTCGAAACCGTAACACTCCAACGGGATTCGCTCAATCACGGAGCGATGAAAGGCCTTGTAAGCCGTCGCCTCGTCGGTGATCCGCTGGCCGTACAGCATCGAAACCAGTTTGGCCAGCAACCAGTTAGCGATCCGGTTGGGCAGCTGCATGGCCTCCACGCTGCCCATGAAACGCGAACCGAAACAGACGAGCGTCTTCCCCTCGGCGATAGGCCGGACCACATCCGCAATCTCGCCGGGATCGTATTCCATATCGGCGTCTTGAACGATGACGATGTCGCCCGTGAAATACCGCAAGCCGGTGCGGATCGCCGCGCCTTTGCCCAGGTTTTCCTTGTGGGTTAAAACCATCGTGTCCGGACGCTCCTTTTCCGGTTCCAGGATAGCTTCGGTCGTGTCGGTCGAACAATCGTTGACCAGGATGATTTCGCAATCGGGCCAGTCGATACCGCGCACGTGGCGCAAGACCTCCGGTAGTAATTCCTCTTCGTTATAGATAGGGATGACGATGGAGATTTTGATACGTTCCTCCGATGGTTCCCGATGGTTTTCAGACATTGAATATTCCTTATCCAACACGCCTAACGGTTCCAAAAGATCATACTCGAAAACAGCGTGAATCGAATTCGCACAACACAGGTTTGACAAAAAAAGACAAGATTCAGGGGAGGGAAAAAAGAAGGCGTGATAGGATGATATGATTATTAAAAATGGGTTATAATGAATCCATGAGTAATAATGGCCAAATGTTTCGACTAAAAAGAGAATTCACAGTTTAGGATTATGCGATGAATCGAACATTCAAAATAAAAGGTTTTACGTTGATCGAATTGCTTATCGTGGTGGCCATTATCGGAATTCTCGCCGCGATCGCCGTCCCCAATTTTATGAACGCGCGATTACGGGCAACCATTGCGAAAGTCCAGGGGGATATCAAAGCGCTGGCAACCGCGGTTGAGATGTATACGGTCGATCATGGCGCCTATCCGGATGACGGCCAGGTGACCGGGATCCCCTGGTGGGCCAACAATTGGCATTTGACCTCCCCCGTTTCCTATATCGCTGCCATCCCCAGCGATCCATTCTTGAAAAGTTCGCGCGCAGGCCAAACCACGGGCGGACTCAGGCATTATTGGTACACCTCGTATGACGGGTATGGAATGATGCGAAATCCAGGAAGACAATTTGCCGTGGCAGGACGAAGAAGTGTCCGGCTTTACGACAAGCCCCGCGATCAGTTTCGGTTTGCGTTTATCAGTCCCGGTCCGGATGGGTGCTGGGAATGGGACCGGGGAAACGGGATTTCGGATTGCAACCCCCCGTGCCCTTTTTTGGGCGATGTATACTACTACGATACGACCAACGGTTTGATTTCACAGGGCGATCTTTACGTCTACGGCCCCGGAAGCGTATTCAATCCACCCTCCGATTTCAAATAGGACCAGGGTTTAGGGTTCAGGGTTTAGGGGCTTTCGCAGGATTAGGTAACCGATGCTGGAAGGGGTTAGTGGTTGGCTAATCTGCTTGCGGCGATAAAACAAGAGCGACAATAGCGGCTGCATCGCTCGCAGTAGGCTGGACATTGGTGAGCGATGGAACGGATCGAGCCAGCGGCGGATCGGCAGATAGCCGTCATCGTAAAAGCCTTCTTCGGTAATCTCCCACTCACTTGATTCGGCTAAACGTTTCCGCATCTGCTCCGGCGAATAATTTCGACAGAAGAATTCCTGCCATACCGTCTCGTTGGACGGCTTTACCTGGCTTGAACGTTCGTCCGTTTGGTAACCGATCTCGTACGGGGCTTCCAGCCACTGCTCCGAATCGTGTTGAGCGGTCTCGATCGTGACAACCGCCACGCCTCCCGGCTTGAGTACCCGGAAGATTTCCTTCATGCACTCGATGTCACCATCCTGCGGAATATGTTCCAAAGCGCACAAAACCGAAACGCCATCGAATCGGTTGTTCTCAAACGGCAGCCGCCGGGCGTCCCCGTTAATGTAGTGAACTTTCGGTCGAATATCATCCAGACGAAGTTTTTCCTCGACGCTTTTTAAATGAGGAAAACCATAATCCGAACCGTCCAGACAATGAACGCTCAAACCTCGTGACGCCCAATAGAGAGGCAGGCTGTTTTGACCCGTTCCGATATCCAGGACCGAGGCATTAACGGCACTGGAAAGAAACGCCTGGGATGCGATGATGGCCTCCCGCGTCTTGTGGTATGCGAAATTTTCATTAAGGTATTTCGAATCGTAGCGGCTTAAGAAACGCAAGAAGGAACTTAGGCTGAAAACCTTGCTTCGTTTGGGTATGACTGCTTCCAAACAAGAGACGGCCAAACCGGTGTTATTCATTAAAATCCATTTCATTCCTAAAACAGACCGTTTGAATCCGATTCGGTTCAGACTGCTGAATGTGCACTTTATTAATTTTTGTAACTTGCTGTATATTATATATTTATGTAGATTGGTTTGATAATTGTTCGAGGTGTGTTTTTGATCGTGTTCAGCGCATCTCAGGCATTGAACTGCTGAAGAAAAATCCCGCCTGGAGATTGCGATTTCCGCCATGATTTCGGCAATTCCTGCATCGGCTTCGGCGAGTTCAGCGCGCTTCTGAAGCACATTCCACGCCCGCCCGAATCGCCCCGTTTTATAATAGAAATATCCGAGATGCGACAGCAATTCCACCGAATCGGGGTGACTCGCCGCCGCCTCTTCCAAAACCATTCCCGCTCGATCGATTTGCCCGGAGGCCGCCAGTTCCCCGGCCTGCTCGACGATCGTTTCAATGGCGGATCGATCCATCATTTTTTTTCAAACCTATGGCTAAACATCTCTATTAAATTTATATAAGAAACGATATTGATAGTATTGGAGTGGATAACTCGAAAGGCGATTTTTATGAGATCAAACGGACGTCGCTGAGGAAACGGCAGGTAAAGGCAAACAATAAGGGCGGAGTAGATTCAATGTGTTTAAATTGATGAAATTGATTTCTTTTACATCGAAAATTGAAATCCCTTCCTCATTTCAGACCTCACTAATTGAAACCAATCATCCATCAAAAATCCCTAAGTTTCTA
>CAZSIZ010000220.1:0-10541 GCA_964606645.1 uncultured bacterium
GCGAGCTCGTATTGGAAAAACTTTGGGAGAAAGCGAACGGTATCAAGTCAGAAACGCTTTCAGCGAACGCAAGATCGAATAGAAAGGATCGCTTCCTTATAATTAAATCTTGCCGTTTCGTCTGCAAAGATTGGTGGATTACCGGATCGTTATAGGGCGGTAGAAAGGTCAAATCGCACCTCAGAGTGACAATCGCTGAAGTTTAGGTTCTGTCCAAGGTTTCGAACGAAAGTGTTGCGCTTTCAAGTGATCGTCTTGAGGCTTGTCCAGCGAGGCAATCTTCAAGAGTTCTCCTGAAAAGGCCGACTTAAAGAGTCGGCTTAAAAGGTCGATCCACGAAGCGTTGGCAGGATACTAGAAATTCCCCGGGGGAGTGCACCTGTTTGGCTCCGTGCAGAGAGAACTCTGCCTATCGATCGGCTGATCGGTCGACAAGGTAGGGTGGGTCAGGTTTTATCGACCCACCAGATGGTAGGGTGGGTCAGGTTTTATCGACCCACCATCGTACCACTCTGCATAGCAAGCAATTCCGAACCTGCTGGGAGGCAATCCCCGAAAGGAAGATTGATCCCCCTCAAAAGTTGGGCCCAACTTAACTTGAATAATAAGAGAGAAAAGAAAAAAAGAGGGAGATAAAACAATCGTGTATCGATAACACAAAAACTCAATCGCCAGAAAAAAAGACCCTGAACCCTAAACCCCAGACCCTGCCTTATTCTGTGATTTAGTCCGTTCTTTGTCGATAATCATGGAGAAATCGAGCCATTTGGTGGAATGGGTCAGCCCGCCGATGGAGATATAATCCACCCCCGTCTCGGCGACGAAGGAAACCGTGTTCAAGTTGATCCCGCCGGACGCCTCGGTCTCATAGCGTCCGTCGATAATCCCGACGGCCTCGGTCATCGTGTCGATGTCCATATTGTCGAGCATAATCCGGTCGCTGCCCGCTTTCACCGCTTCGCGCACTTCGTCGAGGTTACGAGTTTCGACAACGATTTTATACATATCACCCCAACGGTTCCGCACGGCGTTGACCGCTTTGATGATCCCGCCACAGCTGTCGATATGGTTGTCTTTAATCAGCACCATATCATAGAGTCCCATCCGGTGGTTGACGCCGCCGCCCACCCGCACGGCGTACTTCTCCAAGTGGCGCAGCAGCGGGGTCGTTTTCCGGGTATCCGTAATACGGGCTTTGGTATGCCGAACGGCTTTGACATGTTCCGAGGTCGTGGTGGCGATTCCGGACAGCATTCCCAGCAGATTGAGCGCCACCCGTTCACCCGTCAGCAGCGCACCCATTGGGCCGTCAATCGTGAAAACGGTTCGGCCCGCCGAGAGCGTCTGGCCCTCTTTGGCCCAGCATCCAACTTGGATGCGATCGTCGACCAGTTTGTACACCTGTTCGAATAACTGAGAACCGCACAGCAATCCCGTCTGTTTGACCACAACGCGCGCCGATCCCATTTTGGTCGGGGAGACCGTGGCCATAGTCGTGACATCGCCGTCTCCCTTGTCCTCATGCAAGGCCTTTTTAATCAGGGCATGGATTTCCTCATCCATCACCAGCGTCACTGGAACCAGCGATTCTTCCGGTGTTTGGCCTGCGTTGTTTTCCGTTTGGGTTCGATCGGAAATTGTATCCACTTGAATTACCGTCTATCTTTTCATTAATCCATTGAGATGAAAATAACGCTTATAAATCGATTCTTGTTTTATGAATATAGGACATTTTACCTAAAATCAGCCGATAATGATACCGGCAGGAAACGTTTGCTTCTCCCGGCTTCCATGGCCGAAATATTTCAGCAAATCGAAATCGGACGTAAAATGAACTAGGTTTCCAATGGAAAAACGGATATCATTAGGATTCTATATGGTTTTTCGTTTAAATCACTATCTTATGAAAACACAGATATTTATCTAATGAAAAACGGGAACGGAACCGATCCGGACAACTCCAGACTCGAAGACCTGCTCGACTCCATCGACGAGGAACTGGAACTCAAGGATCTCTCTCAAGTGGAGGAAGATCGGGATACGCATTTTTCTTCGTCTGGCTCGGAACGTGACACGATCTTCCACCTCTCGGACCAAATCATCCTGGCCGTCAACGAGACCTGGACCAAGGCTTTCATTCGTAATGTCACGGCCGATCACCCCCCGGCGGAATCCATCAAGGCCTTCAACATCGTTCAGCAGATGAAGGAACTTGGTGTCACGTATGGGATTATCGAGCAGAACATCCAGAAGGCCATGACGCTCATTGAAGAACATCCGGAAGCGGAGATCGAAGTCGTTGCCGCCGCCGGGCGCGATCCCGTTCCCGGACGCCCGGCCAACATCGAAGACTGGATCGGAGACGAAACACACGCCATTGACAGTGACGTTATTCACGCCCGAAAAAATGAATTCCTTCTCCGCCTTGTTTCGAGTAAGCCGGGGGTGGCCGGAATTCAGATCAATGGCCGTGATTTACCTCCCCCACCGGTCGAAGACTTTTCTATCACGCCCGGTGAAAACGTCGAAGCCAATGAGGATGGAGAGTATTTCGCCCGGTGTGAAGGCAAAGTTATTTTCGAGAACAACCGGATTTCCGTTATGGAAGTCGACCGGGACGCCACCTTTTCAATCGAAATCAGCAGCGATGATATGACCGCCACGATCTCCATCGAACCGCCGATGGGAAGAGGCGCGGGATTGACGATGGGGCCGATCCGGTCCGTTCTGTCGCAGCATCAGGTCTGTGCCGGGATCGACGATCTCGAACTCCGCCGATGCCTAGCCTGGACAAACGAGAAACGCGAACCGGTTGAAAACGCCGTTATCGCGAAAGGCAAACCCTCGTCTGAGGGCCGCGACAGCGCCATCGAATGGCTTATGGCCCCTCACGAGGAGCGCGAACGTTACGTCGTCGGCGAGGACGGCTCGATCGATTTTTACAATCTCAAGGAACTTTCCACGGTGGAGGAAGGAACTCTTTTGGCCGCCATTACGCCCGCCACACGGGGAGCAGACGGTTTTAACGTGCTCGGTCACTTGCTTGAAGGAAAATGGGGTACGCAATTAGCGATAACTCCCGGAGAGAATATCTTAAAAAAAGCCAAAGGCACGCAATGGTTCGCGGGCTGTTCGGGGCACTACAGCCTGGAAGATAATGTGCTGAACGTCCAACCCCAGGTTCGCGTGAACGGCGATGTCGATTTTTCTACCGGTAACATCAATTTCACCGGCGACGTCGTCATCACCGGGAACGTGCTCGATGGATTCAAGGTCTCCGCGACGGGCAACATCACTGTCGGTGGATTGATCGAAGCCGCCCATGTCGAAGCGGGAAAATGCGTCGAGGTAAAGAATGGTATCTTTGGCAAAGAAAAAGGCCTGGTCACCGCGAAAGAAGATGTCCTGTCATCCTTCATGCAAAACGCCCATGTAAAAGCAAACCGCGATGTCATCGTCAGCAATCAGATCCTCAACAGCCGTGTCTATGCGGGCCGGATCATTCAAGTGAAACACGGCAAAGGCAGTATGGTCGGGGGATTGGCGATGGCCGGGAATTCCATCATTGTCCGCACGATCGGTTCGGAATACGGGACCAAAACCGTCGTGGACGTAGGCTCGAATTTCGCCGCGATCCAGCGGATGCAACTCGTGTCAAACAAACAGAAAAAACTCTCCGCCAAACTGGATTTGCTGAACGATCTGATGGAAAAGGAGAAAAAGAACGGTTTAACCGCAGCCTCCCCACCGGAGAGAAAGAAACTGTTCATGGTCGCCTATCAGAAACGCGAAGCTCTGGAAAACACCTTGGCCAACCTTCAGGCGGAACTCGATGAAATCGCGGGTAAAATCCACCAAACCGAGAATCCCGAAATCCGGGCGCAAAACGCGGTTATGCCGGACGTGCTGGTGCGAATCTGGGATTGCCGTCTCAAAATCAAAGTGCCCCATCATAACGCGTTGATTACCTATGATTCCCAGAATGGCCGGATTAAAATATCCAAGCCAAAACTGAAGTAGGAGTAGGTCAGTTATCAGTTATTACTTGCTATTGAATTTGAATTGATACCAAATATAAATTACGTGCTCAGAAGTAGGGTGGGTCGCGCCTTATTGACCCACCAATCCCACGGACTAACGTATTCAGATATAATAGGGGATTTTAGTATGACTCGACTGTATCATTTCTGCCTGACCGCCTTCTTTGTTATGGTAGGCCTATCGGCGATTTCGTTCGGTGCGGAACCTGCTTCGGACGAGTGGGAATCGCTGAACCGGCACCGCGCGCTGGGACAGGCCTATATGGAAGCCGAGGATCATCAGAGCGCTATCGCTCACTATGAGAAAGCGGCAGCGATCGTGCCCGATTCCGCCTCCGATATTATCAACCTCGGCATTGCCAACTATCACGGCGGGCACAACGAGGAAAGCATTCGCCTGCTGAAAAAAGGTCTGGAACTGGATCCGGAAAACTGCTTCGCGTTCTACTCGCTGGGGCTGGCGCATAAGAAAATCGGCGCCTCCACTCCAGCCGTCGATTACTTTCAGCAAGTGGCCGGCCGCGACGCTTCCGATGCCGCGACACTCTACAACCTGGGGCTGGCGCTTTCGAAAATCAATCGCGACGATGAAGCGGCGGAATGGTTCAAGAAAACCTTGGCACTCGATCCCGAACACTCCAGCGCGGTCTACCGTCTGCTGCTTCATGCGCGGATTCATTTGAAGAATATGAAACTCGCAATGGAATACAACAATCGATTCCGCGAGCTGAAAAAGGATGAAGACCAACGGCCCGCCGACGCCGTGGATGAAGGGAAATTTCTCGGCCCCATTCCGTTTACTATCGCGCTTGAGGACCGGCCTAAACTCACGTCCGAGCTGACCGTCCGCTACGTACCCAAAGATTCCTGGACGAAGGCCATCGCCCAATCGCTCGATTCACCGAACGGCCAATTTTTGGCCGCTATCCCCGATCTGGAGAAACGTTTGACGGCGCTCGTCGTTTCCGGCGCGACGGGTACGCGTGTGCTGCTCGTCTCAGAGGGGGGAAAAGTTTTACAAAAGTCGGTTGTCCCCGGCGGTCCGTGGCTTCGATGCGAACCGGCCGATTACGACAACGACAATAATACCGACCTTCTGCTGATGAACGAAACTCAAACACAATTGTTCCACAACGACGGGAAATGGACATTCAATCTGATCAACGCCTCACTCGGTCCGAACATCGAGGGGACCGCCGATGCTTTTTGGGCCGACTTCGACCACGAAGGCGATCTGGATATTCTCCTGGCCCGGCCCGAAGCGGGGGATTTAATTTTTCAGAACAACGGCGACGGGAGTTTTACAAACGTAACGGGAACCATCGAGGGGCTGGACGCGGGCAAGAGTTATACCATTGCCGTCACCGATCTTGATAATGACAACGATCTCGACATCATCCGGCTGGGATCGCGTGGCATCGAAGTATTTGAGAACCAGCGCGAAGTACGTTTCAAAAAGACGGTCACTCAAAAACACGAACGTACGGTTTTAAATCCGAAACTGATCGCAGCGGATTTCGATAACGACGGGCAGATGGAGATTACATGCTCCGGGATGGACGCCAACGGTCCACTCGCCTGGAAGGTGGAGGGTGATCGTCTCACCCCTCTGGACCTGAAAGGCTCCAACAAGTTAATGTGTCTGCTCGCCGTGCTGGACGCCAACAATGACGGCTTCGAGGATTTTCTGTTTGAGTCGAATCCACTTGGAGGAACCGGCTTCAAGGATTCTCTGCTTGAGTCGAATCCTGTTCAATCCTATCTTAAATCATCGGCGTTGTACCTCAATCAGCTGCCGCTTCTTCAATTTAAACTGGACTCTGCCTCGCTTTCGAACTTGGATATCAAATCACTGATGAATACCAGTTCACCGATTGCCGCCGATCTCGATTTCGATGGCGACCTCGATTTGCTCGCCAGTATTAAGTACAAAAACTCGAAATACGTTCACGAACTGGTCGCTCTTGAAAACCAGGGCGGCAATCAGAATAAATCATTGACGCTGAAACTCCTCGGCGCGAAGAATTCGGCGGATGGGTACGGCTCAAAAATAATGGTGAAAGACGGGCTGTTCCGGGTGAAGAAAGAAGTCAACTCGCCGGTGACGCATATCGGGCTGGGGGCACGCGAGAACATCGACGTGTTGCGAATCACCTGGCCCAACGGGATTTTCCAAAACCAGATCAAAGCCGCCACGGCTCAAATCCTGTCGGTGACGGAGAAACCGGGGTACGCCGGATCGTGCCCGTTTATCTATACTTGGAACGGCGAACGCTACGAATTCATCTCCGACTCACTCTGTACCGGGCCACTTGGATTATACGTCGGCGGCGGATATTTTCCCTTTGATCCCGACGAGTATATCCGAATTCGGTCCGATCAGATTCAGCCCAAAAACGGTTATTACGAAATGCTCGTTCGGGAAGAACTGCGCGAGATTATCTATCTGGAACAACTCGAACTGCTCTCGGCTTCGCATCCCGTCGCGGAAGAGATTTTCGTTAACGAGCGGTTCACGACCCCGCCGTTTCCCGAATTCAAACTGATCGGGCGTTCCTCGAAAGCGCATCCCCCCAAGCGGGTGACCGACAGTTCGGGCAGCGACGTGACGGAATTATTGACGGAGAACGATTATCGTTATCCCCCCACCGGCGCTTCCAGCCGTTATACGGGGATCAGCGAACTGCACTGGTTCGAGATCGATCCCGGCGACCTGGGCGGCTCGGACCGGGTGTACCTTTACCTGACTGGTTACCTGAACTGGCCCGATTCCAGCAACGCCCGCGCCTTGTGGCAGAATCCCTCGCTCGATTTCGTGATGCCCTATCTGCAAGTGAAAGACGAGTTGGGGGAATGGGTGACGGTTCGCAATCCGATGGGATTCCCGGCGGGGAAACTGAAAACCGTACCGCTGGATATTACCGATGTCTTTCTTAGCGACGACCGAACGCTTCGGATCGTGTCCACTGTCCAGGTTCATTGGGACCGTATCCTGATCGATCCAGCGCCCATTCTGGACGGTTTCCAACTGCAGCACCATCCCTATCAGAAATCCGAACTGCGGTACGGGGGGTACGCCCGCCATTACGAACTGGGGGATGACGGCCCGCGCTGGTACGACTACAACCATCGCACCACCAACGCCCGTTGGGACTACCATCGGGGGTTCTTCACGCGCTACGGCGACGTCAGCCCGTTGCTGACCGGATTCGACGACCGTTACGTCATCATGCAGCACGGGGATGAATTGGCAGCGACTTTCAAAGCCACGCCCATTTCCGAAAGCCATTCGCTGACCTTCTTCCTGCATATCACCGGCTGGGTGAAAGATTTGGATAGCAGCACGGCGGTCAGTCAGAGCGTCGATCCACTGCCGTTCCGGGGCATGACGGATTATCCCTACGGTGACGATGAGAGTTATCCCTTCACGGATGAAAACTTGGAATACCTGGCCGAATACAACACGCGCCAAATCACTCGACCTGACGAACCGCTTACCCTTCCTCTCCGGATCGAAGCGCGTGCAGAAGACCGCGCGTCTCGTGTCGAAAGCGAGTGAGCAGAGATTGTTTCTCCGCTTCACTCATGAAGGAAGCGTGGACGGCGTTTTCGATGAAACCCGGAATGTCTTGCGGCGTGAATCCCTGATACGCGATGAGATGGGCGAGTTCATCGGTGAGTGAGACCTGGAAAAACGCGGGGTCGTCGGTTCCTACATTGATCGGAATATTGCGTTCGTGATACCAGCGCAGAGGGTGCGCTTCCAGCGACGGAACGACACCCAACACGGCATTGCTTGTGGGACATTGATTCAAGGGGATTCGGTTCCGGGCTAAATACTCGACCAACTCGGGATCTTCACACGTCCGCACGCCGTGATCGATTCGCTCGATTCCAAGCGCGCGGATTGCACCCCAGATCGATTCGGGGCCTCGGCCCTCTCCCGCATGGGCGGTTTTGCGTAGGCCGATCGCGGCCGCATACTCGAAGACTTTCGCCGAATCCTGTGAGGGATACTGCTCGCTTCCACCCAACCCGATCCCTACCACGCGGGGATGGGGATATCGTTCAACCGCTTTGATCGTCTCCATACCGAACTGCGGACCCAGGTCGCGCACGATGTCGATGATGATGCGACAATCACGACGATCCCCTCCCACGGAATCACGCAGACCCCGATCGATCGATTCGATTAAATCGGGATAGGGAATGCCAGTGCGCATAAACTTGTGCGGGGCGAACGTGATTTCGGCATAAAGAATATTTTCCTGAAACAGACGATCTCCAAGACCGCGCGCGGCCGTGTAGAAATCTTCCGGTTCACGCAGCAGTGAGGAGACTTTGAGAAATTGCTGGAAAAACATTGCGGCGTCCGAAAACGACAGGCACTCGGCGGCGCTGGATAAATCGTGAATGGTTTCGATCCCGTATTTTCTCCCCAGTTCAAGAATCGTCTGCGCGAAGACGCTTCCCTCGAAATGAAGATGAATCTCGGCCTTGGGTAATTGGCGTAAAAACGTCTGGACGAATTCGGGAAGAGCGGGCGGCTTCCGGGTATCGCTGGGGGCGCTCAGACGGCGCAGAATGTTGGTTAAAAATCGTTGGGCTGAGAACATTGTATTACACGGGACGCCTGTTAAGATGAACTTTAAATTTAGAAGGATTTTATCCGATGTCCTGGACCCCGGCTAACACCCGTCATACCGATCTTATCAAGAAAGCGTTCGCCGAACACGGCGCGCAGCGAAGCCGGGATTACGTCTCCTACCTGGCCCATCCCGGTATTGCCGATTTCCACGCCCAGCGGCTGGTGAAAACACTGGAAGATCCTTCCGGGAATAATCTACACTTATTATTGAAAGACGGTCAGGTGGAAGCCATTGTGGGAATCGCTTCTTCATCCTGGCACAGCGATCATTTTGGTGTTCCCTGCCGGAAAATCCAACCCTTCTTCTGCTTTACGGAGGATGGAGAATCGATCCGCGCTTTAACGGAGAATATCCGCGCGCTCCTCGATCGGCCGGGCAGTGTGTCCATGCTTCGAATCGAGGCCCGACAGAATCGGCTGGCTTACGAAATGACTCAGGCCGGTTTCGTCTCCGTCGGGACGTCGGTTCGGATGGTTTTGGAAGAACGGAACAAAAGCTTTGACAGAGACGCCGACTCTCCTTATGATACGGTAATTATTCGTAATTATACGGGATCGGATTTACCCACCTTGCAGGAAATCATCAAACGGTCCCACACTCATAGCCATTTCTTCAACGAATGCCGATTCGAGCGCGAGCGGGTTTGCGATCTCTTCGCCGAGTGGATTCGACGATGCGCGGACGGGATCGCGAAGAAAATCCTGGTCGCCGAAACCGACGGGCGCGTTTCGGGATTTTGCTCGCTTCTGACGAACGACGCGTTGATCCCGTATATCGGACATGGGATCGGGGTGATTGATTTTATCGCCGTGGACGACCGCGTTCAGGGAAAAGGGATCGGGCGTCGGTTGCTGAACGCCGGGTGCTCGTGGTTTGGCCAGGAGACCGGCGTTATCGAACTGAGAACCATGGCGGATAACCTTCGGGCGATCCGCTTTTATGAAAAGAACGGTTTTCACATGCTCTCAGTGGATCAGTACTATCATTTCTGGTCCTGAAAGGATTATGTGAATAATTCTATCGTTTGCGAGGCGATTCATCGTGCTTGTCAAACACCGGGTTCTCGTTTTGAATTCCAGTTACGAGGCCATCAACATCTGCACGGGCCGGCGCGCCCTGATTATGCTCATGAACGGCAAGGCCGATACGGTCGAGAATGCCGATTACGAAGTGCGCGCGTGCACTCTTCGGATGCCACTACCCGAAGTGATCCGCCTTCGGCGGTTTATCAAATTACCCTACCGGCCCATCCCCTTCTGCCGGAAAAACATCATGCTGCGCGACGGACATTGCTGCCAGTATTGCCGCGAACGTTTTCCTCTCGATCAACTCACACTGGATCACGTCATCCCTATCTCGCGGGGCGGGCGGGACAACTGGTCCAACGTCGTGACTGCCTGCAAGCGCTGCAATCATAAAAAAGGAAACTACCTGCTGGATGAGATCGGGATGAAGTTGACCAACCGTCCCCGGCGGCCCACGCTGCCCAGTTTTCTGCATCTCGTGCGGCTGATGGGAGAACGGCGGGAAGTGTGGCGGAAATATCTCTTCTACGACGAAGCGATCGAGACGGAAGCCGTTGTCTGATAGCCCTGTCCGGGATACAATCATTCCAACAGCTGACACCACTAGACTGATTTTCAAAAATATGTTTGTAAAGCATTCAATACGACGTTACTTTTGAAAACCGCTCTAAACCACCGCTCATTATTCAATGCGCCAGTAGCTCAGCTGGATAGAGCACCAGATTCCGAATCTGGGGGCCGTGGGTTCAAATCCCTCCTGGCGTATTTTTTATTTCCCTCATTTTATTAAAACTAGAACGACTCTACCTGAAGATTCCCGAATGTAG
>CAZSIZ010000221.1:0-10484 GCA_964606645.1 uncultured bacterium
ATTTAGCACGTGTTTTTCTATCCCTTCAATGCACAGATTCTTGTGAGGAACCTATAAAATTAAGGAATCAAGCATAGCATTCTAAACGATCTTAAGCCGCACCATCCGATTGGCTTGAGTCTGGGAGCCGCGCCCCATGCCGAAAAAAATTCTGATCGGGATCGATCTTGGAACCACCGTTCTGAAAGTGGGTGCGCTGGATGCGAAAAACGGTTCACTGCTCGCTCACGCCGTCCAACGCTTGCCAACCGCTTCCCTTCCCCAAGGTGGACGCGAACAGAAAACAGCCGATATCGACCGCGCATTCCAAACCGCCATCACCAAAATTCAAAAAGAAACAGGTTCGAGTTGGCGACATGTCGAGGGCATTGGGCTTGCCGCCCAAGGGGGTAGTTCCACGATCGCCAACCGGTCATCGGGAAAGGCGCTCACCCCCATGATCCTATGGGACGACGGCCGGACGCATGCTTACACCGGGAAACTCGCTCAACAACATCCCCCCGATTTTTGGCGTCAATACACGCAAGGCGACAGCCCACCCGCAGGATTGGGACGTCTGATGTGGTTGAAGGAGACGCAGCCGAAACGCTTCCACAAAGGGAACATTCACATCGGCGCGGGGGAATACTTGTTTCATCGGCTGACCGGCGTATGGCGGCAGGACGCGGGAAACGCGATCCAAATCGGTTCGTATCACGCTCGTAAGAAAAAATTATTTTCTGGGCTGCTCCAACTCGCAGATATTCCTCTTACGTTCGTCGCACCGCTTCGCCAGGGACACGAATTAACGCCCCTTTCAGCCCAGGGAGCCAAGCGGCTCAAACTGCCGAAAGACGTTCCCGTCGCAGGTCCGTATATCGACCAGGAAACCGGATACCTTTCGGCCAGCGAAATTTCCTCTCATCCCCTGCAGTGTTCGCTCGGAACGGCCTGGGTCGGCAATTTCGTTTTGTCTGACGGGAGCGCAGGCCAATCACCGACGCAACTGGTGATCCCTTCGCCGATCCGGGAAGGACGGCTGGTGATTCAACCCCTGCTAACGGGAAATTTAACCTGGGAATGGGGTCTCCGGCAGTTCATCGATAAGACGGCATCCCAATCCATCGAAAAAGCAGGCAAACTATTGAAATCATCCCTGCTGCCGAAAGACGATCTGTTTGTATTACCCTGGCTCACCCAGCCCAATCCCATGAATTCCCAATCGATCGGAGCCGGTCTGTTCCACGGAATAAATACCCAAACCAGCCGGGCCGATATGCTGCGCGCGTTGGCGGCGGGAATGTGCTGCGAGCTGGCGCGTGTTTTCGAGAACGTCAAACAGCATGGCGCGATCGATTGCGTCGTGCTCGGAGGCGGGGCGAGCAAAGGGGCTTTCTTCCGAAAACTGATTTCCGCTTTATTCGCCCCAATCCCGGTCGAACAACAAATGGATATCGACTTGTCAACCGCCCGTGGTTCGGTCTACGCATTCAATTCCAACATCGCCCAAACCAAGACACGAAAGATAAAATTGCCCAAAGACAATAAATTAACCGAGATACAAGACTATTACTGGAAATATCTCCAAGTCTATCACGAACACGAACAATCGATCCCAATGGGAACCGCCTTTCATTTCGGAAAGGAGAAAACATGAAACGCCGACCGAAAGCCGGACTCCTTCCGCTCTATCTACAATTGTACGACGACACGATGCCCGAATTAAGACAGCAATTCGAGCCGTTCCTGCAAACGATTACTGACGGTCTTACCCGTGAGGGAATCGAGGTGTCGCGTGGCCCGGTATGCCGTGTCCGTTCCGAATTTCAAGACGCGATCGACCGTTTCGAGAAAGACGATGTGGACCTCATCGTCACGATTCATCTGGCCTATTCGCTATCCCTGGAATCCATCGAAGCGTTGGCAAATACAACGATACCAATCCTCATACTCGACTCAACGATGGATGAATCGTTCGGCCAAGATGTCGATCCGGAGCGCATCATGTTCAATCATGGCATCCACGGCGTGCAAGACCTGGCTTCGGTGCTGCGGCAGCGAGGGATTCCCTTCCATATCGTCGCCGGACACGTCAGTCGCTCGAATGTGCTCCAGCGCGCTGCCGGAATTGCACGCGCCGCTTACGCCTCTCGCTGCCTGAAAGGAATGAAGGTTCTCCGAGTCGGGGAAACGTTTCCGGGCATGGGAGATTTCGCCGTCGACGACACGGTGCTGAACGATCGTTTTGGAATAACCGTTGACACGATCGCGCCGGATCGATTGGCGGACGATATCGATACGATTACCGCCGATGAGATCGAACACGAAATAAAACTCGACCTTGCGCGTTTTCAAACCGACGTGAGCGACGACATTCATCGCCGGTCCGTGCGTGTGGGTTTGGGGCTGCGCCGTTTTCTCGAACGTGGCCGATACGGTGCGTTCAGCGTCAATTTCCTTCATTTCAATTCCAGCGAGGGGCCGGTCGACACCGTTCCTTTTCTCGAGATTTCCAAAGCGATGTCGCGCGGCATGGGGTATGCCGGTGAGGGAGATGTTCTGACGGCGTCTCTCGTCGGCGCGCTCAGCCAAGGCTTTGGAAAAACAACTTTCACAGAAGCGTTTTGTCCGGATTGGGAAAACGGGGCGCTTTTTATCTCGCACATGGGAGAGATCAATCCAGACGTATCGGCGGAAAAACTGCATCTCTGCGAAAAAGAGTTTCCCTGGACCGGCGCGCTAAACCCAGCCATCCTGGCTTGCGCGCCAGCCCCCGGACCGGCGGTTTTAGTAAACCTGGCACCGGGGCCGGACCACACATTCAGCCTGATCGTTGCGCCGGTCGAGGTGTTGGAAGACACCACCAATCCGGCCTTGAAGAAAACAGTTCGCGGCTGGATTCGTCCAAAAACTTCGCTGGAAGGATTTCTCGAATCGTACTCGCGATGCGGAGGAACCCACCACAGCGCCTTGATTCTAGGTGAGCGCGCAGAAGCCATCGCCGCTTTCGCCTCGTTTCTTGGAATCGAAAGGACGATTCTGGATGAATGAATTGAGCCACTTTTCCTTACATCCAATCGATTATCTCGCATTCGGATTCTATTTTGTCGTCCTCTGCCTGATTGGATTCTGGATGGGGCGCAAAGAAAAAAACAACGCCGATGATTATTTCCTGGCGGGACGAAGTCTGCCGTGGTACGTCGTCGGCAGTTCGTTCATCGCCTCCAACATCAGCACGGAACATTTCATTGGAATGGTCGGCGGGGCGTTTGTGTACGGCATCTGTGTGGCCATGTCGGAATGGCTGAACGTCGGATCGTTTACGCTTCTGATCTGGATTTTTATTCCCTTCCTGCTAAGCGCTAGAGTTTTTACGATCCCGGAGTTTTTGGAAAAACGTTTTAATCCCACCTTGCGTCTTTTTTTCGCTATCGTGACCATCATCAGCAACGTTGTGGCATTCTTGGCGGCGGTGCTTTATGGCGGCGGGTTGGCCTTGCATACGCTGTTTGGCTGGAATTTATGGGTCTCGATTATCCTGCTGGGAACTGTGGCGGGAAGCTGGGCGATTTACGGCGGCTTGAAGTCCGTCGCCTGGACCGATTTTTTCACGGTGATCGTCATGATCCTGGGAGGCCTTTTAGTGACGGTTCTCGGTCTCTACATGCTTTCGGGCGATTCACACTCGCTGACGGAAGGTTTCAGAGTGATGATCGAGCGCAACCAGGCGAACGAGGGGATCTGGGCGGAGGTGACGGCACGCAACGCACCAAACATCGTCCATGCCGATCAGTACAACCGCCTGGCCGTGATCCAGCCGGTGACTCATGAAGTGACGCCCTGGCCGTTTCTCCTATTCGGAATTTTTTCGATCAGTATTTGGTACAACATCCTCAACCAGTTTATGATCCAGCGCGTTTTGGGCGCGAAAAACATGTATCACGCGCGGATGGGAATCGTGCTGGCGGGATATATGAAAATATTTATGCCCGTCATCGTAGTGTTACCCGGTTTGATTCTCTTCGCCCGCTTTCCCGAAGTCCTGAACCTTCCCTGGGAGGAAGTGAAGCCAGAGGCCGACAAGGGCTACGTCACCATGCTTCAAATGCTGATCCCCGTCGGATTGCGGGGCCTGTTTCTCGCCGCGCTGTTCGGGGCGATCCAATCCACCGTCAATTCCGTGCTGAATTCCACCGCAACCGTTTTTACCCTGGACATCTACAAACGCTGGATTCGGAAAAACGCATCGCAAAAACACCTGGTCCGAATGGGCATGGGATCGTCCGTAATAATATTGATTCTGTCCATCATCCTGTCCGGTTATATCAGCGAACTTTCGGAAGGTCTGTTCGTCTACATTCAAGCCTTGTATTCGTTTTTCGCCCCGCCGTTCTCAGCCGTGTTCTTGCTGGGGATTCTTTTCCGGAGAATCAACAGCCAGGGAGCAACGGCGGCGGTTCTCGCTGGATTTATTCTTGGGATATTAATGAAAATTTACGTGCAATGGCCTGGGCACATGCTATGGATCGAGCCTTTCGCCATGCAGGCAATTCTGAACTGGTTTGTCTGCGTCGTGATCTGTGTAATAATCAGTTTGCTGACACCACCCCCCCGGCCCGAACAGGTCGGCGACCGGCTGACGTTAAATTGGAAGCGCTTGAATATTTTCAGTGATTTGGGCGCGCATTGGTATACAAGCGTGACATTCTGGTGGCTTCTGTTCGTCGGGATCATTTTCGTCTTGATTTTACTGTTCTCCGGACTGTTTCTTTGAAACGGAAAAAGTTAACCATGAACACATGGAAAGAAACCACGCTTCACGAACGAAACCGGATTCTTTTTCAGGAGGAATTCGATACGTTTCTTCCTGAAACCATTCTCGATTTCCACGTGCATGTATTCCCGGAAGGCGTGATCCCGTCCGGTGAATCATTTTCATGTTCCGGCCATCCGATTGATAACTATGATTTGGACGAACTCAGAAACGATCTTTCGACTCTCTTCCCCGGCAAAGAACACGCTGCCGTCTGTTTCGGATTTCCCAAGGTGGAGTACGATCTGAAACGCAACAATAATTACCTGGCCGAAACGTGCGACCGGAAGCAATTTTATCCCCTGCGGCTTTTCGATCCCATGACCGACACGCCGGAAGCCTTGCGTCACGATCTCGGCGAAGGCCGGTTTCTGGGCTTGAAACCTTATCCCGATTACGTTCGTAAAGCGGAGATCGATCGAGTTGAGATTCATGAGATGCTGCCCTCCTGGGCGATGGAAATCGTGAATGAATGCGGATCGATCGTCATGCTGCATATCCCCCGAAAAGCACGTCTGGCCGATCCACTGAACCAACGCCAAATCGTGGAACTCTGCAAGCGATACCCCAATGCCAAGATCGTACTCGCTCACATCGGCCGCGCGTATTTTCTGAAGAACGTCATCGGCAATCTCGATGACTTGAAGGATTTTCCCAACCTCTATTACGACCTGGCGATGGTGAATCATTGGGAAATCATGGACTATTTATTTCAAACAGTCCCCCCAGACAAGATTCTCTTTGGTTCCGATATCCCCCTCGCAATGGCTCCAGGAAAATCGGTGGAAATCAACGATCAATATACCTACGTGACGCCCGTGTTCTGGGACTTGTCAATTTCGGACGATCACGGGAAAATTCAGTTCACGTCGTTTTTATACGAAGAAATTCGGGCAGTCAAAAAAGCGGTCGAGCGTGTCGGGCTGTCTGGCGATTTCGTGCAGGGCCTGTTTTACACGAACGGAATGAATCTGATCGAATCAATTGGATGAGTGTCATGGAAAGTATTTTCCCTCACCCTAGCCCTCTCCCAGAGGGAGAGGGGACTTTAAGGATTATTATTTTGTAAGAGGTTCAAATAAAAAAGGAATCGTGTACCAATGTCATTAAAAACTATTCGTGTGGGAATTGTCGGGCATGGATTTATGGGCAAGATGCACGGTCATGCCTACCGCTCGTTGAATTTCTATTACGACCCCCCTCCCGCAAAAGTCGTACTCGCCGGTGTAGCGACTCAGACGGACGCGAGTATGCAGCGCGCGTTGGATCAGTGGGATTTCGAGTTCGGAACAACCGATTATACTGAATTATGTCGACGCGACGATATCGATATCATCGACTGCTGCTCGCCGAATTTTCACCATAAAGAGGTTCTTCTGGAGGCGCTCAAGCATGGCAAGCACGTCTACATGGACAAACCCCTGGCCCGTTCGATGGATGAAGCCAGGCAGATGCTCGACGCGGCTCGCCAGCATCCCGAATGCGTAACGCAAATGGCCTTTCAATACCGCTTCGTTCCCGCACTGTTGCGCGCGAAGCAACTGATCGAAGCGGGCGCGCTTGGACGCATATACAGCGCGCGAGTCTGTTATCTTCATGCCGGTTATATCGATCCCAAACGCCCTTTTTCCTGGCGGCTCGATGTAAATCAAAGCGGAAAAGGCGGCGCGCTGTTCGATCTGGGCGCTCATGTCGTCGATCTGACAAGGCACTTACTGGGAGATATTGCGGAAGTCTTTCATCTAGGAGAAACCATGATTAAGGAGCGCCCCCTGAAAGAAGACCCCTCCAAAATGCGCCCAGTCGAAGTGGACGATCTCTCCATTCTCCTTTTACGCTTAAAGAATGGCGCAGTGGGAACGCTGGAATCCTCCCGCCTGGCGACGGGCGTGCAGGACGAGGTACGGTTTGAAGCACACGGAAGCCAGGGAGCGATCCGCTTCAACCTGATGCAGCCGAATTTCCTGGAATTTTACGATGCAACGATCCCCGAAGAAGTCTACGGTGGCCAGCGCGGTTTCAAGGCGATCGAATGTGTAGCCCGCTACCCCAAACCGGCCACACTGCCCGGCCCCAAAAACACGATCGGCTGGGAACGATTCCACGTGCATAGTATTTACAATTTCATCACTCACGTACTCGAAGGGAAACCAACACAACCGGATATCCGCGACGGTGCAAAAACCCAAAGCATACTGGAAGCAGCACTTCAATCCAGCAAAACCAACCAATGGACAAACGTAGATGAGGTCTAGTACTCTGACCAACAAATAATGTCGGGTAGCCAAGTCCCCTCTCCCCATGGGAGAGGGTTAGGGTGAGGGAAGACTGGAAACACGACCCGTCAAAATTAATTGGATACACTACTAGTCTAATATTATAAAAGGAGTATGACAAAATGAGTAAAACGAAAATGAATACTCTGAACCGGCCAGAAAAAACACGGCGTCATTTCCTCCAAACAAGCAGCGCGTCACTCGCGGCGCTGTCCGTCTCGTCTCCCGCGCTGCTAAACGTGGGGGCGGCTGCGAAGAAAATCCGCATCGGCGTCGTCGGGGGCGGATTCGGACGCAGTTTCCAATGGCACGAACATCCCGACTGCGTCGTCGAAGCGGTGAGCGATCTGCGGCCCGAACGGCGCGAGCGGTTGGTCAAAACGTACAACTGCCAAAAAACCTACAACTCGCTTGAGGAATTGGTGAAAGACCCCAAGATCGACGCCGTCGCGATCTTCACCGACGGCCCCCTTCACGTTCAGCACGTCGCCGAAGCGATGAAACACGGCAAACATGCAATCAGCGCCGTGCCCGCCGCTTACGGAACGATGGAGCAGGCGGAACAATTATATGAAACCGTCAAGAAATACGGACTGACCTATATGATGGCGGAAACCAGTTACTACCAGCAGCCAACGATCTCCGCCCGCCAGTTTTATCAAGAAGGAAAATTCGGCCAGTTGTATTATTGCGAATCCGAATATCAGCACGACGGCCTGGAAAGCCTGTACTTCGAAAACGGCAAACGAACGTGGCGTCACGGGATGGCCCCGATGCACTATCCCACCCACTGCACCGCGCATCTAACCGGCGTGACCGGTGAAACCCTCACGGAAGTCGTCTGCCACGGCTGGGGTGACGACGATCCCATTCTTAAAGACAACGTTTACGACAATCCGTTCTGGTCCGAATCCGCCATGTTCAAAACCGATCGCGGTCATGGTTTTCGAGTCAACGTCTGGTGGAAAGGGGCGCATCGCGGATGTGAACGCTCTCAGTGGATCGGCGATAAGATGAGTTTCTACTCTGCGCATCCCAACGGGGTCGGACCGGTGATCGTTCGCAAAGGAAAACAAACCGAGAAAGACGACGCGGGTTACGTTCGCAATCTACCCAATTTCGAGAAATACAAACAGCCGGAATGGTGGAAAACCGATAGGCTGCCCGAATCGCTGCGGCATGGTTCCGGACACCACGGTTCGCATACATTTCTGACCCACGAATTCGTCAGCGCTCTCGTTCAAGGCCGGCGGCCAACCGTCGATGTCTACGAAGCCTTGAATTACACCGTCCCCGGAATCATCGCGCATCAGTCCGCGCTAAAGGGCGGCAAATTCATGAAAATCCCTCAATATAAAAGACCGGCCTGAACGGGAATGAATTCCTGTATTAGAATTTCGAGAGGAGATCGACATGGGAAGAATTTTAGGAACTTTGATGTTCCTTCTAGTTATTGGATCGGTTTTGTCTCTGTTGCTTTTACACAAACCTGAACTCTCGCCGCCCAGTCAGGACGTCGTCATTGATAACGAACCTCTCGCATCGAATACGCTCGCGCTGAAATCGGAAATCGAGAAAAAAGGCTGGATCGTCTACTGCGCCCGCAGCGAAAACGGAACTTGGGACCTCTTCGCCTCCCGCCCGGACGGTTCGCACAAACGGAATATAACGAACACACTGGATTATGAAGAAGCAGGGCCTTTATTCTCAAAGGATCATAAGAATTTGCTTTTCCGGCGTTTGGAAAAAGGGACAACGATCAGTCACGACCTCTGGGGATTTCAAGGCCAATTAATGATCGCCGACGCCGACGGTTCCAATGCAAAACCGTTTGGAAACGAGAAGGAATACGCCTGGGCGTCCTGGTCGCCCGACGGGAAGCATATTCTATGCCTCACCCGAAAAGATATTCGAATTGTCGATCTCTCCACAAAGGAAATCGTCCGTTCGCTGCCACGAAAAGGCATCTATCAGCAATTGTTTTGGTCGCCGGATGGGAAATGGTTTACCGGAACCGGAAATATTGCCGGACAGCAGTGGTGCGTAGTTCGGATGAATGCCGATAGCGGCGAACTAAACCCCGTTGTCATATTTCAAAGAAGCACACCGGACTGGTTTCCCGATTCGAGTCGGATTATCTTCTCATCACGCCCCGCCAATCAATCGACAGAGAACTCGTATGGCTGGACTCAGTTGTATAAGGCCGATGGTGAAGGAAAACAAACCGATCTGATTTACGGAGAAGACGGAGTTCACATCTATGGCGGAACACTTTCTCCCGGCAGCGCTTATGTGCTCTTCACGAAATGCGCGGCGGATGGAGGCGGTTCCGAACGATCCGGCGCGCCGATGTGCGTCATGCGTATAAGCGATGCTCCCGCCATCGGTGGAACGAGTGCCTATTTACAGAAACACTATCCAACCGCCAAAAACGCGCCGGTCCTGACATTGACCGACGGCTGGGAACCCGTCTGGATAAACACGGAGGTATTTACCGAAAAATGAGATTCCATCACAAGAGTATGATGAAAGTAGTTACACCGATTCCCGTTCTGCTGCTGGCGCTGTTTGCAATGGTTTGTGTTTCCTGTTCCCCGAAGCCAAATTCCGGTGAAGACCCCCAAGTGACCAGCATGGGCCATATCGAGATAACGGCCCGGTTAGTGGAAATTCCCGAACCGTTTCCCGACATCCCTTTATACGACTACGCTTTTGTTTTGAAATACGAAGTGCTGACAACTCATCGGGGCCAGTTGGATTCCGATACAATTTACATCGGGCACTACAACCCGCTCAAGCCGCGAAAAAACGTCGCCGACATTCGCTCCGGTGATATCGGAGGCAATCTCAAAAAAATCAAAGTGGGAGGTATTCACCGCATCGCGTTGGAGGTTCCCATCGACGAGTATTTCATGGGTGGGATCATCAACAAGTATTTCGAGCAAGAGACCGGCCCCATTTACTGGGCGGTCTGGACCAATCGAGTGATTCAGTAATACGCTTATGGTTTTTACATCACATATTTTCATTTTTTATTTTTTGCCGGTTGTATTGCTCGTCTATTACTTGCTGCCGAAATACCGCAACGTGTTTCTCCTGGCAGCAAGTTATGTTTTTTACGGCTGGTGGGATCCGTGGTTCGTCTTTCTGATGTTCTTCGCCACCTTGGTGAATTACACTGGTGGCCAGATCATTGCGAATAGCCCCGGCAATCAAACTCGGCGTTATGTGGCGCTGGCCGTTTCCGTGACGGTCAGTTTAAGCTTATTGGGTTTCTTTAAATATTTCACATTCGCTCAAAGGAATTTATCCTGGATTCTGGAACAATTCGGCTCGGACGCGCTGCCGATCGTCCAGATCATTCTGCCGGTGGGGATTTCATTTTTCATCTTTCAAAGCATCAGCTACACCGTTGA
>CAZSIZ010000222.1:0-1205 GCA_964606645.1 uncultured bacterium
AGCGCATCCAGGAGCTCAAGTCCCAGCGCGGCCGGCTGGACATCGATCCCGCGAAGATCGCCGCAATCAATAAGCCCGAAATCCCGACCGGCATCTCCTGCACGATGAAAAACGGAAACACACGGTCGAATTTCACTCCCTCCTGAAGTAAGCCGGGATGGGTGTTGTAGAACGAAAACAGCGCCGTTCCCAGAAAGAAAAAGAGAAGCGACGCGGGAACCGAAATCCAGACACCGAGAAAGAGACAGCGCCGCGTTTCCCGGTCGGATTTGGTGGTGAAATATCGTTGGACGACGGTCTGATCGGACGCATAGGGAACGAGCGTCGTGAAGAACGCGCCCAGCAGTATGAACCAGATCAAATCCTGAGAGACAGAGGGATCGGTGTGAATCATCTGAAATTTCCCGTGCTGGCTGCCGATTGCGATCACCTCAGAGAAGCCTCCGTCCACCCTTATGCAGATCAGGACCAGCGCCAAAATCGCGCCGAACAGCAGAACGAACGCTTGAATCACGTCCGTCCAGATCACGACTTCGATCCCCCCCAGCACCGTGTAAATCGTCACCAGCACTCCCATCACCAGGATCATCCAAATCATCGGAAGCCCCGTCACTTCGGAGAGCACCAGCGATGGCAGATAAAGAATGATCGCAACACGGCCCACCTGCATCAGGATATAAGCGAGCGCCCCGTAGGCACGGGTTTCCGGCCCGAAGCGGTCTTCGAGCAATTCGTAGATCGACGTAAATTCCTTCCGGCGGTAGGCGGGAAGAAACCAAAAAATCACCGCCATTCCGACGATGGGAATTCCGAGGTTGTAAACCAGCCAGGACCAATCGGTCTCGAACGCGCGTCCTGGGATGGCGATATACGTGATGGCACTGAGTTGAGTCGCGAAGATGGAAATCCCCACCGCCCACCAGGGCATGGTCCGGTTACCGAGAAAGAAACGTTCGGTCGAACCTTCTTTCCTAGCGAAAAAAGCGCCGATCGCGATCATCACACCCAAATACACAGCGAGCACGGTAAAATCGATTGCATGAAATCCAGTATCCATTTTGTTTCCAACTCCAGCCAGACGGTCAAGGCCCCCATCGGTAGACATCACCGTCACTGAGCAGTCCATTCGACATTTCGTATTGAAGAATCACGTATCCGCGCGCGCTGGACGGTACGGCGGGATTGATGTTTTCCTTCTTGTCCGG
>CAZSIZ010000222.1:1215-10392 GCA_964606645.1 uncultured bacterium
CCCTTGAGCGACCATTTCTGCGAATCGTTCGGGAAAAACCGCGAGGCTTGTTCCGGCGTACACGAACCGAACGTGCCCCGCGAGTGTCGATCCATATACCAATACAGACCGTAATCGTGACGGCCCTGTTTGTTTCCCTCTTGAATTTTATCGCCTGGATTGAAAGGATCGCTGGGCAGCGAGGCGATGTAAGAGACCGGACTGGTCAGTGCCCTCAATGCCCATCGTTCACCGTGGCGGTCGGGAGGCCCTGCGCAGTTGGTCACAGGCGGGTAAAAATTCCAATCCAAACGGTACTGCTCCAACGCCAGCCCCAGCGCCTGCATGTCGGAGTGGTTGCGCACGACCTTTGCTCGAATCTGTGCGTTGAGAAAGTTGGGAACGGCGATCGCCGCGAGGATACCGATAATCGCCACCACGATCAGCAATTCAATCAACGTAAACGCATTCAAGTTTTTCATGGAACTCCTTATAATGCTTAAGGGCAGGGTCTAGGGTTTAGGGTATAGGGTTTAGTCTCCAAATCAGTATAATTGATCACAAAACGAACACATAATAATAATTCTAAATTCAACCGGCAACTAGAATTTAAGAATGAATGTAAAATTGATTTTACGATAACTTTTTCAGATTGTCAGACCCTATACCCTAAACCCGATACCCTATCTTCACCCAAAATCATGAAACAGACGATTTTTCAAGTTGACGCTTTCACAAAGACTCCCTTTTCCGGCAATCCGGCAGCCGTCTGCATGCTGAACGAACAGCGTGACGAGGCTTGGATGCAAAACGTCGCCCGTGAGATGAACCTGTCCGAAACCGCTTTTCTCTTGAAACGGGATGACGGCGGGTATGATTTACGCTGGTTCACCCCGGTGTATGAGGTGGACCTCTGTGGACACGCGACCCTGGCGAGCGCCCATCTGCTCTGGGAAACCGGGGCGCTCGAAAAAAACGAGACAGCACGCTTCCATACACTCAGCGGTCTGCTGACCGCCACACTCGATGGCGATTGGATCGGACTCGATTTCCCATCCGAACCGGCGAACGAAACCGCCCCGCCGCCCGGTCTCATCGAAGCCCTTGGAATAAAGCCTTTGTTCACCGGCCAAAACCGAATGGATTACCTGCTGGAAGCCGATTCAGCGAAGACGCTTCGCACGATGACACCGGATTTCTCTCTGCTGGCAAAATGCAAAACTCGCGGCGTGATCGTCACAAGCCGCTCCGATTCGGTGGAGTACGATTTTATTTCCCGCTTCTTCGCCCCGTCGGCAGGGATCGACGAAGACCCTGTCACCGGTTCGGCCCATTGCTGCCTGGGGCCGTATTGGAGCGAACGTTTGGGGAAAACCGAACTCACCGCCTATCAGGCATCGGCCCGTGGGGGTGTCGTAAAAGTTCGCTTCAACGGTCCCCGCACGATTCTAAGCGGCCAAGCGGTGACGGTTCTGCGCGCCGAATGGATCGCCACCTCATAACGGTAAAGGAGATGATATGAAGGTTTTCCATATCAAGTGGAGTGACTTTCTCAATGCGCTCGACACATGGGATCAAATCAGCCGGAACGCTCGGCAAGTCTTTCTCGATCACTCGCAACCGGCCGGAAAATTGGTGGATTCGACACATTTCGGTACGCATCTCGCAGAACTGAAAGAAGCGGGATTGCTTCTCGAATCGGCAGACGGAACGCGTGTCAAACTCTCAAAATCCTACCCGGTCTTCCGGCGCGTTATATGTACGTTAAACGATATTCCGCTTTTTGAAATGCCAAATGAAGTTTTCCTATTGAAATACATGGACTGGCATTACACCTTAGACGAACGGGCCTGCTTATTTGTGGATTCTAATTTTCGAGAAATACCCAACCGGGTGATTTGTGAATTGGTCACAACGAAAGATCATCTGGATGGATTTATCCAATCGGATAACTATCAACTATGGGAACAACGCCGAAAGAAATATTCGGAAAATCCTTTTTTATTCAATAAAAAGATCGCGAAGACACTGCAAACACTGATTCGACGGCTGCGTGAAAAAGGGGAACCGATTCGATTCAAAGATATCAAAAAAGTGACTGGAATCAATGATACCGATTCACTCTCATCAGCGCTTCGGGCCGGATTTCGCTACATCTTGTTTTTCGCCTCTCTCGATCCCGCCACGCTCGATCCGATCGTGGGGATTTGGCCGGGAATCATCGAGCGGGAACGGCGGCCCAAACCGATCCCCCCTCCCACCGTACAACCGGCCGAGTCGTTTCACCTTCCATTTATGATGGAAGATATGACCGTGGCTTTCGGGGAGTGTTCCCTGGAACCCTTTCGAGTCCGTGGAAACGATAGGGCCATTTTCGCGAAGACGTACAAAACCTTATCAGACTGCATTGTCTCCCTTCCCGATTTCGTCGATGAAAAACTGGAAATCCCTGCCGAAGGACGAATCGAACATGCAATTCATTGCTTGCACCGCCTTGAAATGTTGATGGTTCGAGGACGGGCAGGCAAGGATTTGCGGCTGGAAATCACCCCTAAAGGCCAGAAATGGTTTGAAACGTCCCCCAAGAAACGTTTGCAATTTATCGTAAACGCCATGAAGCGGACCATTCAAAATACAAAGATCGTTTACGATCCAAATGCATTGATTATTGATTTTATTCCCAGCACGAATTACTATTATTATTATTCTGAATACGAAACGGTTGTCGATAAAGTTCTTCAAATATTCAGTGAGTTGAAAAGCGGTAAATTCGTTCGCTTCCGTGATTTTCTTAATTACTACAAAGAAGTATCCAATCCTTTCCTGAGTACGGACGATTCAAACAGGATTCCAACAAGACGCAATCATTTCTACAGAAATTTCACAGAGGAGGAAGCGGAAAAAAGTTGGGCCAGTATCCTGGACACGATCGTATCGAAACGCCTCCTCCCGTTAGGCGGCGCTCGCCTGGGCGTTCTCGATGATGGTTCTTTCGCCTTTTCATTAACGGATATCGGCTGTTATCTCTTGGGTTTGAAGAAGGATTTCGATTATTCGCCTTCCGAATCCGGAGAATTGATCGTCCAGCCCAACTTCGATATTGCTTTTCTCGAACCGTCTCCACAAGCCGAGGTTTCAATCGGGCGTTTTGCCGAAAGGACGGGGAAAAAAGTCGGTTGTTTGTTCCATATCACTCAATCCTCGATTATCAAAGCCGCCGCTTCGGGAACATCGCTTGAAGAGATCGTTCAATCCCTTCGATCGCTCAGCTCGAAACCCCTCCCCAGGAATGTCGAACATGAAATCCGTGAATGGTATGCCCAACTTCGCCGTGTCGAAATTCAAGACGCCGTGATCGTCCGGTGTCCCGACATCGAAACCACTGCGAAAGTCCGGGCCGCCGGAGGAAAAAAAATCCAATTACTGACGGATACGATTCTGATGCTGACCGACCGTAAGCAAAAAAAGGCTTTGATTCGGAAACTTCGTGACAAAGGTGTTTTCATCGAGTGATGACAAAACGGCAACAAGACGAATACACTTTCAGTGACTGCAAGATATACTATAAAGATTGGATTATGAATACCGATATCTTGCTGTTTCGTTTGCAATGTCTGACTTTTCAATGGACCGCCATACGATAAAGCACCGAAAAGAAAGAGAACAATATGCCGTGTCAAGATCTCCGCATTCTCGTTGTAGACAGCACCATCGTCTACTGCCAGATCTTGTCGGAAATCGTCGAAACGATCCCACGCACCGTTCTTGTCGACACGTCGACGAATGGAGTACAGGCTTTGTCGATCATGGAAGCCAAACCTGTCGATCTCGTTCTGCTCGATGTCGAAATACTGGAGTCGGATGGACTGGGTACGCTGAAATCCATCCAGCAGCGTTTCCCTGAGATGGGGCTGATCGTAATCCGAAACGCCAATTCGAACGCTGTGGATGTGACGATGAAGGCGCTGGAAAAAGGCGCTATGGATTTTATTTCCAAACCGGAGGGGAACGATCGGGCGGTATGTCAGAAGTTACTGTCCGATCAACTGCGACCGCTGATTTTATCCTTTCAAACACGCAGAAACCTGAGTTTATTGAAAAAAACACCCCAATCCGCCTCCCAGCCACCTCGCAAAAGGAAAATTACACCTCCATCACCACACGCTTCGGCATTACCAAGGCAAATCGATCTCCTTGCGATCGGCATATCGACCGGCGGACCCAGTTCCTTGATCGATGTCATCCCACGTTTGCCGGGCGACCTTGGAATCCCTGTTCTTATCGTTCAACACATGCCTCCAGTCTTCACGGCTTCCCTGGCGAACACCTTGAATGAGAGATCCGCGCTGACGATTCTTGAAGCCCAAGAGAGAGATCCAGTCATCCCCAACACGGTTTACATCGCCCCTGGCGGGAAACACATGGTCGTCAGGAAAACAGTGAACGTATTCACCGGCCTGCCCTGCCCTGCGATTGCCTTGAACGAAAATCCTCCGGAAAATCACTGCCGCCCTTCCGTGGATGTTTTGTTCAGGTCGATCGCCGCACATTATCGAGGAAACGTGCTATCTCTCATCATGACGGGCATGGGCAATGACGGCTGCGAAGGTGTTAGAGCCTTGAAATATCAGGGAGCGTACAGTTTGACGCAAAGCAAGGAGACATGCGCGGTCTATGGAATGCCTATGGCCGTCGATCGAGCCGGTCTATCCGATCAGAGCGTCCCTCTGGATAGCATCGCCGATACGGTTGCTGAAATTGTCAATTCAGTAAGAAGGCACACATAAACGTAAATTTTCAATGAATGGATTCCATTCGATACGCCAATCCATCGAAGACCAATGCGCCCCATCAATCGCATTCTTCAAAGGTCACTCGGAGTACAAACGGACCTAAAGGGCTGGTGAACGAAACTTCGATCCAAGTCGTCTTTGAAGGATATTCAATGGCATAGTGATCCCCTCGAACGACGTTCGGCAAACTGACATCGATGGGGATTTCATCGTCTTTGCACATTTTCGCTTTCGCGCTTCCCGCCACGATATTCACGAATTCCGCCATCGCATCCAACACACTCTTATCGATCTCTTTCGGGGCGGTGTTCATAAGTCGATCGACCATGGCCAACGCGGTTTCCGATGGGAAACCCATTTGAACGGTGCCTCGTATCCGACCCGTCAATCCAATCATCGCAGCGATTTCGTGTCCAGAGTTGGATTCCTTGGACAATCCAATTTGCTGCCGAGTCGCCTGGCAACCCAACATTGAATTGAACAGGTCATCCACACCGCTGATAAATGGATTGATGTATTCCATCTTCATAAACAAACTCCATAAAGATGAATAACCTAAACCGCTTCGACAGAAAGAAACACGATCGCAAGAACCAGACTGTCTTAACTCATTATAACAAATTCTCCCGGTTTCTCTATAAGTGGAATCGAAATGCCGTATCTCTGTCAGCGCGGCGATCCATTCGTCAACGGTCAAGTGCGCTCTCGATCGTCACTTATTTCACCGTTCCAATTCCACCTGACGGTTGACAGTCCACGCATCGAAATAAAGAATAGAACTCAATCATCGAGATTGGAATTCCCGAAAGGAACCGTTTCATAATGATCGTCAAGAATCAATCGGAGGCCGGACAAAACATCGCTTCCGGTGTAGAACGAAAAATACTATCACGGGGCGGCAGCCTGATGGCGGTCGAATTTACTTTTAAGAAGGGCGCGGTCGGGGAAGTTCACACACATCCTCACGAGCAGATCGGTTATATCGTCGAGGGCCGTTTCGAGTTGGAGACTGACGGGGAGAAAGAAATCCTTGGTCCTGGAGACACCTATTACATCGCCCCCAATGTGCCGCACGGTGTGTTGACGCTGGAGGATGGGAAGGTTTTCGACGTGTTCAATCCCCATCGGCAAGATTTCCTCACGGAATAAGATTGTTCCCTCTCCCCTTGGGAGAGGGCTAGGGTGAGGGTGAAATTAGAATGATGTATGACATAAAGGAAAGGATTCCAATGAACGTATCCAAAAGAATTCTCTTTCATCCGATCGTATGTCTACTGCTAACCGTTCTGGTCTCATGCGGAGGTGGTGACGGTCAAACCCAAAAGAAGCAGACCTTCAGTCTGCCTCATGTTTTAAACACGGATCACCCGGTTCACAAGGCGCTGGAGAAATTCGCGCAGGAAGTCGCGCGGCGCAGCGAAGGTGCAATGGTTATCAAAATCCAACCGGGCGGTACGCTGGGCAACGAACAGGAGCTATGCGATAACGTCAGCAACGACACCGACGCCTTCACGAAAATATCCTCGACCATTCTCGAAACGAAGGCCGAACTGGCGAAGATCTATTCCCTTCCCTACCTCTTTCGTGATCCCGAACACATGTGGAACATACTCGACGGCGAGATCGGTCAAACGCTTCTGGATATGGCGCTCGATCAAAACCTGAAAGGAATCTGCTATTTCGACGCCGGGGCGAGATCGTTCTATACCAAGAAAAAAGTGGCGTCGCCTCAGGATTTAAGAGGAATCAAAATCCGGGTTCAGAAAAGCGTGATGATGCAGAAACTAGTCGAGACACTCGGCGCATCCCCCCAGCAGATCGCCTTCTCCGAACTCTATACCGCCCTGGACACCGGCGTGGTCTCCGGCGCGGAGAATAACATCCCCAGCTACTACACAACCCGTCATTAT
This sequence comes from uncultured bacterium, assembly GCA_964606645.1. Taxonomy (GTDB): domain Bacteria; phylum Hinthialibacterota; class Hinthialibacteria; order Hinthialibacterales; family Hinthialibacteraceae; genus CAZSIZ01. The sequence continues at coordinate 7,898 of CAZSIZ010000222.1, forward strand.
AAAGTCGCGCCCCACTACGTTTTCGACGAACACGTCTGCATTCCCGATATCCTCTTGATGAGCGCCCAGCGCTGGAACCACCTGACCCCGGAAGAACAGACCATCATCATGCAATCCGCCGAAGTGGCCAAGGAATTCCAAAAAGAACTCTGGAAAAAAGCCTGCGAAGAACAAATCCAGAAGATGAAAGCGGAAGGCATCACCTTCACGTATCTGGACAGCAAGCAGCCGTTCGTCCAAGCGACCGAAACGATGTACGGCGAATTCGACGACACCCAAATCATGGACTACGTCAACCGCATCCGCGCGGTCCAGTAAGTGAACGTCTATTCCCTCTCCCCCTGGGAGAGTACATCGCGTCGCACCGCAGGTGGACACGATGATTTTTTAAAGTGAGGGTGTTTTGGTTCCGGCTCTGTCGGGTTAGGGTGAGGATAACGAAATCCAACTCAAGAGGTGATACCCCTTGCAGCATTTCTTCGATCGGCTCGATCGGATTCTAACCGCGATTCTAATGATTCTCATCGTTCTGATGGTCTTCAGCATTACGTCCGAGATCGTTCTGAACGCCATGATTCAGCCGACCGCCAGTTTCTTGATCCAATGGCTCGATCCGGAGACTTCCCCTGAAGACGCCTCACCGTTTCTGAGCGTTCTCGATAGCGTCATGGGCTTCGTCGCCACGCTCTCCGCCCCGGTCAATACGGCTTCTCAAACCCTGCTGGTGTGGATCGGTATTCTCGGAAGCGCCCTGGCGTTCCGTCACCGCGCTCATCTCGGCGTCGACGCGCTGGTCCGGCTTTATCCCCCGAAAGTACGCCTTTTTTTCGATTACCTATCCACGGCGCTCGTCGGTCTTTTTTCGTTGACCGTTCTGGTGATCGGCGGGTATCAGGTCAGTTATCGCGCTTTCTCGCTCGGCTCGAAGATGCCGGGTTTGGAATCGCTCAACCGGGGCTGGTTTTATCTGGTGTTGATCATGACGGGCCTGTTGAATCTGATTTACTGCTTCTACCATTTCGCCCATCCCAAGCCGGTCGGCGCGCTGGATGAAGAGAGTAAGGATCGGAAAGACTGATGATGACCCCTGAAACGTTGGCCACGATCGTTCTCATCGTCTCGTTCATTCTATTGATCGCCCATCATATCCCCATCGCGTTTTCGATCGGTATCTCGACCGTGCTTTCCTACCTCTGTCTATGGCCGGACCGCCCTTTGCTGATCTTCATGCAGGTCTCCAAAGATATGTGGCATGGCATCGATTCCTACGCCCTTCTCGCGATCCCCATGTTCGTTTTCTCCGGTCTGCTCATGGGATCGGGGGGCATCGCCAAACGACTGATCGATTTCGCCGATGTTTTCGTGGGGCGCATCGTCGGGGGGCTGTGTTATGCGAATGTTATGGCGTGTATGCTGTTCGGGGCTATTTCGGGATCGGCGACGGCGGCGACGAGTTCCATCGGTGCGTTTATGATCCCCGAAATGAGACGGCAAGGTTATCCCCGCGAGTTCAGCACGGCCTTGACGCTTTCGGCAGCCACCCTGGGACTCGTGATCCCCCCCTCCAACATTATGATTGTCTATGCCGTGGCATGGGGTGATTCCGGCGGCATGTCCGTCGATGTCGCGGCCTTGTTCATGGGGGGCTTTCTGCCGGGAGCCATCATCGGGATCGGCTTGATGATCGTCGCGGCGTTTTTTGCCGTAAAAAAAGGTTTCAAACCGTCAGGAAAAGTAACCTTCCCAGAAGGCATCCGGCGTTTGAATCGCTCAATCCTGAGTATGATGCTGATGGTCATCGTTCTGGGAGGCATTCTATGCGGCTTTTTCACGGCGACTCAGGCCAGCGCCGCCGCTGTCATATATTCGTTCCTTTTGGCGGTTGTGGTATACAAGAAAGTCAGCTGGATTGACTTGCAGAAAATCCTGAAGACGACGGCTGTCACGACGGCTTTCATTTTTATCCTGATCGCAACCAGCAAGGCGATGGGCAATCTCATGGTCCGCCTCGAACTCCCTCAGATGGTCAGCGCCGGTCTCTTGAGTCTAACGGACAACAAATACCTCATCCTGCTCATCATCAATTTCATCCTGCTTTTCGTGGGAACGTTCATGGACATGACGCCGGCGGTTCTGATCTTCACCCCGATCTTCAGCCAGATCGCGGTCACGACGCTTCAGATGCACCCGATTCATTTCGGTTTGATTATGATCGTCAACTTGTGTATCGGATTATGCACCCCGCCGGTAGGAACGGTGTTATTCGTCGGCTGCGGGGTAGGAGGCACGACGATTGCCAAGCTCGTCAAGCCCATGCTCCCCTTTTACGCCGCCATGATTACCACATTAATCATCATCACCTACCTCCCCGAAAAGATAATCCTCTGGCTCCCAAGAATCATCTCCCCCAACCTCTAAAGTCCCCTCGCCCTCTGGGCTTCTCTCCGTACACAAATCAGGAGAGGAGAATAGAGCGGGGAGCATCGGCTTCTAGC
>CAZSIZ010000223.1:0-10313 GCA_964606645.1 uncultured bacterium
GACGGCGTTCGCACGTTCAATCCGGGAAGCGTGTATCTCAACCGCGACGGCACGAAAAGCTACGGCGTGCTCGAATTGGGAGAGACGATCTCTCACCGCATTATCCCCCTGGATTAGAGTGGTTATCAAAAGTATGTTTGGAATGAATCGTCACGATTTGAAAAATTCTAGTAGTCTGTCCATCATATTTTGACGGGTAACAAAAACGTGTAGAGGCAGGCTCCTGTGCCCAATGTCATTGACTTAACCATGTAGTCCCCTCTCCCTCTGGGAGAGGGTTAGGGTGAGGGAATCTTTGAAATTCCTTAAGTCAATGACATTACCCCTGTGCTTGCCCAGGTCCACCTTAACCCTACACATTTTGTTGGACATACTACTATACTTTTTTAGAATTTTTCAAACCACATAAACGAATTTTCTTTTGACAATCGTTCTAACCCGCGCTTTTCAACTTGTTCATCCATTCCTGCGCGTTCTCTTTCGTGATCAACGCAGTCGGTAAGGTAATCTTTTTGGGAACGCTCTCTCCGTTGAGAATCTTCATGGCGTTTTGAATGGCCTCGGCTCCGCAGGTAGGATACCAGAAGGTCGCGTCCAGTTCTCCATCGATCACGGCTTGAATCCCTTCGTGCCACAGGGCGTCGATGCCGATAAATTTCATCTCTTTTTCCCTCCCCACCTGTTTGGCCGCGAGATACGCACCCAGCGCCATCGGATCGTTATGTCCATAGACCAAGTCAATTTGGGAATGAGCCTGCAACGCGATCTTCATCTGATCGATCGACTGGGACCGGAGCCAATTCGCGACGGGATTGTGAATAATTTCGATGTCCGGGGACTGGCTGATGCCCTTCTTGAACCCTTCGCTGCGATCGATCGCCGGGGGGGAACCGGGCAGCCCCTGGATTTCGACGATTTTCCCCTTGCCGTTCAGGGTTTTGACGATGTACTCACCCGCTTTCTCTCCAATTTCCCGGTTGTTGGCCCCGATAAAGCAGGTATAGGTATCGCCGATAATCGCCCGGTCCAGGACGATGACGGGAATGCCTTTGTTGAAGACTTCCTGAACGACCGATGTGAGCGGTTCCGCCTCGTTGGGGGAAATGATAAGCAGATCGATGCCCTGCCGAACGAGTAGGCGGACTTGATAGACTTGCTTGTCGTTTTGCTGCTCGGCGTCTTGGAAAACGAGTTTGACCGTATCCGAGTGCTTCGACGCTTCCGCCTGAGCGGCGTCGTTCATCGCTTTACGCCACGGCTCGTTGTTGTTGCATTGCGAAAATCCGATGACGAGTTTCCCATCGTCTTCGGGCGAGGAACATCCAGAAGTCAGTGAGAGTAGAACGGCGATCCCCAGGACCGCGATAATCGATTGAACACCGCGAAACCATTTCATCATTTTTCTCCCCATCATGGCAAACGTCCCGGTCTGCGCCGCCACAGCGAAAACCAGCAACGCGCCGATCACGATTTTTTGAACGCTGGGTTCGACATTATTCAAACCCAGCACGTTGACGATGATACCAATCAGCAGCGCCCCGGCCAAGGTTCCCACCACGCTTCCGCTGCCGCCCATCAGGTTGGCCCCGCCGACGACGACGGCGGCGATGGCGTCCAGCTCGAACGCAACGCCGTCCTTGGGATCGCCTTGGTGCATTTGAGCCGCCTGGAGAATTCCCGCCGCGGCCGCCAGTGCCCCGCAGAGTGCGTAGGTGATGATTTTATACCGATCGACGGAGACCCCCGCCAGGCGGGCGGCAGTTTCGTTACCGCCGATGGCGAATAAATTTCGTCCGTAAGACGTGTAGACCAGAAGTATCTGAAAAACCACAACGATGAGAATGAATAAAATCGCTGGGATGGGCACGATTCCCAGACATAGCCCTTCCAGCCTTAAAAAAGAGGCGTGTTCGCTTCGGATGGGGATGGTGTAATTGCGCGACAGATACATCGCCAGACCGCGCCCGATACTCATCATAGCCAGTGTCACGACAAACGGCTGAATCTTTCCTTTCGCCGTGGCAACACCGTTCAGCATCCCCAAAAATCCCCCGGCAAGCAATGAAAGCAGGATCGCCGCGACCGCCCCCAGCCCCCACGTATGCAGCGACGACGCGGCCAGCACCGTCGCCAGAGCCAGTACCGAGCCGACCGACAGATCGATCCCGGCACTGATGATAACGAACGTCATCCCCACTGCGATGATGCCCCGAACGGACACCTGCCGAACAATGTCCAGCAAGTTATCCACCCGCAGAAAAATCGGATACCCTTTAATTTGAGGAGAGCAGACACAGGCCAGAATAAAGACGAGAATCAGCCCGATATAAGGGCGCAGCCAGGAATGAAACAAGAGCCGGACGAATCGCGAACGCATCATAATTCTAATCTTACCGATTGATATTTCGCTTGATAAGGGATGGGAAAATTAATTCTTTTTCGCTAAAACGAGATGGGTGTCGCCAATATCCCAATCGTTCGCCAATGGATCGAACGAAGGCGTTACCGACAGGCGTCTCCAGCCGCTGTATGTGTGAGTGATTTTATTCGCTTCCATATAGCTGCGTGTCGCCACGATTTCAAAGCCCGCTTGGACGAGGCAATCGGTCAGGATACGTCTTGAGAAATAGAGCAGGTGATTGTAACTGGAAATCCACTGAGGGCCGTACTGATAGTGGACGATGGATTCGGGGCAGGGCGTTTTCAATTTCAAAATGCCGCCCGGTTTTAGCAGTGAATACAGTTTCCTGACGAGTGGTTTGTGATCGGGGACGTGCTCGATCACATCCATCATCGCGATGAAATCGAACGATCCCGGTGAATAATCCACCGCTTCCAGCGTCACAGTTCGGGCGTCGAGGCCAATCGACTGTGCGAGCCGAACGGCATTGTCGTCCAGGTCGATCCCGCTGACCTGCCAGCCCCGGCATTGATATTGATACATCAACGTCCCCACCGAACATCCGACATCCAGCATCCGCCGCGAATCGCCCCGTTCGGCTTCGAATTCCGGCAGGGAGAATTCCGGTTCCCACCAGCGTTCCTTACGCCCGAACATCTTCCCGGCTTCGTCCGGCGGCTGAGCCTGAATTTCATCCAGCATCTGACGGAAAAAACGATGGAGTAAATTGCCTTGAACCGATTCGTTCATATAGAGATCGCCGATGGTCTCCTGAAGCGGTTGAGGATTGGCGAAAAGAAATCCGCAGTCATTGCACCGCCCCCGCACCCATCCCGGTACGAGATCGAAATAGGTCGGTTGAAACCGTTTCGATCCACAATTCGGGCAGTCGATTAAGTGATAGCGCCCGCTCTTTAATAGACGTTGCGAATGTTCCTCCCAATCGTTTCGCGTTTCACCGATCGATTCCTGCCAGCCATTCTTCTCCGAGAGTTCCTGAAGAATGGTATCCAGCTGCAAGCCCGTGAAGGTTTCCCCCCTGGCACGGCGGGACGAAGCAGAATACAGGAACACGGCCATCGGGTGAGACGGTTCCGCTTCGACCGCTTTTTCAAAACAGGGGATCGCCGAATGAAAATCATCACTCAAGAGACAGACAATCCCAGCGTTGACGTACTGCATGGGATCGTGTGGTCCTAGACGGCTATACAATTCCGTCGCATCGCGATGGCGTCCAACGCTTGCGAGAGCGTGAGCAAACACCGTTCGATCCCCGTTGGACAAATCCCGCGCGTCTTCCAGGATCGAAACGGCGGCCAAGGCGTGTCCGGCGTGAAGGTGTGCGCGAGCCAGTTTTCCTGTGGAATGGGGGACGCCCGACCGGCAGGCGGCGTTTCGCCATGCGATTTCCTCCTCGAATTCGGGATGGAGATAATCCCGTTCCCGGTAGAGCGTATCCGCCGCGCGCTCCGTCCATACTCCATCCGCCGAATGCACCGAGGCGGCGCAATTCGCGATAATCGATGCTTTCCCGAAAGCCTCTCTTTCCGTAAAGTACGAATACGCCCGTGAGAAAAATTTCTTTCTCAACCAGGGAACGCACAGAATTCGCGCAAACAGATTCAGCGCGGCATGAACCAGCACTTTCTGAACGAAACGCGACGGGATCGGTCGCTCGGCCGAACGCTGCCTGTAAAGCCGGATCAGTTCGAGCATCGAAGAAAACGGCCGCCCCAGGTGAAGCATGATTTCCACCATTTCCAGCCGGATCGGGAAGGGAGTTCCAGATAAGCGAACGGCCTGCCGCATCGATCGAAGCGAGGATTCGGTATGCCCCTGTTGAAAAGCGGTCCGCGCAAGCAGCCGGTGCGCGTCGGGAGACTCAGGAAGCAGGCCGATCAAATGCGTGGCGGTCTCGAAGGCTTCACGAATGTGTCCACGCCCGTTCAGATTCCAGGCTAGGTGCGCCCAGGCGTCGGGATAATCGGGATGGGCCGCCGCAAACTCGCGAAGATCGTCCAACGCGGAAGGGGAATCGACTCGAAGCGATTCGAGAATTTCCTCCATTCTTTTTTCACGCGGATTATTTTCCATGTTCATCGGATTCTTTTTTCGCCATCGATTGAGAATGAATAAGGTTCGATCATTATGCCCGATTCATCAAAGCATTCAACGGAGCCACAAGTTGAATGGATGCTTCAATCGTCCCTATCGTTCTTCGTGTAAAATTTGCTATGATGATTACGAGTAGACAGACATATCTTGGCAGGTAACAATATACGTGTAGGGGCAGGTCTTGTGCCTGCCCTGGGTACTCCAGCCCGCCATTATTGGTCGCTCAGAATACCAGTTCCATCACATCCGAACAGGAGATTTCCCATGAATGCCTTTAAGAATCGAAAATTCACACCATTCAACCTAACCGCTCGCTTCGTTTTGATTGCAGCCGCTATTGTTGGAGGATTCTGCCTTCTTGCATCCGACGCGCCGGGAGACAAATCCGAATTAAGCGTGACGAAAAAATCCCGGCAGCAAATGACCGTTTCGTTCCAAGGCAAAGATATCGCCGTTCATCACAGCGGCCCCGCGCTCGACAAGCCGTACATCCACCCCCTGTGGACTCCCGACCGGTGCTGTGTCACCTACGACGCCCCCGCCGACCACCTTCACCATCGCGCATTGTGCGTTGGATGGCCGGACGTCTCTGGCACGGATTTCTGGGGGGAAACAATCTCTCCACCCGGAAAACGCGGCCAAATCCTGACGGGAAAAGTCCTGCAAAAAGTCCTTCCGAACGGGGGAGTCACTATTGTCGAGAAGAATCGATGGAACACGCAAGACGGGAGTGAATTGGTTCGAGGCGAACATTCATGGATCTTTCTCCCTCCCCAGGGAAACCTTCAGCTGGTCGATGTCGAGTTGAAATTGAAAGCGACTGCGAACGAAGCCGTCTTCGGTTCCGATCCCGGCAAACCACGGGAATATCACGGCTTGACGATCCGCATCGGACCGTTCGCCAATCCGGTCTATTACAATTCCGCCGGAGACAAAGGCGGACAGAACTGCCAAGGAAAATCAGCCAAATGGTGCGCGTTATCGGGCGATCAGCACGGGCGGCCCGTTTTGACCGCGATTCTCAATTCTCCCGCGAACGATCCCCATCCCACCCGGTTTTACGTTCAGGACCGGGGGATGCAGTTTATTTCAAGTTCACCCAATTTCGGCAAACCAAAAGTCTTGAAACGAGGAGAAACCTGGCTGTTACGATACCGGGTCGTGGCAGCGGGAAAACCGAAAGAAGGAGAAACATGGGATTTAGACGCGCTCTGGAATGAATACGCAAAAGAAGAGACGAAACGTTGATCCGTGTCGTATCACGAAGATTGCTTGAACGATTGAAGCGCGAGTTCGGTTGTTTCGTAAATGGAGACCGCCTCTGAAACGCGGGTAATATCCAGCACATAGCGGATTCGGTCGGACCGGCTCACGATGCAGAGGCCGCCGCTCGAAGAAACGTCCTGAGCCAGATTCAGAATCGCCCCGATCGTCGCGCTTTGGAGTATGCGGGTTTCAGTCAGATCGATGATAAAATTCTTGAAATCCCGTTCGTAGAAATCCTGCAATTCCCGAACGAATTCCTTATTGTCCACCGCCGTCGACGATTCTAAGATCGAAACGATGACGACATCTTCGACGGTATCGCTTTTAAAACTTGTCCCTGAAATAATCCCGTCCTCACTTTCCGCAAGAGTCTGCCGATAATAACTCTTGGTCAATACACGCGCTTCAGATACGATAAACCGTATAATGAATTTCCATTATTGTCGTCATCAGTCGATTATATCTTGAATCGAGAGGCCGAATGAAACGTTTTTTTTATTATTTAGTCTGTTTAACATTATTGATTGCCTTCACTCAACAACTCTCCTTTGCGAAGGATCGCATGTTGTGGGTCACTCGATGGGATTTCAAAACCCCTGCCGACGTGATACGAATCATGAAGAATTGCGCCTATTTAGGGTGCAGCCACGTGCTTTTCCAGGTCAGGGGAAATGCGACGGTCTTCTATCCATCGAAAATCGAACCGTGGGCGTGGGAATTAACCGGTGACACGCCCCAAACCATGGGAAAAAATCCCGGATGGGATCCGCTGAAGAAAGCGCTCGAAGAGGCCGGGAAACATAAAATGGAACTCCACGCCTGGGCGAATGTCATGCCCGGTTGGCGGGGAATCATCCCCGCGCCGAAAGGCTCGACGCATCCCTGGGTCAAACATCGTTCCTGGTTCATGGTCGACCATCGCGGTACGTTGATGCGACCGTCGAAAACGTTCTACACGTTCTTCTCGCCCGGTCATCCGCAAGTACGCGCGTACTGCGCTTCCGTCTTCGGCGAACTCGCCCGCAACTATCCCGCGCTCGACGGCGTGCATTTGGATTACATTCGCTATCCCGGCCATAAGGAATTGAAAGGATTCCGCGATTTTTCCCACGATGCGCCCAGCGTCGCCGCGTTCAAGAAGCAATACGGCAAGAAACCCCGGTGGACCATGCCGGAATGGCAGCAATTCAAATGCACTCAAGTCACGGAAACGATTCGTACGATCGCGGAGGCCATTCAATTGGAGTCCCCCGCCATGGAATTATCCGCCACTTGTTTTGCGAACATCGAGTCCGCCACATCCGAAAAAGGGCAGGATCCCAGCGTATGGTTGTCGGAAGGACTTGTCGATTGGGTCGTGCCGATGGCCTATCAGAAGAACGGGCGCGATCTGGCCAACTCGCTCAACGAACTCGACCGGTATTTCGATCCCCAATGGCACGATCAGTTGATAATCGGATTGAACGTGGATACGAAATTCAACAAGACGGCCGAAGTTCGGCGTCAGGTTCCCACCGTTTTAGAAAAAAATTATGGCGGCGAGGTTTTATTTGCCTACGCCGCCTTATTTCCGAATCATCTTCCCAATTCCAGAGCCAAAGCCGTTCAAATTCTCTGGAAAGAAGATCGAGTGAAGGAACTGTTTACCGATCACCCCCCATTGTTAACCCAATAATACTCTGTCACACACATTTAGATGGGTATCAGAACGTGTAGGGGCAGGCCCCTGTGCCTGCCCTTATTCAATTCAAGCCATGCCTAATAGGCTCTTTTGACGAAATCTAACCCGCCGCGACGGTTTCATCTTCCGTCTGAACCGTATCCCGAACGATCAGACGCTGCGGAACGACGGTTTCACGGCTGTCCAATTGTGATGAATGCGGTTCTGCCGTCATCACGTTCTTAAGAATCCGCACGAGCTCGTCCACATACTCCGTCAAGCAGGGAGAAACCGTCGTCAAACGGGGTGATGAATACTGTCCCTGGGGCATATCACCATGTCCGATCGCTGCGATGTCTCCTGGAACGCGGTGCCCCATCGTCCCCAAGTGCTTGATCGCTTCCAATGCGATGACATCGTCGTAACCGATTAACGCGGTTGGATTCGTTTGGCGGAAAAGAGATTCCACACGAAAACTGTGGATATGCCATTCACGAAAGACGGATTGATGGAATACGAGCTCATCCGGATTCCAAAGATTGTTTTCGAGCATAATGTCTTTATAAGCGTTCCACCGCTCGCAGGCCGGACCGAAATCGACGTCGCTTCCATCAGGGCCGACGTAAACGATCTTCTTATGCCCCTGGTCCAGCAGCAATTTCATGGCGCTTGCCGTTCCACCGTAGTAGTCGCACCGTACGCAACTCCAGGGAGCGATCAGCCGGTCGGTGACACGGTCGCCGATGATGACCGGGATTTGATGCTTCCCAAATAATGAGGCGACGCTCACATGTCTTTTCGTCCCGATCGGGAACCAGACGATTGCGCGCACCCCTTTCTCGAACAAGACACGAGCCTGATTCAACTCCTGCTCTTCATTGTCCGAGGTATACATCGTCAAAACGTTGATCCCCTGCTCCTGGGCTTCATGGACCAGTTCGACGACCAGGTCCTGAACGCCCGGACGGTCGACAGGGATTAATAGACCGGCCAGTCGATCGCCTTGAGTGTTTTGATCCGAATTCTCCGGTCTCTTTTGGATGAACGTTCCACTGCCTTGTCTGGAAATCAGCCATCCCTGACGCTCGAGCTCCGTGATCGATCGGGTGACCGTACTCAAACTTAACCCATACGTCGCCATCATTTTTTCCCTGGTGGGAAGAGGATTGCCCGGTTTGAGAGACCCTTCTTCGATCTGCCGCCGCAAATCAACCATCAATTGGATGTACTTTGGTACGCGCAATGATTCGTAATTTTTCAATTTATCACCTCGGATGAAACTATCCACTGATGTTAAGCGTGGTTACATAGTGAAAGATAATTTGATTTCTTTCTGTTGGCTCTTTTTTTCCAAAAGTAGGCCATCATACAAATTATATTTCGTTTTATTATTTCTTAAGGTCTACCGCCGATTCTTCGACCGGAATCGCACAAATTCTCCAAAATCAACACAATTCTTTCCATTAAATTATAGTTCGCCGCGAATGAATCGGCAAGCACTTCGATTAATTTGTAATATATATTTACAAATTTCGGGTTTATGAGTATAAAAACACTAAAAGTAATTGGGAAAATTAAGTGGATAGAAAGTAGGGGATAAAGATGCAATGATATTGACACCGCCATACTTTTTGAGTTTGAGTATAACGACATCCAATTATTTTTATTTAAGGAGAGTACCATCGTGAACATAAAAACGACCCTAATCTTACTATTTGTTTTTTGCTTGATTCTCCCCCCCGTATTGAGTAATTCCGATGAATCTCCGCTTCCCATTCGGGGGCTTCATTGCAGTGTCCCCGGCCAAGCCGATCTTCCGTTATGCCTTCGCTTTATTCGTGAAGCACTGCCCAAGGAAGGGGTGACTCATTTCGTTCTGGAGTTCGATTACCGTTTCCCCTTCGACTCCCACCCAGATCTGGTGTCGCCCTCTTCGCTCTCCAAAGCCGATATCAAGAAAATCGTCGCGGCGTGTAAAGAAGCGGGAGTCGTATTGATCCCTCAAATGAACTGCCTCGGCCACCAGTCTTGGAGTAAAACGACATTTGAATTACTAACGAAATATCCCGAATTCGATGAAACCCCCGGAAAATTTCCCAACAACGAGAACATATATTGCCGCAGCTATTGCCCTCTCCACCCCAAGGTTCACGACATCGTGTTCGACCTGATCGACGAGATGGCGGAGACGTGCGAGGCCACCGATTTTCACGTGGGCATGGACGAAGTGTTCCTGCTAGGTGACGAGGATTGCCCGCGCTGCAAAGGGAAAAACAAAGCGAAACTCTTTGCCTACGAAATCCGCTTACTCCACGATCACCTCGCCGAGTCCAACCGTACGATGTGGATGTGGGGTGACCGTTTCATCAACGGAAAAACCACCGGCATCGGCAAATGGGAAGCCAGCGAAAACGAGACACAACCTGCTATCGATTTGGTCGCGAAGGATATCGTGATTTGCGATTGGCATTACGAATACACCGCGCCGACCGCCCCCTATTTCGCACTATATGGATTCGACGTTTTGTCGTGTCCCTGGCGCAAATCCAATGTCGCCCTCGGCCAATTGGAACTGATCCGCTCGGTTCGGAAACATGCAAACGATGCAGTCGCCGCTCGCATGAAGGGCATGCTCCACACGACGTGGTGCGGGATGGGACCGTTCGTGAAAGCTTACTACGGACAAGACATGGGCAAAAATAAAGCCGCGACAGAGACCGCCGAGTGCTTCAAAACCCTCTTCGCCGCTATCCGGGGAACAATGTCATCAAATTAACCATGTTCTCTCCTCACCCCATGAAAGAGGATTAATCCCTTATACAGACCTCACTAATTGAAACCAATCATCCATCAAAAATCCCTAAGTTTCTA
>CAZSIZ010000224.1:0-10288 GCA_964606645.1 uncultured bacterium
GTGTCATGTCCGGCGGTGGCGTTCCATCAATCGGTGGAGGCGTCATATCCGGTGTCGGTGTCATATCCGGTGGTGGTGTCATATCCGGTGGTGGCGTTACGTCGATCGGTGGAGATGTTGGTGGAAGTCCGCAAATCACTTTAACGCAGATTCCATCACCCTCGAAAGTAATTTTCCTAATTCCGGTTGGGCTTACCAGAGTGAAAGTTTGTCTCAAATTAGGATCACTGGCGGGTTTGAACATTTGATCGACAACATTATTCTGATCGTCATAAGCAATCAGAACAATAGCCGTTTGATGAGTCAGTTCCAACTCAATCTGTGTTGGAGCATCTGGGGTTGAGGTTTGTTCGACGATAAGAGTGACAAGTTGATCCGCCCCTCCCCTGCTTGAAGGAATATCGACATCCAATTTACCTTCGCTATCACAGTCGATCACATTCATCAGGAAAGAATGCCCAAAGAAAACGACAGCCCCAAGCTTCACTGTATCCAGATCCTGCTCTGCGCTGGTATAGTATTGGCTTGGTTCAACGTAAATTGTCTGTCCATCCGACGGGGTTGGTTCCCCTGGCAGCGGGGGTGTCATATCCGGCGGCGGTGTTCCATCCCCAGGCGGAGGCGTCATGTCCGGCGTCGGTTGATCCGGAGTCATACAGGTCCAGCAGATGCTCTTAATGCAAATGTTTTCCCCCACTAGATTGATTACCCTTATATCACCTAATGGATTCAATTTATCTTCCACCGTCAGAGTTTGAACGGCTGTTGTATCCTGTGCACCAGCGGTATCCACTTTGAGTTTTTGCCCATTCCAGGCAGTAATATACATTGGCTCAGGTATTGCTTCCTGGGATTGGGTAAAGGTAATTATTACCTTATTCGGGTAGCCGAAGTTACACGCTTCTTCCTCAAACTCGATAAATGCAGGAACACTATAGCCAACACGGTCGTCGGCATAGGGATGCCCATCGTGAACACTATTACCCTGGTCATCACGGCTAATGCTTATTCTCACGTAGACATCCAATTGATCGTCTCCGTCGCAGTTTATCACCTCCAGACCAGAATTGTTGGAGCTCATTATTTTCACTGAACCCAATTTAGCGCTACTTGGTTCGGATGTAGCCTCTGTATAAAAATCGTCTGGGGAAACACAGGATTCTTGAAGAGTTGGCTCGGGGATGGTCGGTTCCCCTGGAATAGGCGTTCCTGGGATCGGAGGCGTCGGTTCTCCGGGAGTCGGTACGGGTGGCGCTTCTTCAATGAAATACTGTACCGGTGCGTCCATTAATATCGGGCCGATATTGCGCTGCCCTTCCCGGATGGCAAAGACGGCGAATCGGTAATGCTCACCGGATTTCGGACCGTCCTTGAATGGACCGCCTAAGAATCTGGTCTCTTTCGTCCATTGCATATAGGGATCATCATTGCCGGTTCTTCCAAAGAAGATCGCCTTTGGATGTTCCATTGTTTCCACGTATAAGTGATAATCAACCACAACGTCATTGGGTGATACGATATCCCACCAAATCGCCAGTTCGGGAATTTCATTCGAGAAATCAACATCCATCCCGCCGGTTAAATCCAGCCCGGAATTCATGTCGTCCGTGACGATCACTTGCCCTTGTGGAACTGTTGGCGGTCCAGGCGGGAGTTCTGTCGGGGTGGGTTCGATGGGTGGCTCCACGGGTTCCGTCAATTCACAGTACCAGCAGATTTGCTTGAGGCAAAGTTCCGCACCGTCGATCACGATCTTTTGAATACCGGTGGCGCTTTCCAGGTAGATGGTTTTTACGACTGTCGGATCGCTATCCGTATCCGGGGCGGTCCAGACCAGGGTTCCCGCGCTGTCGTAGGCATTCAGTTCGATGGGAGTTCCGTGCGTCAAGACGAGTTTGACCACTTTCGGATCGCCATCGGGACATAAGTTCGGCGCGAAGACGATTTCCGCGAAGATCGAGGCGGTTGATTCGCTCCAGGGCACCTCGACGTCCAGTAGGCCGTCGCCGTCGCAATCCTTCACGTTCAGCGGGACGGGGGTTCCGTCCGATAAGGCCGCTTCGGTAATCTTGACGTTACCGAGATCGACGACTGAAAGGCCGGTTGTTTCGGCGGTGTAGACATCGCCCGCTTCGACGCAGATTCCTTCTACAGGCGTCGGTTCGATGGGAGTCGGTTCGATCGGAGTTGGCTCTACGGGTTCCAGCAGTTCGCAGTACCAGCAGATTTTCTTGATGCAGATTTCCGCGCCATCGATTACGATCTTCTGGATGCCGGTGGCGCTTTCCAGGAAGATGTTTTTAACTACCGTCGGATCGCTTCCCGAATCGGGGGCGGTCCAGACGAGCGTTCCGGTGCTGTCGTAGGCTTCCAGTTTGATCGGCGTTCCGTGCGTCAGGACGAGTTCCACGACTTTGGGATCGCCATCCGCGCACGTTCCCGGTGCGAAGACGATTTCGGCAAACTGCGAGGCGGTCGATTCGCTCCAGGGCACTTCGACGTCCAATAGGCCGTCACCGTCGCAATCCGTTACTTTCAATGGAACGGCCGTACCGTCTGATAACGCCGCTTCGGTGATCTTCACTGCCATCAAATCCACTTCAGCCAAGCCAGAAGTTTCGGCAGTATATACATCACCCGCTTCTACGCAACCATCCGGTTCCATCGGTATTGGTTCGGTTGGCGTTGGCTCGACCGGCGTGGGTTCAACGGGGGCCGCTTTGCAAATCCAGCAGATTCGGTGGATGCAGATTTCAGCGCCATCGATCACGATCTTGCTGATGCCGGTGGGACTTGTCAGCGTTAACGTCTGGGCGGTTGGGATGTCTGCCGCTATGGCGGTATCGACCACGGTTCCCGTACTGTCTAAGGCTTTCAGCGTCACCATGAAGGTGTGCGTCAGGGTTACCTCGACTAACTTCGGGTCGTCCGGGCCGCACGCTCCCGTCATGACGATCTCGGCGGGGGGTGAGGCGGTCGATTCGCTCCAGGGAACCTCGACGTCCAGTTTCCCGTCGCCATCGCAATCCTTCACGTTCAGCGGAACGGCGTCGCCGGTGGAGAGCGCCGCTTCGTGAATCTTTACTTTGTCCAAATCGACTTCCGACAGGCCGGTGGTTTCGGCGGTGTAGACATCGCCCGCTTCGACACAGATTTTTGCGGCTGGTGTCGGTTCGATGGGCGGCGTGGGTTCAACGGGCGGTCCTTCGCAAATCCAGCAGATTCGGTGGATGCAGATTTCAGCGCCATCGATCACGATCTTGCTGATGCCGGTGGGACTTGTCAGCGTTAACGTCTGGGCGGTTGGGATGTCTGCCGCTATGGCGGTATCGACCACGGTTCCCGTACTGTCTAAGGCTTTCAGCGTCACCATGAAGGTGTGCGTCAGGGTTACCTCGACTAACTTCGGGTCGTCCGGGCCGCACGCTCCCGTCATGACGATCTCGGCGGGGGGTGAGGCGGTCGATTCGCTCCAGGGAACCTCGACGTCCAGTTTTCCGTCTCCATCGCAATCCTTCACGTTCAGCGGAACGGCGTCGCCGGTGGAGAGCACCGCTTCGTGGATTTTCACTTTCTCCAGATCGATTTCCGACAGGCCGGTGGTTTCGGCGGTGTAGAGATCACCCGCTTCGACACAGATTATTGCGGCTGGTGTCGGTTCGATGGGCGGCGTAGGTTCAACGGGCGGTCCTTCGCAAATCCAGCAGATTTTGTGGATGCAAATTTCTGCGCCGTCGATGACGATCTTGCTGATGCCGGTGGCACTCGTCAGCGTTAACGTCTGGGCGGTTGAAATGTCTGCCGCAGTGGCCGTATCGACCACGGTTCCCGTGCTGTCCAAGGCTTTCAGGGTCACCCTAAAGGTATGTGTCAGGGTTACCTCGACTAACTTCGGGTCGTCCGGGCCGCACGCTCCCGTCATGACGATCTCGGCGGGGGGTGAGGCGGTCGATTCGCTCCAGGGAACCTCGACGTCCAGTTTTCCGTCTCCATCGCAATCCTTCACGTTCAGCGGAACGGCGTCGCCGGTGGAGAGCACCGCTTCGTGGATTTTCACTTTCTCCAGATCGACTTCCGACAGGCCGGTGGTTTCGGCGGTGTAGACATCACCTGCTTCGACGCAGATTCCATCGGCTGGTACTATAGGTGTCGGTTCGATGGGTGGCGTGGGTTCAACTGGAAGCGCTTCACAGTACCAGCAGATTTTCTTGATACAAATTTCCGCGCCTTCGATTACGATCTTCTGGATGCCGGTGGCGCTTTCCAGGAAGATGTTTTTAACTACCGTCGGATCGCTTCCCGAATCGGGGGCGGTCCAGACGAGCGTTCCGGTGCTGTCGTAGGCTTCCAGTTTGATCGGCGTTCCGTGCGTCAGGACGAGTTCCACGACTTTGGGATCGCCATCCGCGCACGTTCCCGGTGCGAAGACGATTTCGGCAAACTGCGAGGCGGTCGATTCGCTCCAGGGCACTTCGACGTCCAATAGGCCGTCACCGTCGCAATCCGTTACTTTCAATGGAACGGCCGTACCGTCTGATAACGCCGCTTCGGTGATCTTCACTGCCATCAAATCCACTTCAGCCAAGCCAGAAGTTTCGGCGGTATATACATCGCCCGCTTCTACGCAACCATCCGGTTCCATCGGTATTGGTTCGGTAGGTGTCGGCACAACCGGCGGTTGGTCTGAAAAATAACAGGTCCAACAGATACTCTTAATACAAATGTCAGCCCCAATGATATTGATTATTCTTATATCACCGAGAGGATTCTTATTATCTACTACTGTCAGAGTTTGTACATCTGTCGTATTCTCTGCAGACGCGCCCCCCACTACGCGTTCTTGCCCATCCCAGGCAGAAATCCACATATCCCGATCTCTGTCCGGATCTAAATCGTCAGGGGTATTATGGGTAAAGGTAATTGTTACCTTCTTCGGGTATCCGATGAAATTACACGGTGCTTCAGTAAATTCAATAAAGGCAGGTACAGCATCGCTCATACGGTCTGTGTCATAGGGATGTTCTTGGGGAAGTCTTCTACCCGTGCCATCATTCATGAGGCCGGTTGCACTAAATTTTATATAGCAATCCATAAGACCGTCATTGTCGCAATCTTTAACGCTACCCTGAACAACTCTCAACGGTCCCATGCTACAAGAATTTGAATCCTCTGTATAATAATCGGCCGGGGAAACACAGATTTGTTCGCCTGGCGTCGGTTCAATTGGAGTTGGTTCAACCGGTGTTGGCTCGACGGGAATTTCTTCGCAAATCCAGCAGATTTTGTGGATGCAGATTTCCGCGCCATCGATCACGATCTTGCTTATGCCGGTGGGACTATTCAATGTTAACGTTTGGGCGGTTGGGATGTCTGCCGCTATGGCGGTATCGACCACGGTTCCCGTGCTGTCCAAGGCTTTCAGCGTCACCATGAAAGTGTGCGTCAGGGTTACCTCGACTAACTTCGGGTCGTCCGGGCCGCACGCTCCCGTCATGACGATCTCGGCGGGGGGTGAGGCGGTCGATTCGCTCCAGGGAACCTCGACGTCCAGTTTCCCGTCGCCATCGCAATCCTTCACGTTCAGCGGAACGGCGTCGCCGGTGGAGAGCGCCGCTTCGTGAATCTTTACTTTGTCCAAATCGACTTCCGACAGGCCGGTGGTTTCGGCGGTGTAGACATCGCCCGCTTCGACACAGATTTTTGCGGCTGGTGTCGGTTCGATGGGCGGCGTGGGTTCAACCGGCGGCGCTTCGCAGAACCAGCAGATTTGCTTGAGACAGATTTCCGCGCCGTCGATCACGATCTTTCGAATGCCAGTGGCGCTTTCCAGCATGATGTGTTTTACGATGGTGGGATCACTTCCCGGATCGGGGGCGGTGAAGACCAATGCTCCCGTGCTGTCATAAGCTTCCAGTTTGATCGGCGTTCCGTGCGTCAGTACGATCTTCACGGCTTTCGGATCGTCGGGGCCGCAGACTTCCGGCGCGAAAGCGATTTCCGCGAATTGTGAGGCGGACGATTCGCTCCAGGGGACTTCGATGTCTAATTTTCCGTCGCTGTCGCAGTCTCGGACGTTCAGTGGGACGGCGGTTCCGTCTGATAAGGCCGCTTCGGTGATCTTGACTTTGCCCAGATCGACTTCCGTCAGGCCGGGGGTTTCGGCGGTGTAGACATCGCCTGCTTCGACGCAAATTCCTTCGACAGGTGTCGGTTCGATGGGCGGGGTTTCAACTGGGGTTGGCTCCACGGGTTCCGGCAGTTCGCAGTACCAGCAGATTTGCTTGAGGCAAAGTTCCGCGCCGTCGATTACGATCTTTTGGATACCAGTGGCGCTTTCCAGGTAGATGGTTTTTACAACTGTCGGATCGCTGTCCGGATCGGGGGCGGTCCAAACCAGCGTTTCCGCGCTGTCGTAGGCGTTTAGTTCGATGGGAGTTCCGTGCGTCAGGACGAGTTTCACGGTTTTCGGATCGCCGTCGGGACATAAATCCGGTGCGAAGACGATCTCCGCGAAGATCGAGGCAGTTGATTCGCTCCAGGGGACCTCGATGTCCAGTTTTCCGTCTCCGTCGCAATCCTTCACGTTCAGTGGGACGGGGGTTCCGTCCGATAAGGCCGCTTCAGTGATCTTGACGTTACCGAGATCGACGACTGCCAGGCCGGTGGTTTCGGCGGTGTAGACATCGCCCGCTTCGACACAAACTCCATCGGCTGGTTCTACAGGTGTCGGTTCGATGGGCGGGGTTTCAACTGGAGTTGGCTCTACGGGTTCAGTCAGTTCGCAGTACCAGCAGATTTGCTTGAGGCAAAGTTCCGCACCGTCGATCACGATCTTTCGAATGCCGGTGGCGCTTTCCAGGTAGATTGTTTTTACGATTGTTGGATCACTGTCCGGATCGGGGGCGGTCCAAACCAGCGTTTCCGCGCTGTCGTAGGCGTTTAGTTCGATGGGAGTTCCGTGCGTCAGGACGAGTTTCACGGTTTTCGGATCGCCGTCGGGACATAAATCCGGCGCGAAGACGATCTCCGCGAAGATCGAGGCGGTCGATTGGCTCCACGGGATTTCGATGTCCAGCAGGCCGTCGCCGTCGCAGTCCTTCACGTTCAGCGGGACGGGGGTTCCGTCCGATAAGGCCGCTTCGGTGATCTTGACGTTACCGAGATCGACTACTGCCAGGCCGGTTGTTTCGGCGGTGTAGACATCGCCCGCTTCGACGCAGATTCCATCGGCTGGTTCTACAGGTGTTGGTTCGATAGGTGGAGTCGGTTCGACCGGCGGTGTGGGTTCCGATGGCAATCCACAGAACCAGCAGATACGTTTGATGCAGATTTCCGCGCCATCGATCAAGATCCTTTGAATGCCGGTGGGGCTGGTCATCAGAATTGTTTTGACGACGGTCGGATCGCTGCCCGCATCGGGGGCGGTATGCACGAGTGTTCCCGCGCTGTCGTATGCTTCCAATTTGATCGGTGTTCCGTGTGTCAGTGTGACTTCGACGGTTTTGGGATCGTTGCCACCACAGACATCCGGCGCGAAGACGATCTCCGCGAAGATCGAGGCGGTTGATTCGCTCCACGGGATCTCAACGTCCAGTTTTCCGTCTCCGTCACAATCCTTCACGTTCAGCGGGACGGGGGTTCCGTCCGATAAAGCCGCTTCCGAAATCTTGACTTTGACGAGGTCGACTTCCGAGAGGCCGGTGGTTTCGGCGGTGTAGACATCGCCTGCTTCGGCGCAGATTTTTGCGCCAATGCATTCCCAGGATGCGCCCATATCGTTTCGAGTTCCATCGTAGTCGTCATATATTGGATTCGGGTCGCCTGCATCGATACAAGGCGAGATATTCTTCAGTGTGTAATCCTCGATGGAGAGGTCGGTGAATTCGGGATCGGCGGAAATCGCACCGGTTCCTCCGGATTCCGTCGTCCAGGTCGTTCCATCGGAGGAGGCGTACAATGTTTCTCCATCACCCGCGACGTCCGCTTGATCGTAGACGTCGTTGTATGAGAGTATCGGCGTGGCGGGTTCTAACCATAAAACACCTCCGACGGATTCAGTGTTACCCCGCACGATGATGTTATTCTGGATGATCGGCGAAACCGTACCGATATCTAACGAAGCGAATGAGATGCCCGCATAGTAGTGATAATCGTAAATCGTGTTATTGATAATATTCGGCATACTGTCACCACTCGCTCTGATTCCCATTCCACCGACGTGGGTGATGATGTTATTCTCAATAAACGGGGAGGAATTATTGAGATAGATTCCATCACCGGCAATCGATGAGAGAGCAATGTTGGTGATGACATTGTCGTGAATGACAAGATTCGAGGAATTGCAAAAAATACCAACCAAACCGTTTCGCAGCGTGAACCCAAAGATCATTGTCCCTTCGCTGGTTTCGGTACATGTCACAACCGGTTCGGTTCCGTCTCCTTCGATAAATGTCGTATCGGCACAATCACCAAGGAGAGCAATGCCGTCCAGTAAGGTCACGTTTTCCGTATAAACACCGGAACGGACCCGTATTTGATGGGTCGCAACCGCCATCGCTTCGGCAATCGTGTCGAACGGATTGAGTTTGGTTCCGTCTTCGACACCTGAGGTGTTATCGTCGTCTACCCAAATCACTCCTTCTTCGGGAGGGATGGGGGTTACGGTGGGTGAAGGAGTCGCTTCCGGTGGTGTCTCGACCGGCACCTCTCCGAGGGTAAATAAAACAGATGCTCTCATAAACACCGGGCCGATATTGCGCTTTCCTTTCCGAATGGCGAAGACGCCGAAGCGGTACGTCTCACCGTCTTGAGGGCCGTTTTTGAATTCTCCAGCGAGCAAGCGGGTTTCAGGTGTCCAGCGCAGCATGGGTTTGTCGTTGCCCGTTCGGCCAAAGAATACTGCTTTCTCGTGTTTTTTCGTCTCGACGTAGAGATGGTAATCGACCACCTCGTCATCTGTGATATTCCAGTAGATCGCCAATTCGGGTATTTCATTCGGTGAGTCGGTATCCTGCCCACCGGTCAGGTCCTGCGTGGAATAGATATCGTCCGTTACGATCACTTGCCCACTTTCGAGAACCGGTGGTCCGGGAGGAAGTGGCGTGGGTGTATCGGGCGCCGTTGTGGGTAGTGGCGTCGGTTGCGCTTGGTCTCCAACGACAAATTGGACGGGTGCTCTATTCTGAATCGGGCCAATATTGGATTTTCCAGGCCGTATTGCGAAGACTTTGAATTGATAGGATTCGCCGGATTGCGGGCCATCCCTGAACACGGGTGCTAAGAAACGAGTCTCTTTTGTCCATTTCAGACTTGGGGTATTACTGTTGGTCCGTCCGAAGAAGACCGCGCGTTCTTGTTGAGACGTGGTAACGTAAAGGTGGTAATCGCCGACTTCGTCCGGTTCCGGTGCGATATTCCACTGAATCGCCAGTTCGGCAACGGAATTGGGAGCGTCGACATCGGCGCTGCCGCTTAGATCGATAATCGAATTGATATCGTCCGTGACGATGACGGTTCCACTTGGAATATCCGGCTGCCCCGTTGGGGGAGTGGGAGTGATGGTTGGTCCTGTGGGTTCCTGATCACCAATATAATATTCCACTGGTGCTTTGGCAGAAACGGGACCGAGCACGCCTTTGCCTCTACGCAGCGCGAAGACGGTGAATTGATAGGTCTCCCCTGATTGGGGTCCATCCCTGAAATCTTTTGCCAGGAGGCGGGTCTCTTTCGTCCATTGCAGATTTGGTGTATTGCTGTTCGTTCGACCGAAAAAGACGCCCTTTGTGTGTTCTCTTGTGGAGACATACAGATGATAATCGACCACTTCGTCCGGTTCCGGTGCGATATTCCACCAGATCGCCAGTTCGGGGACTTCGTTCAGTGGATCGACATCGCGGCCTCCACTCAAATCGATCGGTGATTTGATGTGATCGGTGACGATGACGCTTCCAAACGGGACTTCAGGCGGTCCGGATGGTCCCGGAGTCGGCTGAGTTGGAATCGTGGGTTCTCCAGGCGGAATCGTGGGCTGCAGCGGGGCCGTTGGTTCCGGAGTGGGCGAGCCAGGTTCTCCGATAAAATATTCAACTGGTGCATCAGCCTTGACTGGGCCAATATTTCTAGCGCCTTCCCGAATGGCGAAGACGGCGAATTTGTAGATTTCTCCCGATTTTGGGCCATCTTTAAATTCACCAGCCATCCTGCGTGTTTCTTTGGTCCATTGAAGATGAGTCGTATTATCGCCCGTGCGGCCAAAGAAGACCGGGCGGTCGTGTTCTTTCGTCTCGAC
>CAZSIZ010000225.1:0-10234 GCA_964606645.1 uncultured bacterium
GGATGGGTAACGAGAATTATTGTGACACAGCCTGGCAGCGTAGCCCACCATTCCTAATTAATAAAATTAAATTATGCAAGATGAGATAATTTTCCATCAGGAGTCACAGCATGAAAATCCACGAATATCAGGGCAAAGAAATACTACGCAAGTACGACGTTCCCGTCCCGCGCGGTAAAGTCGCCTCAACACCGGAAGAGGCCGAAGCCGTCGCGAAGGAACTCGGGACCGACGTCGTGGTGGTCAAAGCCCAGATCCACGCGGGCGGGCGGGGAAAAGGCGGTGGCGTCAAACTGGCGAAATCACCCCAGGAAGCGCGGGAAATCGCCAAAGAGATACTGGGAATGCAGCTGGTTACCCATCAGACCGGCCCGGAAGGAAAAGAAGTCCTCCAAGTGCTGGTCGAAGAGGGGCTGCCCATCAAGAAGGAACTCTATATCGGTGTCGCGATCGACCGTGTGACGGAATGTCCCGTCGTGATGGCGTCGTCCGAGGGGGGCATGGAGATCGAAGAGGTCGCCGCCCGCTCTCCGGAAAAAATACTCAAAGCACCCGTCTCCCGCACCGGCACGCTTCAACCCTTCCAGGCGCGGCAGTTGGCGTACGGAATCGGCTTGGAAGGCAAAGAGGCGATGGCCTGCGCGGCGTTTCTCATCAAACTGTACAACATGTTTCAGGGCACGGACGCCTCGCTGGCGGAGATCAATCCGCTGGTGCTGACGGAAGACGGTAAAATCATCGCGCTCGACGCCAAGATCAATTTCGACGACAACGCGCTATTCCGTCATAAGGATTTTCTCGAAATGCGCGACCTGAGCGAAGAGGAACCGCTTGAGATTGAAGCCTCCAAATTCGACCTCAACTATATCAAACTGGACGGCGACGTGGGTTGTATGGTCAACGGAGCCGGGCTGGCGATGGCGACGATGGACCTGGTGAAACTGGCGGGATCGATGCCGGCCAATTTCCTTGACGTGGGCGGGACAGCCAGCGTCGAACGCGTTGCGGCGGCGTTTCGTATCCTGATGTCGGACAAGAGCGTCAAAGCAGTGCTGGTTAACATCTTCGGCGGGATCGTGCGCTGTGACCGTGTCGCAGGGGGCATCGTCGAAGCGATGAAACAGGTGGACGTCAACGTGCCCGTCGTCACCCGACTGCGCGGGACCAACGCCGAGGAAGCACGGGACATTCTCAACCAATCCGATTTCCCCTTCATCGTCGCGGACGGCCTCGCCGAAGCGGCGAATAAAGTTGTTGGCGCGATTCAATAAAACGAAATTTCCAAACAAAACGAAACGGTTATTCCTCTCAAGACATGGCCTTGCTTGATCGGGATCAAGAAGACGCCAAATAAGGAATCGATATCAATCCCGCGTTAAAAAGCAACGGTTAACAGTGATCCAATTCAAACGCAACCGTTACACATGACCCAGGTAGCATGAGTTTTGATCGTTGAGATTTCCAATATAAATTCTCTCGCATATCCATATATTTATTAAATCGAATGATTTATGATAGAATCATCCATTCATTCGGAGGTCATGGCCATGTTGAGAAATGCTGACCGTATCAAACGTTTAGGCTTCTATTGTCTTCAAAAGCAAATTCTCGTCACTGGTTGTATCCTGTTTTCACTCGTCTTGTTATCTAGCCCCATTCTTGCCGTGAGTCAGGAAGATGATTCCGCTAAAAGTGACCTTGCCGATCTCCTCGCAAAAACTCCTGCTGAACTTGCCGATATATCCGTTGTCTTTTACACGGCTTCCAAGAAGGAAGAGAACTTGTGGGAGACACCCGCCGCCGCTTACGTTATTTCAGCCACCAATATCCGCCGGTCAACCGTGAACTCAATCCCTGACCTTTTGCGGATGGTGCCAGGTTTGTTCGTAGGCAGTGTGGATGCGAGCACTTGGGTTGTTGGATCCAGGGGTTTTGGAAAAGAATATACTTTTAAGTTACTAGTCATGATAGATGGGCGTTCTGTTTACAATCCCGAATGGGGGGGAGTATATTGGAATATTCAAGACTATCCGTTAGAGGATATAGAACGTATAGAAATCATTCGAGGTCCAGGTGGTACGCTTTGGGGTACGAATGCTGGCAATGGGGTCATAAATATTGTCACGAAGCATGCAAAAGACACGCAAGGTGGATTGATATCAGGTACTGTTGGCACGAATGAATTTGGTGGAAATGTTCGTTATGGTGGCAAACTGGGTGAAGAAGCCTATTACCGAGTTTATGGCAAATACAAGGATGTTAATGATTTCAATGATGTTTTAGGGAATGATGATATTGGCGATTGGTCCTTGGAAAAAACCGGTTTCAGAATCGATTGGGAACCTTCCAGCGAAGACCATTTCACTTTCCAAGGCGATGCTTTTCAGGATAACGTTTTGTTTTCATGGGAATTGCCAGGCCTTGAACCTCCTTTCATTCCCACTCAAACAATAGGCTTAATAAAAGATAAAAAAGGAGCTGATATATTATTTCGTTGGAATAAAGAATTTGAAGATTTATCAGACATGACCTTACAAGTCTATTATGACTATTTCGAACTAGATAACGACTTCATCTCTTATTTTAAATATCATATTCTCGATCTTGATTATCAATACAGTTTTACTTATTTTTCCAGTCATGATACAATTATTGGATTAAGGTATCGCCTGACAGCAGATGATATACAGAATAAATTTTTGGAGTTTATTCCCGACCATAAAAATTTCCAAACTTTTTCAACGTTTATTCATGATACTTATACGATTGTTGATGACCGCCTTAAATTAACATTAGGTTCTCAATTTGAGCATAACGATTACACCGGTTTTGAATACCAACCAAACGCTAAATTAATATATACACCCAACGAAAAATATACAACCTGGATATCCATTTCACGGGCTGTAGAAACATTCAACCGGGTCGTCAACGATTCAAGTTGGCCAGTGGGTGGATCACAAATGCCATTCGATTCCACTATGATACCCTTAATTATTGATTTTATTGAGAAAGGAACAGCTGATTCCGGTAATGTAATTTCATTTGAAATTGGGCAACGAATCCAGGCGACTAGCAGATTATCCTTCGACTTATCCGCTTTTTATAATCGATTAGACGACCAATTAACATTGGAGGTGTTATGGGATGATCCGCTTTTCCTGTCAGCTCCTATCCCACATTTTATGGTATCTGGAGAAGCAGGAAATAAAATGGATGGTGAAATATACGGTGCCGAGCTATCTGCTATTGCTCAAATAACGGATTCCTGGAAGGTTTTTTCGAGTTACTCAGCCTTAGACATTCAATTACATCCCGATCCGGATTCAACTGATATTATGTTTAAATATTTTGAAGAAAAATCACCTCATCATCAGTTCAAACTTCAATCCTATATCGACTTACCATGGGATTTAGAATTGGATACTTCCTTTTCCTTTATTGATAATATTTCTGGTTGGAATATTCCAAGTTATGGCCGGTTGGATGTCCGCCTGGGATGGAAACCAAATAAAAATCTTGAAGCAAGTATAGTAGCTTATAATCTACTTGACGACCAACATCCTGAAGCTCGTGGAGATTACACCATAAACACCGAGCCAGAGCGAGGCGTTTTTGCGAAACTGACCTATCGATTCTGATAGTGAAGTAGGGTGAGTTCAAAGCGAAGCGTAGCCCACCATTCTCCTGCTCAATAAAAAGAAAATTGAACGCAAAAAAAAGCCTGGCGGAAGGGAAATTCGCCAGGCTTTTACTCTTATTGTTACGAATAATTGAACGGTTTATGCTTTGGGAGCGGTCTCCACAACTTTCTCCTTTTTCGCGTCGAAGTAGAGCGCGCGTCCACGGCGGAATGATTCGACCGACATGGCGATCGTCACCATCGCTTTATACGCCGTCAGCGAATTGAGCACGGGTTTCTCCCGCGTCTTGACGCATTGCAGGAAGTTTTCCATGTGATCCTGGTCCTCGCGAAGTTTGCTTTCGTTGCAGTCCATCTTGATCTCCATGGACCCGAATTTCTTCGTGAATTTGTCCTCGTAACAGTCCTGGCCGGTGATCGTGATATGATCGACGTGACCTTCGAACTGCCCGTGCGGGACCATCATGATCGTGCCTTCGTGTCCACGGATCAGGCCGGGGATATGGGTGTTGTTGGCCATACTGGAAGAGAGCACGACCTGATGCTCGCCCGGATATTCCGCCATGAACGCAAAGGTGTCGGGAACTTCACGCGAATCTTTGAAGACGTAGATTCCGCCGCTGCCGAAGACGCGGTAAGGGAACTGCGCTTCGGGCCAGCAAACGTTCAACGGGGCCATGACGTGGTAGAACAGGTCGGTGGCGATCCCGCCGGAGTAGTCCCAGAACTTGCGGAAGCGGAAAAAGCGGTCGGGATCCCACTCGCGTTCCTGAGCCGTGCCCAGCCAGTTTTCCCAGTCGATATACCCGTCGCCGCTGGCTTTGGGTCCAGCGCCTTCGTCGATGCTCCAGTTCCATTGGCCTTCGAGGTTGTTGCGGTGGTAGGATCCTTGGCTCATGATCAATTTGCCGATCATGCCATCCTGGATCGCTTTCTTGGCCAGCCACCACTGATGGCTGGACGTAGTCTGGCTGCCCACCTGAAGCACCCGGCCGGTCTTGACGACGGTTTCGTGAACCTGTTTCGCTTCAGGAATCGTCTTGGTCATGGGTTTTTCAAGGTAGACGTCTTTGCCCGCGTTCATCGCGTCGATGGCGATACGCGCGTGCCAGTGGTCGGGTGTGGCGACGATCACGGCATCGATGTCCTTGCGGGCGATCAGGTCTTTGTAATCGGCGAGGCAATCTTTTTCGCTCTCTGGATCGAGTCCGGCTTTCTTGGCAGCGTCTTTACGCCGTTTAACGTAGACGTCGCAGACAGCCACGATCTTGACGTTGTCTTTTTTGCGCACCCAATTGAGAAGGGAACGGCCGCGTCCGCCGACACCGATCATTCCAATGTTGATCTTGTCGTTTTCCTCCGACGCATGGGCAAGGCCGGTATAATTCGCAGCGGTCAATCCCGCGGCCACACCAAAGCCGGTGGTTTTCATAAAATCTCGTCGTGATGGGGTTGATTTCTCTTTCATCTGGTTCGATCTCCACTCTTTATTAACGGTTGATGCGCCCCGACAGGTGAAAAAGGCACACCCGTGAGGGGGCTGACAACCATCTTAACCTGATTGCGGCCATTTGGAAAAGGGCTGTCCGATCCTAATGGGCGTTTCATCCCCGGTGATCTGCCGGGAAATCCACCCAAAAAGAAGACTGAAGAAAACCGGCTCTACGAACTTGACGATCCTCGTTTCGGGAATATGATTATTACCCATAACGGTAGTTGCCTACCGACAATCTAAACGTTGGTTCTCATTCACGACAACCAACGAAACTCTGACAGGAAATTGAGGAGACTGTTATGGCTGACAAAACTGACAAATTCGAAGACAACGCACCGGGTAAATACTACATTGACAAAACCTGCACATACTGCCTGGTCTGCAACGAAGAAGCCCCAGACAACATCAAAGAGAGCGATGACGGCGATCATAGCTACATCTCCAAACAGCCGGAGAATGACGACGAAATCGAACAAATGGAAAACGCCATCGATTCGTGCCCGACTGAATCCATCGGAGACGATGGCGCATAATCGATCTTTTTCCCAGTTCAAACGCGAATTCAAATGATTCCATGAAAAAACAGGATACCTGGACCGGATGAATTCGGTCCAGGTAATCTGTTTTTAATGATGGTTGTCATTAAGATTCTTCTGCTATACCGGATGGATGTGGATGAAACGAAGAGACTGGCTAAAATCCATTGGATGCCTGAGCTCGAACCTTGCGCTTGCGCCTTTTGCGTTTTCCGATGATCGATCCCGGAAAAACGGGACCGCGATCCCGGAAGCGGAACTGATCGGGAAAAAACGTCCGGCGTTATTCGGCGAGGGATTCAACCTGCGCCGAAAAGCCGCCTCCGCGTTCGACATCATGCGCACCGCCGCCAAAAAGGATGGTATCCAACTTTACTCCGAGTCCAGTTACCGTGACTACGACCGTCAAAAGCGAATCTGGAACGCGAAAGTCAAGCGCTATCGAAAAGCCGGAATGCCTTCAGGGAAAATCGTCCGGGAAATTATCCGCTACTCGACAATTCCCGGGACCTCACGCCACCACTGGGGAACCGATGCGGACCTCATCGACCGGGCAAAACCCACGCCGGATGACACGCTTCTCGAAAAGCATTTCCTTCCGGGAGGCGTTTACGAACCGCTTTACCGATGGCTGAAGGAAAACGCCGGTCGATACGGTTTCATCGAAGTCTACACCAACGATCCCAAACGTACCGGCTTCGACTACGAGCCGTGGCATTGGAGTTTCGCGGAATTGTCCATCCCCTTCCTGAAGCAATTCGATACGATCGATCTCTCCATTATTCGCCGGGATGATTCGCTTCTATGCCGGGATGCCCTGACGGATGAATTCTTACAGACGTACAAACGTAAATGGCTGTTCGGTATCGATCCCGCTCTGATTCCGTAGAATCGAAGGGCGATGGCTTCATCCCACCATTTCGGAAACACATCTTTCCATTATAATGAAAACCTCACGATCGTATTAATCAGGGAGCGCTCTATATGCGGCACACAACCATCATTATTTTGCTTTGTTCCATTGCATCAGGTCCAGTCTTCGCGCAAGACGAGCCGCCGTTGAAGACCGTGTTGAATCAGTTGGAACTGACGTTCAATCCGGCGGAAGAAATCCGCTGCTCCGGCCCCACCCAGGGGCTTTTCATGAAGACCGGGCGAACGGTCGAGGTGCTGCCCGTGGCGAAATACTCGTTCGCCAAACAGGAAACCGTCTCCAACGTCCGCGCGGGCTATTATTCCTTTGCCGAAAAAAAACCGTTGCGCCTGCTGTTCCAATGCGGTCTCGAAGCGGGAGATCGAGCGGCGATTACGGGACTGCCCGCCGATCCACGCGGCCCCTACCGTTTCGATCCCGGCAATCAACCGTTCGCCTTTTACGTTCAGAGCGCCAACTTCAATCCGGAATTCTCAGCCAATGGTGAAACGGTTTCCACCCAGGACACGGTCAACCGGCGGATATCCCGGTTTGGCACAGACATCCATAAAGCCAGAATCTATCCCTACCAAACCAAGCACGGCGTCAAACCGGATTGGTTCGTAATCGGCTGGGAATTTTCAATCAACAACGATTTTCAGGATTTAATCACCGTGGTACGCGGCGTCCGGCTAATACGGCCCCCTGAGAAAAAAGAGAAAAAAACACCGCCCGCCAGACCTCGCACAACGCAAACCATCACCCTGAGATGACGCACGCATGTTACTACTTATGTCAATATACTAGTGTCATGTCACGCTTGAAATGACGAAGTGGATTGAACATGGGCAGGCACAGGGGCCTGCCCCTACACGTTTTTTATTACCCGTCTAAACACGTGTGACATGACACTCGAACGAAAAATAGTAAGATTTCATAAAAAAGGGGAGATCGCATCATGTTAAGAAAATCGATTGTATTCACCATTCTTTTCGGCATCCTGGCTGTCGGTGTTTTTCAGGCTTCCCACGCTTCGGAGAAACAGCGGGTTCTCGTTCTGACCGACATCTCGAACGAGCCGGATGATGAAGAATCGATGGTGCGGTTCCTGGTTTATTCCAACGAATACGACGTCGAAGGGATCGTCGCGACCACATCGGTCTGGTTGAGAAGCAAAACCCGGCTGGACTTGATCCAACGTCAAATCCGCGCTTACGGGGAAGTGCGAAACAACCTGCTGAAACATACGCCCGGTTATCCAGCAACGAACGATCTGCTGAGCGCTGCGAAAACGGGACAGCCGGGTTTCGGGATGAATGCGGTTGGATTCGGGAAGAGCACCGACGGTTCGAAGCATATCATCGACGTGGTGGACAAGCCGGACGACCGCCCGGTCTGGATCAGTGTATGGGGCGGATCGAATACGCTCGCCCAAGCGCTTTGGGACGTGAAATACTCGCGCACGCCGAAAGAACTCGAACGCTTCGTCTCGAAACTTCGCGTCTATACCATCTCCGATCAGGACAACGCCGGGCGCTGGATGCGGATCACTTTTCCCGATCTGTTTTACATTGTCACGCCCAGCAGTGTGGACTGGCGGGAATACTACAAAGCGACATGGACTGGTATCGCCGGTGACCGGCATTACCAGAACGGTCCCTATCATTACTTTGAATTGGTTGACAATCCATGGCTCACGGAAAACATCATCGAGAATCACGGCCCGCTTGGAAAACTCTATCCCAAACTCGCTTACATTATGGAAGGCGACACGCCCTCGTTCCTGGGTTTGATCGACAACGGTCTTGGAAGTCATATCAGCCCAACCTACGGGGGATGGGGAGGCCGTTACACGCTCTATCGGTGTTATGGAGAAACGCGCCCGATCTATACCAACAGCCGCGACACCGTTCACGCGCTGGACGGCTCGACGCATACCACGGCGCAGGCGACGATCTGGCGCTGGCGCGATGCCTATCAATACGACTTCGCCGCCCGGATGGACTGGTGCGTCGCCCAACGTTATGAAGACGCCAACCACAATCCCGTCGCTCTTCTGAACGGTGTTTCAGGGAAAGAGATCGTGGAATTAACAGTCCAATCAGGGGATCAAGTCAACCTGTCGGCCGAGGGCTGCAAAGATCCGGACGGCAATCAATTCAAAACTCGCTGGTTCCAATACCATGAAGCAGGAACATACACCGATTCGATTAAGCTATCATCGACCGACGGCATAAAAACTGAGTTCAAAGCGCCAAACGTCAAAGATCGATCGACAATTCACATCATCCTTCAGCTAAAAGACAACGGCACCCCGCCCCTCTACGCCTTCCGTCGCGCCATCATCACCGTAAACGGCTCAAAAAAATAGCCAAAAAACACAACAAAAGCCAAGCGGTCGTCTCAACCACCTGGCTTTTGGATATAGCGACAACATAAACGCTATTTCAAGACGGTCAATTCAACGCGACGGTTCTTAGCGCGGTTGGCTTCGGACGTGTTCGAAGCGGCAGGTCTTGTTTCACCGAATCCCCGCGTTCTCATTCGCACTTCCTTGATTCTCTTCTGAACGAGATAACTCTTCACCGCGACAGCCCGCCGTTCCGACAGATCCTGGTTGTACTCGTCCGTTCCCCGATCGCAGGCATGGCCGTCGATGCGTACTTTCAAACCGGGATTCTTCCTCAGCACTTTAGCGACGTTATCCAGCCGGGAATAAAACGCGGGTTTGATGATATCCTTATCCAGATCGAACATCACGCCAGAGATCACCCAGCAGCCCCGGTCGTCGACCTTAGCCCCCTTCGGCGTATTCGGGCATCGATCGTAAGTATCGTAAACACCATCTCTATCGCTGTCTTTATCCGGTTCCATGAAGACAAATCGAACGAAATCCATCATCGCCATCGGATTATCGATCGTGTCTGCCGAACGGTTACTGCCGCAGGAAGTCAATGCCGAAAGTTTCTGGAGAAATTCACCTGCTCTCTTATTGTCACCGATCTGCACCGTGTGGATGCACAGTTCGTCTGGATACGAATCGACGAGACGTTTTGCAGCGTTCAGCGTATCGGTTGAATGAGTCGGGCGTCCGTCGGAGAATACGATCACGGCGGTTTTTCCCTTACATCCGGACAACATGGAGCGAGCTTCGTTCAAACTGGTTCCCAAAGGCGTATTCCCACCCAGGTAGGGAATTTGATTGGCCGCTCCCGCTAAAACCTGACGATCGAATGGCTCAAGGGAATGGGTTTGAGTGGTTTGATTGCCAACTACCACCAGACCGGTCGAGTAATCCCCTTCCGGCATGGCGCTGACAAACGATTCCACTTGAGATTTGGCAAGAGTGAATCTCTCTTTGCTGCGCATCGACTGGGATGAATCGACAACGATCACCGCCTGTTTCACTGCCATGATTTCGCCCACTTTGGGCGCGACCGGTTTCGCCAGAAACGGTTCGCGGTATTGAACCGTACTGCAACCTAGCATCCCAAACACAACCAACGCCATACAGAACCATTTTTTCATTGTTTCGCTCCTTTTAGCCATTAGTTTTTCAATAATTGATCCTTAAAGATCAAGGATTTCATTTACTACAGACCTCACTAATTGAAACCAATCATCCATCAAAAATCCCTAAGTTTCTA
>CAZSIZ010000226.1:0-10142 GCA_964606645.1 uncultured bacterium
TTCGATCAATTCGGCTTCACCCTTTCTGCGGCGTAGCCGCTTCGTCCAATTCGATCCCGAACGTGGATTCGGTTTTATCCGTGTCGCCGGTCAGGAGAATGATGTTTTCGTCCATGCCAGTGACGTGACGGGCGGGAGCGGTCTGGTCGTAGGAATGAAAGCCTCATTCACGATCGAGGTCACGGAGAAAGGCCCCCGTGCCCGAAACGTGAAATTGAAAGGTCTCGGAAAAAGCCCGGCGGAGGTGTTTCTCGGAATCGCCGCGTGCATCCTGATCGTTGTTTTAACGATCGTTCCGATCCATTACGGCGTCTCTTGGCTTGCGACCTATCTCGTTGCCATCAATCTCATCACGGCGCTGTTTTACGGTTACGATAAATTCATTTCCGGACGTCGCGCCCTGCGCATTCCGGAATTGGTACTTCACCTCCTGGCCTTCGCGGGAGGAACCCCCGCCGCGTTCCTCAGCCAGAAGGCCTTTCATCACAAAACCGTGAAGAAATCCTTTCAAATCATTTTTTGGATTATCGCCGCATTTCAGGCACTCGCATTGTGCGCCTACTTTTTCTGGGGATAATACAGGCTCGAATTAGTTTCAGCCATCATCCTTACGATAAATCGATGAAGAGGAGAACAGAACCATGCCGATCCGGAGATGGAAAATACACTTTTTCTTTTCGGCTATTTTCATTCTTTCTACAGCAGGAATACCGACAGACGTTTTGTCTGCCAATCTCATTCGCGGTGGAGAGGAAGCCCCTCATCGCGGTGTTTATGAAATTGCATTACAATCGCCTCTGGAGGATAAAAATCCCTATTTCGATATCCATTTCCAAGTCACGTTTATCCGTCCCGATGAAACGCAGGTCACGGTAGACGGCTTTTATGACGGCGATAACATGTTCAAGGCCAGGGCGTACGGTGATACGCTGGGGCAATGGACGTGGCGTTCTACGTCGAATGTAAAAAAACTGAATGGGCGGTCCGGTTCGTTTACTGTGGTCTCATCGTCTCTGAAAGGCAAGCTGCGCAAACATCCTGCCGATCCCCACCAGTTCGCTTATGATAACGGTGAGTGGTTTCTTCATATCGGCGACACCGGTTACCGCTTCGTCACCGATACCGAGCCGGAATGGAAGGCCTATATCGATCAAGCGGCGCGGGCGGGATTCACGAAAATCCGAACGTGGTTCTGCCGTGGCCGAAATGATGTCCAGGCGCTTTTTTCGGAGAATCGCGAGAGACTCGATCTCGCCTACTGGCAGGAAATCGACCGCCGCGTGACCTACGCCCTGAACCGTCATCCAAACGTGATCCTTCAGCTGATTCCCTACGGTGAAGACACGCTCGAAATCGCGCGCTACGGACAAGCCGACCGGGCCGCCCTCGAAATCGCCCGTTACGCTCAAGCTCGCTTTTCCTCCTATCCGAATATCCACTGGTGCATCTCCAACGACCGTAATATCACCGCCCTGAATTCAAAAGGAAAGCGAGACGTGTCGTTATCCGTCATCAACAAGATGGGGATAGACATAATGCGACGGGAACCCTGGGGAACGCTTCTCACCAACCACCAGCGACGTTTTCAAGGCTATGATTTCGTGGATGAACCTTGGTCGGATATCGTCACATTGGAAGACCTCGATCAAGTGGACGGCCGCATCATTCTGCACTACTGGCGGATGGCCGACGATCCCGTTGTGATGGATGAAGATCGATACGAATGCTACCGTAACCCCCTGCACGACCGTTACTTTTTCCGGCGTCTGATGTGGGCGTCTCTGCTTTCGGGCGGCTCGGCGACGTATGGCGGTCTACGCACGTACGAAGCTTACGATGGCGAACTGAAAGGCGTACAGGGATATTTCGACGCCGTCCAAGCGGGCAAGTTGGAAGACGGCGCGCGCGATTTTCAATTCATCCACACATTTTTCAACGATACGGCTCTTACGCTTGTCAATATGATTCCAGACGATTCGATGGCCGGATACGATCCACAGCGTTTCAAGTGTATTCGAAACCAAGAATCCATCATCGTCTATCTGCAAAATCCCGATTCACGCGAACCGGAAAAAGCCGATGCGGCGGATACGAAGCCAGCCGTTTCGCTCCACCTGCCCAGAGGAAACTATGCCATCCAGTGGTATCAACCCAATTCAGGCAAGTGGCACAAAGATCCAAAGATGAAACGCCTATCAGGCGGGTACGAACGAAAACTAACCGCCCCGTTCAAGGGCGATGCGATTCTCTATTTGAAGCGTGAGGATTAAAACAAAATCTTACCGCTTCATTCAATGATGCAAGGAGACCGATCATGCGACGAAACATTCGACAACGGGGCTATCTGTGGGCGGCCGTGGCGATGACGGCTTTGTGCCTGAATGCCTCTGCTTTGGAATCGGGATTCATTTCGCTTTTCAATGGGAAGAACCTGGATGGATGGATCATGCAGGGCATGGAGAAAGCGAAGCCGAAAATCGAGGACGGCGTGATGAAAGCCGGTGGTTGGGATTATTGGGGCGTCATCACCGAAAAGGAATATCAAAATTTCATCTTTCGCTTTGACGTCAAGTTCGAGGACATCGACGGCAAACGTAGTAACAGCGGCGTCCTGATCCACACCGGCAAAAAGGAAATCTATAAAACATCGTTCGAGATTCAACTGGCCGGGGATTACGGAAAAAATCCAACGAAAAAATCAACCGGGGCGATCTTCGGAAAAAAAGCGCCGTCCGTAAACGCCACCAAACCTATCGGCGAGTGGAACGCGGTCGAAATTAAATATATCGAACCGAAAATCTGGGTGACGATCAACGGCAAAACCGTCCAGGACGGCGTCGATCTCTCCAAAATCAAAGGCTTGAAGCATAAATTGAAAAAAGGCCGGATCGCCTTCCAGCGTGACGATTATAAGAAAGCCGCTACCTATTACAAAAACATCCGCATCAAGAAACTGTCGGATGCGACGGCCGCCGCGACTCAGGAAGCGGCGAAAGTGAAACCTTATCGAGAGAAATCGATCGTCGTAGCGGGCAAGGGAAGGCCTCATCGAACGGATTGGTTTAAGAAAGCCGGATGGGGTGTCTTCGTTCACTACCTGGCAAGCGTCGTGGCCAAAGGCGATGCGACATCCGTCACGGAATGGAACCGCGTGGTGGATTCGACGGACGTCGAAGGATTGGCCAACCAACTCGCTTCGATGGGCGCTGGGTACTGTGTCATCACGCTCGGTCAGAATTCAGGACATTTCTGCGCGCCGAATCCCACCTACGACCGGATCACGGGGATCAAACCAAGCAAATGCGCCAAGCGGGATTTGGTCGCCGATTTATACCGGGCGCTGAAACCGAAAGGCATCCGCCTCATCACCTACCTGCCCGCAGGCGCGCCGGACCGCGACGATGCCGCCATGAAAGCATTGGAGTGGAAGAACGGGAAATATCCATTATGGTCTCACCCCAAAGGCGGCCCGGACGGAGGCGATGACCGGTTGGTGAATTTCCAACGCAAGTGGGAAGCTGTCATCCGCGATTGGTCGGAACGCTGGGGCGATCGAGTCTCCGGCTGGTGGTTCGACGGCTGCTACTTTCCCATCGCCATGTACCAGCATCCCGATCCGCCCAATTTCGCCAGCTTCGCGAAAGCGGCCCGCGCGGGGAATCCCAACAGCATCGTCGCGTTCAATCCAGGCGTGCGGCATCCCATTATCTGCCTGACACCGAACGAAGATTACACCGCCGGGGAAGTCAACGAGCCGACGAAAGTCGTCTGCAAAGGCCGCTGGGTGGACAAAGCGCAATTCCACACACTCAGTTACCTGGGCGATCGATGGGGACACGGCGAACCGCGTTTTACCAACAAACAGATCGCCGAATGGACCCGCGCCATTCTCGACAAACAGGGCGTCGTCACGTGGGAAGTACCGATCCTGCCCACCGGCTTAATCCCCCAACCTTTCGTCGATCAGCTAAGCGCGCTCAACAAGGCATTGAAATAGAAGGAATGGAAGACAAAGAAAATTGTCTGAATCCTGGGTATCCAGATTCAGACAGAATTTATAACATGCACCCCCCAATATCAAACCCATTGCGCCTTCCTGGATTGCTTATAAAATGAATGGTTGTCTTTGATCGGTTCTCAAACGGGCTGGCATCGGACCATTCAGTGAAACGTGCGATCCAATCGGCGTTTCCCTGCCACAACAAATACAAAGTAAATACCAATAAAAGGTGGATGTATGAAGACCCAAGAAATCCGCGACGCTTTCCGGGACTATTTCGTCAAGCAGGGACACGAAGCCTGGGCCAGCGATTCCCTCGTTCCGAAAAACGATCCGACGCTGCTTTTTTCCAGTGCGGGTATGGTGCAGTTCAAGCCCTATTTCCGGGGTGAGATGGGCGACCGGCTCAAACGCGCCACGACCTGCCAGAAATGCTTCCGCACGTCCGATATCGAAAACGTGGGCTACACCTTCCGACATCACACGTTCTTCGAAATGCTCGGCAATTTCGCGTTCGGCGATTATTTCAAACAGGAAGCGATCCGCTTTGCGTGGGAATTTTCCGTCGATGTGATGAAAATTCCCAAGGAGCGAATTTGGGCTTCCATCTACGAAAAAGACGAAGAGTCGGCGGGTATCTGGTTGAAAGAATCCGATATTTCCGCCGACCGGATCGTGCGCATGGGGGAAGAGGATAATTTCTGGCCCCACTCCAGCATTCTCGGTCCGGCTGGTCCCTGTTCGGAACTCTACTACGACCTGGGTGAAGAATACGGAACCGGCAAGAAAAACGCCACCCCCGCCGATGAAAGCGAAGAACACCGTTTTCTGGAATACTGGAATCTCGTGTTCACGCAATACGACCGGCAGGCGGACGGCTCACTGCCGCCACTGGCGCGGAAAAACATCGACACGGGTCTGGGGTTGGAACGCCTGGCCTGTATTATGCAGGGCGTTCACTCCAATTTCGAGACCGACACGCTTTTCCCCATTATCCAATACTTTGAAAACCTGACCGGATATACGTTCAAAGACGATCCCAAGCGGGATATTTCGTTCCGGGTGCTGGCCGACCACGTGCGGGCGGCGGCGTTCGTGCTGACCGACCACGTCACGCCCGGCAACACGGGGCGGGGATACGTGCTTCGGCGTATTATGCGCCGATGCCTGCGGCACGGGCTGCTCTTGGGAATCGAAAAGAATTTGCTCGAACCGGCGATCGAGATCGTGGTGGACATCAACAAGAACGAGTACCCCGATCTCGCCGAACGGTTCCAATTCACCCGGCGTATCGCCGCCGCCGAAGAAGACGCCTTCCGCGCAACACTCAATCGGGGCCTGGGCAAACTGGAAGAGATGATCGACGAGCTGAAATCGTCCGGAAAGAAAGTATTACCGGGCGATAAGGCGTTTACGCTGTACGACACATACGGTTTTCCGGCGGACCTGACCGAAGAGATTCTGAAAGAACGCGGGTATACCGGTTACGTTGAAGACGCTTTCGATACCTGCATGAAAGAGCAGCGCCAACGCGCACAAGCCGCTTGGAAAGGCTCCGGCGAGACCAGCGTCGAAATCGACATCGATCTGGATGCGACGGAATTTACGGGCTACGAATCGAATTCGGAACCGAGCGAAATCATGGCCCTGTTCCATCAGGGCAAGCGGGTTGAGTCGTGCGTCGCCGGGCAGGAGATCGAAGCCGTCGTTCAAAAAACCCCGCTGTATGCCGAGTCGGGCGGTCAGGTGGGCGACAAGGGAATCATCGAAAACGTCTCAGGCGAAGACCTGATGATCCGAATCGAAACAACACGCAAAACCGCGTCCGGGGTCTACGTCCATATCGGCGAGATCGAACGCGGAACCGTGCGCGAAGGTGACAAAATTCGGATCGCCGTTTGGGACGAAGCACGGCAGCCCGTCATGAAGAACCACACCGCCACGCACCTGCTTCATGCGGCGCTGCGAACCGTGCTGGGCGATCACGTCAAGCAGTCTGGCTCATTGGTGGAGAAAGATCATCTGCGTTTCGACTTCACCCATTACGAAGCGGTCAAACCGGAAGACTTGCGCGCGATCGAAACAATGGTGAACCGCTGGGTCTGCGAAAACCATCCCGTTCGTGCACAAGTCACGTCTCTGGACGAAGCGAGAAAACGCGGAGCGATGGCGCTGTTCGGCGAGAAATACGGCGATGAAGTTCGCATGGTGGAGATTGGCCCGGAAGACGCTGGGCATCGCGGCTCGGAAGACGCGGAGCGTCGCGTCAGTCTGGAATTGTGCGGTGGAACGCACGTGAAAGCGGTCGGTGAAATCGGTTGTATCCGTATTCTGTCGGAAAGTTCCATCTCTGCCGGAAACCGCCGGATCGAAGCGGTCACCGGGGCGCGGTCGATCGAACTGAACCAGGAAGACCGTGAGTTGCTGCGGTCCATCGCGCTGGACCTGAAAGCCTCTCCAGCGGAAATCCCAGACCGTGTCACCCGCATGACCGAGCAGTTGAAACAATTGGAAAAAGAGAACCGGAACCTGCGCCA
This sequence comes from uncultured bacterium, assembly GCA_964606645.1. Classification (GTDB taxonomy): domain Bacteria; phylum Hinthialibacterota; class Hinthialibacteria; order Hinthialibacterales; family Hinthialibacteraceae; genus CAZSIZ01. The sequence continues at coordinate 6,538 of CAZSIZ010000226.1, forward strand.
GAAACTACTTCAGGGCGAAACGGTCGATCTGCTCGACGACGCGGAGGAGATCCAAGGCGTGTCGGTCATTACGCGCGAACTGCCCGGAACCAGCAAGAACGATCTGCAATCGGCGATGGACTCGATGATGGACGGCGCGAAGAACCGGGTCGCTGTACTGGCCTCCTCCGAAGATGGAAAGGTGACGATGATCTGCGCCGTCAGCGATGACCTGACTGGAAAACTGAACGCCGGGGCACTCGCTAAGGAAGCGGCCAAGATCACCGGCGGCGGAGGCGGGGGCCGTAAAGACCGCGCTCAGGCAGGTGGAAAAAATCCGGCCAAACTTCCCGATGCCTTCGCAAAAATCAAAGAACTCACCGCGGCGGGATTACAATGAAACTGACCCCCGACGCACTCTCCACACGCGGCGAAGGCATCGCCCGCATCGACGGCAAAGCTGTGTTCGTTCCCTTTACCCTTCCCGGCGAAACGTGGGAAGCGGAACTCGTCGAACAGAAAAAAAAGTACGACCGCGCCCTTCCCGTTCGGTTGCTTTCCGAACCTGAAGAAGACTCCATTCGGGTCGAACCGGCCTGTCCGTATTATGGGTCGTGCGGCGGGTGTCAAATTCAGCATATCGATTACTCGCGTCAATTGATGTTGAAACGCGATTGGCTGAGCGAGACGTTTCGGCGCATCGCCCACTTGGATATCGATCCCAAGCCGACCGTCGAGTCTCCCCCTTGGGAATACCGGAACAAACTGACCGTTCCCCTGCACGTTCGGGATGGTGTGATTGCTTATGGATTCCATCATGTCTACCGCCCGGACCAGTTGGTAGCGATCGACGATTGCCATATCGCCGATCCCAGAATTCGCGGTGTGATGCCCGGCGTGTTGAAAGCGCTGAACGAAAGCAAGCCGGAGATTCATCCCCCGTCAGCCAAGAAAACCCCGGCCTCCAAAATCGTGTTTCGCGTCATCGATAAAAAAGTTTTCGTTCAGTTTTCCGGCCTTCGGTTCACGCCGCCTCAGTTGGAAATCCTATTGGGCAGCCTTGAAAACAATGAGAGTCAATTGGACGAATTCATCGTTTCCGACACCCGTAATCAGCCAACGCATTTCAAACTCGACGACTCGGAAAAGGCTTCCTCGTTTCATCCCAACGCCTTTCTGCAGATCAACGACACCATCCGAGAGAAAATTTACGATGCTGTCTTGACCCTGCCTTACCAAAAACACGAAAAGGTGTTAGACGGTTATTGCGGAGTGGGACGTTTGACGCAACGTTTGACAGAACGGTTCCAAAGCGTCGTGGGGATCGAATCGGGCCGCGCGTCGTCGGAAGAAGCGTTGGAAGCGGTGAAACTTGCCGGTCTCGAAGAACGCGTGCGCATTTATCGGGAAAAATTGGAATCGTATCTTGCCCGATGCGAAGAACGGTTCGATGCCGTGATTCTCAATCCGCCCCGTTCGGGACTTTCCCCCAAAGCACGTCAGCAGATCGTTCAGCATCATCCCGAAGAGATCGCCATCGTTTCCTGCCATCCCGCCGCGCTGGCCCGCGACGTAAAAACGCTGGTCGATGCCGGATACCGGATTCAGTTCGTACAGCCTTTCGATATGTTCCCGCAAACCTACCACCTGGAAGCGTTGATTTATTTACGAAACACCAGGGTCTAGGGTTCAGGGTTTAGGGTCTGTCAATCCTAAAAACGTAATACCACAAGTGACCGGGGCGAAAAGGTAGGGTGGGTCGCGCTTTATGACCCACCATCGTCTGCGAACTCCAAACTAAAAACGTAATACGACGAGCGACCGGGGCGGTAGTTCCAGCGAGACGTCTTTCGGCTTCGCCGACAACACTTTCTTTTGCAACGGGATTGTCATCACGGTTGATATTTTTGATCCCGATTCGACATTCAATGAAACCACTGCTTTTTCGTTATTGAAATTTTCGATGACGGCAATGTCTTTATCAAAAAGATATAAGGCCACCCGGCTGGGCGCGTCGAATGTCAGGCCAAGGGGTTTCAGCATATTTTTACGTATGTCGCGAAGCCGTTCGCGGGGCAGGTCCATCAGTGCCCAGAGATCATCTGGGGTTTTCAATCGTTGATTCGCTTTCAGCCGGTTCTTTAACGCCGGGGGTAATTTATTCGCCAATTCATCGGTAACGAGCACGGATGAACCTTGTTCAATGAGATGACTCAACTTCGCCGTCAGCTGTGGGTCTTTCATCGAATGGACAGACAGAAAGACGGCGGGATCGTCGCGGTCGATCTCCACCAACGGAACCAGTGGCAGCCCCAGCATCCCCACGAAATCATAAACATAGCGCTCTTTTCCACCATCGCTGTTCGGCAGTTTGGGAGCGGAAATTCCGCGCGGTTTTTTGCCCTGAATCAATTGGGCTAATTGGAAAAGTTGAGGGATTTCCCGGCGCAGCGCCCGCACGTTCTCCGGGCCGGTGTCGTTCTGCAGCGAGCCGTAGCAGAAGAGCAGCGCTTCCCGCGCACCGCCCAGAATCGTCTGGCGGGCTTGTTCGAGGTAAGTCGGTGGCGTCGTGCCGTAGGGATCGAACCAGCCGCCGCCGCATTTCGTCCCGCCGATTTCGCCGAGCCAGCGCATGAGGAAATACGCCTCGTACTGCGCTTTTCGGCCCCATTGTTTGCTGTCCGGTTCACGGGTTTCCGTGCCCACCCAGGTTTTGTCGAACATCGCCGTCTGGCGCACGACTTCGTATCCTTTGTTGTGAAAATCATCGTACCATTGCGGGTATTTGATGATGAGCACGACGTCAGGATTGACTGCGCGGGCCGGATCGATCACGTATTTTTTCGATACGTCCACCAGCAGATCGCAACGGAACTCGTCCCAGGATTTATCGCCGCGCGCCTCGATGCAATGCTCGCACTCACAGCGCGTTGCGAAGAAATCATCGACCATCACTTCGTCGAACAGGCCAGCGGAAAATTCGAAGACAGTTTTGAGTTTCTCCAACGCCGCGGGATCGGTGAAACAAGGAAAAATCCAGCCGTTGACGCTGTCACGCCCGATCTTCGTCGTGGTCACACAGCCGCTGACTAGGAACCCGGCGTCGAGAAATTGCTTCTTCGCGTTGAGCATCACGTCCCGATCGACGGTGTAACCGCCCCGAAACGTTTCCAGGTAGACGTGAGTGACCGCCGTCTCCTTACACCATTGAACGGCCTTCCCGATCCCTTCATCTGAAGACAGAAATTGCCGCACGTTCTGGGCGGTGAACAGGGTGGAAAAACGGAGCGTCGGTGCGTTCTTTTTCGCCAGGTTCCATAGCGCATCGTCCGCAGTTGCGATGGTTGACATCAGGAATAGACCGGCGATAACCAGCCAGCGTTTTTTTCCAATTATTCGATTCCGAATCACGATCGTCATCCTCCTCCAAGTAGATGGTTTATCATAAATCATCCGCGTTTCGAATGCTATCCATCAGCGCCCAGTCACGCACCGATCCATTAACGTGACGGACAGAAAAAAATGGGGTATGATGATCCAAAATGCGTTAGGAGAGAATCATGACGTTTCGATATTTAACAGCCGTCCTCTGTTTCGCTGCCGTTCAATCGGCGTGGTGCGAGCAA
>CAZSIZ010000227.1:0-10137 GCA_964606645.1 uncultured bacterium
AAGATGTCCAAAAAAATGGGTCGATTTAGGAGTGGATTTGCGAGGTCTGGAATACAAAACATTTCAGAGCATGGTTTGGTTCTTGACGATCTAGCCTATATCACGCATAAAGTCCACCATGAGTTGCTTGGCCGATCACAGTTGGTGGCAGATGATCTTCTGATGACGATAACTGGTAGAATCGGAACAGCATCACTAGTTAAACCTGATCACTTACCAGCAAACATCAACCAGCATATCGTGCGTATCCGCTTGAAAACAGATGAAGTATTGCCAGCATTCATAAGAGAGTACTTAAACACCGACACAGGCAGGCTGTTTTCAAATCGAGGAGTAACTGGAACAACTCGCACTGCTTTGGACTACGAAGCGATTCGTAGCCTTCCTGTTTGCTATCCCCCGTTGAAAATACAGCGTGCGCTGGTGTCGGAGATGGAGACGGCACGTGCGTCTCGGAAGGCGAAGTTGGCCGAGGCTGAGGCACTACTGTCTGGCCTCGACGCCTTCCTTCTCGAGCAACTCGGCCTCACAACCAAGAAAAAGGAAATTTCTATTGTCTTCGCTGCTCGACTAGGTGATGCCTGGAATCGATGTGATGCCGATTACCATTCTCCGCGCTTTGAAAAATTGCGTGAATCTATTGAGAATTGTGGCTATACCGTCATGAATCTGAAGGATATTCGGACATCGATAAGGACAGGATTCGCGGCTGGCCGGGAAGTTCAAGCATTCGATGATAAGACCGGCATACCGCACATACGTCCGTTGAATATGTCTCCATTTGGGGAACTCAGTTTCGAAGGCACAAAGCGAGTGCCGAAGCAGAACGTCCAGCCGCATGAGATCATCCAACAAGGCGAGGTGCTACTCAACAATACGAACTCCACGGAATGGGTGGGGAAGACAACGGTTTTCGAGAGCAACCGTCCATGCTGTTGCTCGAACCATGTCACGCGCATTATTACAAAAGACATAGTGATTCCCTGGTTCCTGGCTTCGCTACTCAATGCGATCCGTTCAACGGGCTATCTGGGTCTCTTGGCAACGAACTTCGTGAACCAAGCAGGTATCAACACTCAGACGCTAGATTCATTACGTCTCCCAATTCCCAATAAAAAAAAGCAACAAGCGATTGTCAAAGAGATCAAACGCCGCAAGAAAGAAGCCTGGCGTCTGCGCGAGGAAACTGATCGGGAGTGGGAAGCAGCCAAAGCACGCTTTGAGGCGAAGCTGTTGGGTAAGGAGGCCGTTTGATGTCACAATTGCCCTACTTGATGGATGATATCTGCGGCACTTTGGCTATTTACTATTCCGGACGTACTGGAGGGCAGTACCTTAAGACGGCTTTCATCCTTTGCGACGACTATGTCGAACTCATGTCCAAACTGTTTCTACTTGAGGATGACTCGAATTGGTCCGACCAAAGAAGTAATGGCAGATTCAAGAGCTTCCATGAGGTTCTACAAGATGTCGAATCAGTTTTCTCCACCGAACGGCCGGATGATCTGGCGAAACTACAGGATATTTCCACGGCACTCAGTAATCGGCGCAGGCGGCGGAATGATTTCTTCCATTCAACGCATTTGCTTGATCTCAACGTTAACACTCGCGGATGTGTCGAAGCACTCACCGAATTGATAGTCTATGGAGATTTCCTTTTCGGCGATAATTGGCAAGCGGGAGTACGTTCTCGGCCTCGAATGAACACATTTTGCATTCTTCTCGAACTTGATCGCCTTTCGTTCGATGATTTTACGCTCCGGCACCGTGTTGACGAAATTCTTAAGAAATGGCCACGCCGGAGACCGGATAAGAGAACAATTAGCAAGATTGGGACGCAATATGCAGAACACCCAGAAGATCTCCATCTTATTATGTGCGTAGATTGGGGTAGAAAGGAACTTGCCCTAAAACTGCAAGCACTGTTGACGAGTGAACATCGTTAACCTGAAGGAGCACGTCAAGATTTTTACCGGTTGTTTCATCGTTTACATATTCAGGTGAAACGGGTCGGTGTACCAGCTGACGATTTCCGGGCCGAACAGGAAGCAGAGGTATGCGCCTAAGGCGAGGTAGGGACCGAAGGGAATATGGCCGTACTTTCCGATCTTGCCAGTCAGTTTGAGCGCGACCCCGACGACGGAACCGAGAAACGCGCCTAGAAAAATACACAGCAAGGTCTCCTCCCAGCCCAGGAAACCACCGAGAAACGCCATGAGTTTGACGTCACCGAAGCCCATCGCTTCCTGCTTGAAATACCAGGTTCCAAGAATGCGAATCGCCCATATCACGCCCCCGCCCACTGCAATTCCGAGCAGCGCACCGACAACGGTCTGCACCAAGGCAGTGGGGAACAAACCCATCCACTGCGCCAGCCCCGCGATCGCCACAGAGACCGGGATCATGGGAAGCGACAGCGAATCGGGAATGTATTGGTGATCCCAATCGATTCCCGACGCGACGATCAAGTCGGACACGATAACGAGATAGAGCAGCGAGGCCAGGGAAAATCCAAATTCGTAGACGATCCCCATATAGAGCAACGCGGAAAGCAGCTCGTAAAGGGGATACCGGACGGGGATACGCGCCTTGCAATTCCGGCACGCCCCCCCCAGGATAAGATACGAAAGCAGGGGGATATTATCGTACCACCGGATGGGATTGCCGCACGCGGGACAGCAAGACCCTGGCGTCACGATCGAGCGTTCCTGCGGGATACGCCAGACACAGACGTGAAAAAAACTTCCGGCGGACGCGCCGAAAATCCCGGCGCATAAGACCCAAAACTCGTTGGGGAGATGTTGAAAGTACATCCAGTTTCTTCCTGAACGCCGCTGCCGTCGATTCGATCGGCGACGAAAACGGCGATTGCTTATTTGAGATTTCTTTCGATCAGGATAGAATGATTTTAGAAACCACTCTAGTACAGGAGAGAAGAATCGATGTCAACGGATCGAGTGGACGATTGCATTTTTTGCAAAATCGCTTCGGGTGAGATGGGAACCCAATTCGAGTATGAAGACGACGATGTCGTCGCGTTCAAAGACCTGAACCCACAGGCCCCGGTGCATCTGCTGGTGATCCCCAGGAAACATATCGCCAAGATCAACGATATCGATGAAGAGAACAGGGATATTCTCCACCGGGTCGTACTGGCGGCGAACGAATTGGCGAAAAAATGCGGGATCGATGAAGAGGGCTACCGCCTGGTCATCAATTCGGGCGACAACGGCGGCCAGACCGTCTACCACCTGCACGTTCACGTTCTGGGAGGACGTTTCATGCGTTGGCCTCCCGGTTGATAGCGCGTGCCGGGGTGCTCGTTGTTGAACGAAATACGCCATGAGAAGGCGAAAGAGACATCGTTCAGCGTTTCTTTTCAAACACGAAAACGTTGTTACATAGTATAGATTTATCAAATCACCATGAATGGGCTGACGATCATGCGATATCCATTTTTTTTATTGCTTGGCTTGATTTTACTCACGGGGTGCGCGTCCACCCCTGTGACGGTCGAGCAGTCTGCCTTACCCCCGGATAACGATAATGCAGTGAACGAAGAGACGGTCGAGTCAATCCCGGAACAAGAAGCCCATACGGAAGAAACGAAGCAGGTCTCCGAGGACCGGGAAACAGAAACCGAACAGCCTCCCCTCATATCCCCAAAGCTGACCATGGATTCGCTCGATCCAGGACAGCGGCGGGCGCTTGTCGATCACTTACTGAAAGGCACGCTGCTGGAACAGAAAAAGCAATACGATGAAGCCGGTTCGGAATACACCCAGGCGCTGGAAATTCTTCCCGATTCCTCTTATGTCGGCGCATTGACCAGTGAAACGCTGCTGAAAAGCGGCAAGCTGGACGAAGCGGTTCAAATTGCCCAAGGCGTGATCGGCCAGGCGTCAGACGAAACGGCCGCCTACCGAGTGCTGGGTGAGGTCAACACTCAACGCCGCCAGTGGAGTCGCGCCATCGAGAATTACGAGACGATCGTTCGTCTAGAACCGTCCTCTCTGGATGATTGGGCGAAACTGGCGTCACTTTACGTGCGGGAAAAACGTTTCGAGGATGCGATTTCCGCTTTTCGGACATTGGAACGGCTCAACCGAATTCATGCGGTGTTGTATCGCTTCAAAGTGGCGATGCTGCTCACGCGCCTCGAACGTTTCGAGGATTCACTCAAGGAATACCAGTCCATCATCCAACTTGCACCGGATTACCACGAAGCGTACGTTCGCGCCGCCCAGCTTCAGGAGCTGCTTGGGAAAAATGACGAAGCGATCGAGACGTATCTAACATCGCTGAATGCCGTGCGAACCAAACGGGATGAGTTGGAAGTGCGTAAACGGCTGGGCATTCTTTTCCGTCAACGTGGATCGCTTCAGGAAGCGTGTCACCAATACCGGCGGATCAAAGAACTCGATCCTGACGATCTGAGTACCCGTACGATCCTCGCCTTTCTTCTTTACAACCAGGGAACTTATGAAGACGCATTCAGCGAAGTGAACGCCCTGACTCTAAAAAAGCCGGGCCGTTACCAGATTGCTTCTCTTCGCCGACAAATTCTGGAAAAACTCAATCGCGCCCCGGATGGAATTCTGGATTTCCTGAAAGCATTCGACCATGCCATCGAGGAAAAGATGGAAGGCGAGGTCAATCTTTTTCTGCTTGATTTTTTCCGGGAAACAACTCTGAAATCGATTTCCGAATACCTGTTTATGACCGATCTGAAAAAACGGCTGGATTCGGCGAAAAAACGGCTTCCGAAAATTCCAAGAATCTCGTTCGCTCAAGCCCACATCGCGCTTTATATGAAAGACAACGTGTTGCTTCAACAGCAATTAAAGGCCGTTATCGACGATCTCCACAAGGCCAAAGCGGACAACCAACAATTGTGGATCGATCTGATTTGTCTGGAGATCCGTTCGTGGTACCCAATCCGGGATGCGTTCGCCCGCCATGGACTTGCGATGGATTTGACGGATGCCTTGAGCGAGGGAGATCCGGTAGTGACTGGCCGCCCAGAAATGGCCTGGACCCTGGGCGTCGTTTATATGAGTCACAAGGATTGGTACCAGGCGGAAACGGCTTTGAGCCGTGCTTTAGATGGGCTTGACGAAAGTTCTCAATCGTTCAAGGATGTCGTTTTTCAACTGGCGCTGGTCTACGACAAACTCAACCGCATCGCCGATATCGAACGGCTGATGCAGGCAAGCATGGCATCCTTCCCGGACGACGCACAAGCATTCAACTTTCTGGGATACACTTATGCCGACCGTGATATACGTTTGAGCGAAGCGTTGGCGCTGATCGAAAAAGCACTCAAAATTCGCCCTGATGATGGAAATATTATCGATAGCCTGGGATGGGTGTATTACCGTTTGGGACGAAACAGTGAAGCTGTCGAGTACCTTCGCCGGGCATTGGAATTGGAGAAAAATCATCCCGTGATTCTCGATCATCTGGCCGATGCCTACGCGCGCGAGGGAGAATTTGCCCTCGCGTTGGAAAACTGGCGAAAAGCGTTGGAATTCGGACCTGAGTTTCCTTTTGAATTTACGCCTGAGTTCCAAGCGGCGATCGAAAAGAAAATCGAGGAAAACGAAACGGCAACAAGTGAAAAACACGTTAAGTGACCATAAGATATAGTATAAAGATTGACTTATGAATTCCACTATCTTGCCGTTTCGTCTGCAAAGTCTGGTTTATTACCGGATCGCGAGGAAGAGAGCAAACAAAAACCGTGATCGATCTTTTACCATCGAAAATAGTCAACCAATTGGAAAAAATCCTTTCCGAAAAACGATTCCGCCATTCGATGGGCGTGCTGGAAACTGCTTTCCAACTCGCCGATTCCTGGGAAAATCATCCGATTGACCGAAAATTTCTCGCCTGGGCGTCGTTGTTCCATGATTGCGCGAAAGAACTTCCCAAAGACGAACGGATTCGTGTGGCCCAGGAAAACTCCTGCCGGTGGGGACGCGAACTGCTGGAATTCAATAAACTGAATCATGCGCCGCTTTCGGCGAAAATACTGCAAGGCCAATACAGGATCGACGACCGCGATACCTTGATGGCCATTGCCTATCACCCGACCGGCCATCCCGACCTAAATCCAATAGGATGGGCAGTTTATATCGCTGATTATCTGGAACCGAACCGACTCTATTTCCCGGAGCGGGAAGCGTGGCTGGAACAAGCCTGCATGAATCCACTCAAAGGTCTTCGCCTCATCACGGATTTACGGATCGATGTCGTTAAACAGAAAAATAAGCCCCTTCATCCGTTGGCCCTAGATTTTAAACATTTTCTGGAAAGCCTCGACTCGTTATAATCCCCTGTTTCTTCAAGATTTAATTGTTTTTTTCAAATTTTAGTGATTCTTTTATCTTTGAATCGTTGTAAGAGAAAGAAGCATTTCTGGAAATAGGGAGAATCATCGCTCTTTTGAGAGATTTTTTATAAGTATTGTAAAGAATATTAATATTTGCCCTTCCCAAACCAATGGAATCTGGGTTAAGATACTGTAGATAATTGTATAATAATAGGACTTTTCAATGGCTAGAGGAAAGAAAGGCCGTAAAACCGCCGCTAACGCCCAAACGTTAACAGAACCGCGTTCCGTGGATACCGCCGCCGAATTAATGGTATCACGTTCGCGAAAACGCTTTTCGATATTAGATTATCTCCTGGTATGTATTTTTTTCATCGTGTTCTGTTATCTTCAGAAATATGTTGCTATGTATTTTCTTGGCGTCCAACAAAACTCTCTTGAAGGAAACGCGCTGAATTTCTTTTTCGATACATTATGGAAAGGTTTTATCATTGTTACGATCCTAGTTGGATTGCATGATTTCTTTTACCAGGATGTAGAAGAAGAAGATTCTGCATAGCATTCAGGCCTCGGCGGCCCCTCCTTTCTTTTCCTCTGCATGGGACATTTGATCCCAATGGGAGTGAAATTGCATTTACCACACTACCCCTTGAACATCGTAACCGGCAAAGTCATGGCGGCTATCGACCGAACTGCAATCGATGAGCGCGGTATTCCCGGTCTGTATCTGATGGAACGCGCCGGGGAAGGTGTGGTTGATGGTATGCTCGAATCCCTCCAGCCAAATGAGCTGCAGGGAACAGTGGTTTTATGCGGAAAAGGAAACAACGGCGGTGATGGTTTCGTCGTCGCCCGCCGCCTGGCTCGATTGAAATTCAATCCGCTGGTCGCGCTCCTGGGAAAACCGGAAGAATTACAAGGCGATGCCAAGACAAACTATACGATTTTATGTGAGGAAAGCATTTCCGTTTCTACCTGCGATTCCAAAGCAGCACTTAGCAAATTCGTATCGCGGGCGGATGCGGCGAAAGTCTGGGTCGATGCGTTGCTGGGAACGGGTGCATGTGGCGCTCCACGGGGATTATTAACGGAAGCTGTCTCGGTGCTGAACCGGGCTACGGATCACGCATCCGTCGTTTCGGTGGATATCCCATCGGGTGTCGAAGCCGATACCGGCCGGGTGGAAGGAGAAGCCGTCCACGCGGATTGGGTCTTCACGATGGGATTACCTAAAATCGGGCAGGTGGTTCCGCCGGGGCTTTCGTATTGCAGGAATCTGGTGGTGTTAGATATCGGATTTCCCCAGGATTTATTGCTCCAGGCGGAATCCGAAGCGCAGATGCTGTCTCGAAGTGAGATCGACTCGTGGATTCCGCGCCGGGATGTATGCACCCATAAAGGGAAAGAGGGGCATCTGCTCGTTATCGCAGGCTCGAAAGGAATGACCGGGGCGGCGCTGATGTGCGCGAAAGCGGCTGTCATGATGGGAGCCGGGCTGGTCACGGCGGTTTGCCCCGAATCGCTGCTTCCGATATACGCCTCCGGAGTTTGGGAAATGATGACCCTGCCGGTCCGTGAAACCGAAACCGGGGCAATCGCCGAAGAGGCTTTCGAACAGATCACCGGTTCGGACGTGCGTTTCAGTGCGATAGCACTCGGTTCTGGATTGGGGCGGCATCCCTCGACGATGGCTTTTGTAAAACGGGTGTTCCGCGAAGTCGATGCGCCAGTATTATTCGATGGGGATGCGCTTTTCGCGTTGATGGCGGAAGATTTTATGGAGAGAAAGTATCCCTGGATTGCGACTCCGCATCCCGGTGAGATGGCCCGGTTATTCAAGACCGGTATTTCGGAGATTCAGGCCGATCGGTGGGAGTACGCCCGCCGTTTGACTGAAAACGCGAAAGGCGCCGTTGCGCTGAAGGGACCGAAAACCGTCGTTGCCGCTGGAGGCGAAGCACTGCTTCGGGTCAATCCCACCGGTTCTTCCGCGATGGCGTCGGGCGGTATGGGAGATGTTTTGGCGGGGATCGTTTCGGCCTTGTTGGCGAAAGGCGTTTCACCGCTGGAGGCGGCGTCGGCCGGTGTTTATCTGCACGGATTGGCTGCCGATACGGTTTCTGAAAAGACTGCATCGGAATCGGTCTGCGCCACACAAGTTATATCGAACATTCAAAACGCCTTGCACCGTATTCGAGGCGATCGAGACGTTGGACGATAACTTTCGTTATTGAAAATATACATAGAAAGGATACAGGAATATGGAATGGATTTGGGCATTAAGTGGCCTTGCCGCAGGACTCCTGTTTGGATTCCTGTTTGGTTTCCTGGTCCGTAAGGTACTGACTAATCGCAAAATCGGAGATATCAATCAATTAGCATCGAAAATTCGTGAGGAAGCTCAGAAGGAAGCCGCTACGATCCGACGGGAAGCGGCCATCGAAACGAAAGAGCAGCTCAATCAGGAACGAGCCAAAATCGAAGAAGATGCGAAAGAGCGCAGGGCGGAACTCTCCGCGCTGGAAAAGAAACTCGACCGCAAAGACGAAACCCTTGAGAAACGTCTGGAAGAAGCCGAAGCGATCGAGCACGACAATCAAACCACCGGCAAAAAACTGGATAAGCACGCTGCGGAACTCGACAAAAAAGAGACCGAACTGGATGACTTGATCGAGGAAGAACGTGGAAAACTCGAAAAAATATCCGGGTTGACCACCGAACAAGCCAAAGACCTGCTTCTCCAATCCCTGGAAAACGATGTCCGGCGCGAATCAGCGAAAATCATCAAGCAAATCACGGATGAAGCCAAAGAAAACGCCACACGGGACGCGCGGCGAATTATTGCCAACACCATGCAGCGCGGTTGTACGGAGATCGTCAACGAAACGACGGTCTCCACGGTCTCGCTGCCTTCGGATGAGATCAAAGGCCGCATCATCGGCCGGGAAGGCAGGAATATCCGCGCCTTCGAGCAGCTGACCGGTGTCAACTTGATTATCGACGACACGCCCGACACGGTGGTGCTTTCCTCCTTCGATCCCGTTCGCCGCGAAGCCGCCCGTCAGACCTTGGAACGCTTGATCTCGGATGGACGGATTCATCCCGGGCGGATCGAGGAAGTCTATCAGAAGATCATGAAAGAAATGGAAGAAGACATGCGTGAAGCGGCGGAAGGCGTAGTCTTCGATCTGGGCATCGTCGATATGAATCCGGAATTGGTCAAAACGCTGGGTCGGCTCAAATACCGCTATTCCTACGGTCAAAACCAGTTGAACCATGCGCGTGAGTCGGCGTTTCTCGCCGGGGGAATCGCGGCGGAGCTGGGAGCGGATGCCGAGCTTTCCAAACGCGGCGCACTGCTGCACGATATCGGTAAAGCGATTGATTTCGAGCGAGACGGAACCCATGCAAGCCTCGGCGCGGAACTCACCCGGAAACTGGGTGAGAACAAAGTCGTCGTCAATTCCGTCGAGGCGCACCACGAAGATGTTGAGATGGAGACGGTCGAGGCCGTCATCGTTCAGGTCGCCGATTCGCTTTCAGCGGCCCGGCCCGGAGCGCGGCGTGAGACGATCGATACGTATGTCAAGCGCTTGGAGAAACTGGAGAACCTGGCGGAATCATTCAACGGCGTCGAGAAGTGTTTTGCCATCCAGGCGGGCCGTGAAATCCGTATCATGGTTCAGCCCGACGAAGTCGACGACCAGGCCTCGGTCAAACTGGCTTACGATATTGCCAAGAAGATCGAAGAGGAAATGGAATATCCCGGCCATATCAAGGTAACGATCGTCCGCGAAACCCGT
>CAZSIZ010000228.1:0-10099 GCA_964606645.1 uncultured bacterium
GGGGAATACCCGGCTCTTCTATCGCTGGCAGGGCGACCGGCTGACGGACCCGGATTGGAAGCCGATGGGTATCGCGATGGAAGCCGATCCCAATTTCGGTGAATCGGTGGGCGGCCTTCAAGCTCCCCACACCATTCTTATTGGCGGCCTGTATCACATGTTTTACGGCGATTGGAACTATATATGTCTTCAAACCGGCATGGACGGGAAAACATTCGCGCGCCGACTTCAACCCAACGGGAAATCGGGGATGTTCAAGGACGGGACCGGTGAGAAACACAACACCCGCGATCCGATGGTGCTGAAATCGGGTGATTTGTATTATTGCTATTACACCGCTTTTCCCGACAGGAAAGGATCTGTCTTCTGCCGCACGACGAAGGATTTCAAGACCTGGAGCAATTCGTATCAGGTCGCGCACGGCGGGCAGGCGGGAACGAATCCCTATTCAGCCGAATGTCCCCACGTCGTCTATCTGCCAGAGGCCAAGCGCTTCTATCTGTTCCGCACCCAGCGCTACGGTAAGAAGGCGCGCACGTCGATCTACTGCTCTGAAAATCCGCTCGATTTCGGCGTCAACGACGACCGCTATTTCGTCTGCACAATGCCCGTCGCCGCCCCCGAAATTATTTTGCACAAGAATCAGTACTACATCGCGTCGCTGCTCCCCAGCCTGCACGGGATACAGATTGCAAAACTAAAGTGGGTTTCGATCCAGTAAATCAATATTCGAATCCGACAGAGCCAGAACCAAACAGGTTAGCCAATGTAGGGGCAGGCCCCTGTGCCTGCCTCCGTCCAAGTATGTGCTACAATTTATGACCGTTTTGCGATCAAATAAACGAATAAGTGACGCATTGATTAAAATCCGGCAAAAACGCGCCGGGTGTACGCATCGCTTTTCCGGTGAGCGGTGACGGGATCCATCGTTTTCGGCGTGCCTTTTTCGATGGCCTGTTCGAGAACCAGGTGAGGTTTCACGCCGATGCGTTTGAGCGTCTCCGCCAGCCGCGCGTAATCGATGTCGCCCTCTTCAAACGTTTCGGACCAGACGCCATCGATCGATTGGCGAAAGTGCAATTCGGAAATGCGCGATCCGTACAGTTTCACGATATCGAACAACGCCACTGATGAGTTCCCCGCCCCACGGTAAATCCAATGGGAGTCGAGACACAGCGTGACGTAACGGGGATCGGTTCCGGCTATCATGTGGTGAAACTCGCGGGCCGCGTTTCGCATTTCGGCGTCGTGGTTGTGGTACGCGAGGATCAAACCCATATCGGAGAGTTCGCGGCCCAGCTCGTTCAACGCTTTCGCCTGGACTTCGAGTTGGCCGTCGTTCTTATCTTCAGGACCTCCCCATCGGATGGGGCTGGGATTGGTCACGACAATCCGGGTTCCGATACCTTTCGCTTTTTTCGCGATGGCCAGGATATGCTCGATACTCTTACCGGCTTGCTCCCGATCGTGAAGAAGGCTGTTGACGTACAACGACCGCATTTCGAGGCCGTGTTTTTTCAGCAGAGGGGTCAGCTCGCCGATCTGATCCGGGGTTTCGATATTGGTTTCATAACCATCGAGTCCACTGGCGGCAAGGTCTTTCAGGCCCTCATCGAGAGAGGCGTTGAAATCGCGCCCTTCCCGCTGCCAGTACGTGTACCATGAGTATTGGTTCGACGCCAGGTGCATCTTGTTTCCCTTAGCCGCATGTCCGCTTCCCGTCCCGGTAAGCAGCATTCCAGCCGTCCAGCACACGTTCTTCACCATCGTTCGGCGGTTCATCGTGTTCGTATTCATCATTGAACGCTCCCTGAAATAAAATTCGCTCTTTCACTCATAGAGATTAGATCATTCGTGATTCAAGTTAGCATATTGTCTTGCGTTCAGTAAAGATGGCTCCATCATCCTATTTCTATAAAATACTCCTATTCCTGGATGGAGGTTGTATTATAATCAGGACATTCAACTCGCGGATAAATACGAGTAGAATGCGATGATCGAAGAGAATCGAAATAAACCGTTCCGGAGCCGAGACGAATGAAAGTCACGTCTTTAAGTATGAATAATTTTCGCGGGATTCGAGAACTTAAACTCGAGTTCCACGACCAGACGAATATTCTCGTGGGCGAAAATGGGTCGGGAAAATCCAGCGTCTTGGATTGCATGGCTGTTATGCTGTCCCGGCTGTTTTATCGAATTCGTCCCACAAAAGGAACGGGACGTCTTTTCACTGAAAAAGATATCACTAATGGGGAATCAGGAACAGAAAACGAAATATCACTGCTTTATAAAAAACAGCCTGTCACATGGCCGCTAAACAAACGGCGGAGTGGTCGAACGCGTACCTATTATCAAGAACAAAAAATTATTATTGACGACATTTGTGAAGCATTAGAAAGAGACGAAAATGCGAATCTTCCTTTGGCTGTGTATTATCCAGTCAATCGGGCCGTTTTTGATATTCCTTTGCGCATTCGGGAAAAGCCCTCTTTCGATCAATTATCCGCCTACGATCAAGCGTTAACTGGGGGGCGCGGCGAGTTTAGAAAATTCTTCGGTTGGTTCAGAAATCGCGAGGACCTTGAGAATGAAAGACGTATTCGAAAACCTCGACATCGTGACCCTCAATTGCAAGCGGTTCGAGACGCCATCGAACACATTCGCCCCAATTTCACTCAATTGCATGTCCGGCGTTCGCCGTTGCGAATGGTTCTTCAAAAAGGAAAGGAAGAACTGGTCGTCGACCAGTTATCCGATGGGGAGAAATGCCTTCTCGCGATGGTGGGTGATTTGGCCCGACGTTTGGCGATTGCCAACCCAAGCCTGAAGAAGCCTTTGGAGGGACACGCTATCGTCTTAATCGATGAAATCGATCTCCATCTTCATCCCGAATGGCAAAGAATGATTGTTCCTGCTCTTGAAAAAACATTTCCGAATTGCCAGTTCTTCCTCACGACCCATTCCCCCCAAATTCTCAGTCACGTTCAAGCCGAGAGTATTATTATTCTGAAGCGATCGGGTAAAGAGACTCAAGCCGTCCAACCGGAGCGATCCTACGGACACGATTCCAACCGCCTTCTGGAAGATATCATGGGCGTTCCTGAACGCCCTCAAAAAACGAAAAATGAATTGGATCGCCTCTTTAGCGATATCGAAGAAGGAAAACTGGATCGAGCCAGGAACCGTCTGGAAAAACTGGACAAGCAACTTGGAGCCGATCCGGCCTTAGTCAAAGCGGATGTGCTTCTTCACCGCATGGAGATTATGAATCAATGAAATATATTAAAAAGGGGAATGAACCGGAGCAATTTCTTGAATGGAAAAATAAAAAAAGCGAAAACTGGAAACCACAATATATTAATATCGATTCAGATGTGAAACAAACATTGCATCAAGAACTGATCAAGGAACAGGGATATATTTGCTGTTACTGTGGAAAGCGTGTTTCGGAAAACGACAGCCATATCGAACATTTCCGTCCACAAAAAAAATATCCTTCAAAAGAATTGGACTATCAAAACCTTCATGCGTCCTGTCAAGGTCTTTCAAAAAACGGCGAAGATGAATCAGATAAAAAAGTACCTCGTCATTGCGGTCACTTAAAGGGAAACTGGTTCGATAAAAAGTTATTGATTTCCCCCCTTTCCAAGAATTGTGAAACTCGATTCAAGTTTATAGGGCACGGTCAAATCGAGGGGAATGACCAAGCCGCTAAGGAAACGATTAAAAAACTTGGTCTCGACATCGATAAACTGCGCGCTCTACGCCGCGAAGCAATCCACGCCGCCATTCCTGATGCTAAAGCGTCTTTTAATCCCCCTGCGATCAGAAAGATGATTGCTCGTTATGAAAAAAAGGATAATAATGGACAGTACGCGCCCTTTTGCACGGCTATTGTATACGTCTTGAAGAAATTTTTGCTAAAACAATAAAACCGGTCAATTCTTTTTCGAGAGTATAACCCCTTTAAGTCTTGTTAAGAAATGAGAATATTTCAGGAGTCAATTATGAAGCGAATAAAAATTCTATGCGCGGTGATAGTGGGGATGCTCTTTTTGGCAGGAGTGCTTTCTGCCGAGTCCCTCTCGATTCAGGAGAAGCAAGTCCGTGACGCTCGAAAGTCCCTACAAAAGGATATCGGAACGCTGCACGCGGCGGTCGGCGATCTGATCGAAACATTCGGCGAGCGCTATCCGGAAGGGCAGTCGTTTATCGACGAGTTGGATGCGTTAGTAAATGGATTAGAAAACATCACAGTCGAGCGCTTAAATTCGATCATTGCGGATTTCGATACGCTTCGTTTCAAGGCGCTGACGGCCAATCCACTCGTCAACGCTCAGCCGATTCTCTTCACTGTCCGCCCGCAGTATCTACCCGATCACCACAGCACCGCCACGATGTTCCAGAACGGCGAAATCAACACGAATAGTTTTCGCGGGGGCGGCGCGCTGAAAACCATCCACTTCGGACAGAACGGCAGCGTGCGTACCCTGATCGACGCCCCGGACGGCATCGTGCGCGATCCTGAAGTCGGGTATGACGGCGAGAAGGTTCTCGCGTCGCTGCGATGGAACAAAGACGACGACTATCACATCTACGAACTCGATCTTCATGGCACGGATTTGAAGCAACTGACGTTCGGTTCTCAACTCTCGGATATCGATCCGATCTACCTGCCCGATGGCGACATCCTTTTCGTCTCCACCCGCGAACCGAAGGTCTGCCAATGCAACCGCCATATCATGGGCAACCTCTACCGCATGGATTCCAACGGCGCGAACCTTCTCCAGATCGGGCGCAACTCGCTCTTCGAAGGCCATCCGGCGATGCTGCCCGACGGACGTATTCTCTACGACCGATGGGAATATGTCGATAAACACTTCGGCCCGGCGTTCGGATTATGGACCTCGAATCCCGACGGAACCAACCACGCCGTCTATTACGGCAACAACGCCTGGTCTCCCGGAGCCATCGTGGACGCGCGCCTGATCCCCGGAACCCAGCGCATCATCACCACGTTCAGTTCCTGCCACGACCGCCCCTGGGGCGCGATCGCTATCGTGGACCGGCGCCTGGGCCTGGATGGAAACGAACCCGTCATCCGCAGCTGGCCCGAAAATATCCGCCATCTCATCACCAACAACCGCAATTACGGACAGGGCAAAAGCCGCAATCATCCCACGGGAGGGCAGATCGACAATTTTGTGAAACTCAAAATCAAATACGAAGACCCCTACCCGCTTTCAGGCAAGTATTTCCTCTGTTCCCGCATCATCGAAAATGAAAGAATGGGAATTTTTCTGCTCGACGTGTTCGGCAACGAAATTCTGCTCCACACCGAGGGAGCGGGCTGCTACGACCCGATGCCCCTTGCCCCGCGTTCCCGTCCGCCGTTGATCCCGTCACGCATCGATTACGCCAAGAAGGAAGGTTATTTCTACGTCGGCGATGTCTATATCGGGTCCGGGATGGAACGTGTGGAACGCGGCTCGGTAAAATCGCTTCGAGTCGTGGAAGCCCCGGTCAAACTCTTCTGGACCCAGCCCAACTGGAACCTGGACGCGACCCAGGCCCCCGCCATGAATTTCAACTGCACCAACAACAAACGTATTCTTGGAACGGTCCCGGTGGAGAAAGACGGTTCGGCCTATTTCGCCGTGCCTTCCGACACGTTCGTCTATTTCCAACTGATGGACGAGAACGGTATGATGATTCAAAACATGCGCAGTGGCACGACGGTTCTTCCGGGAGAGACACTCGGTTGCGTCGGCTGCCACGAAAACCGGTTGACCACAATTGAAAATCGGCGTTACCCCTTGGCGATGCGCCGCCCGCCCAGCCCGCTCGAACCGTGGTACGGTTCCCCGCACGATTTCAACTACCTGACCGATGTACAGCCGGTGTTCGACGAAAACTGCGTGAGTTGCCACGACTATGGAAAGGAAGCCGGGAAGGTTTTGAACCTGTCGGGCGATCTTGGCCTCGCTTTCAATACCTCCTATCTGGACTTGCGAATCAAGTCCGCGCTGCGCTGGTTTCCCGACGATCCCGATGTCGAAAAACTGCTCGTCAAAGCGGTCGACGATGGACCGGCGGAAGCGCTGCCGCCTTATTCCTGGGGTTCGCACCGAAGCCGGCTCGCCGATGTCATTCGGGAAGACCATTACGGTATCGAACTGGACGAGGAAAGTATCGACCGAATTATCACATGGATCGACATGAACGCGCCCTACTACGGTTCCTACGCCAGTGTTTATCCCAACAACGTCTTCGGCCGCTCCCCATTGGACAACCAACAGATCGAAGCGTTGAAGAAACTGACGGGGATCAACGTGGGAGATATCAACACCGAACTGAAAGGCTCACAGGTCAATTTCACTCGCCCTGAACACAGCCTCTGTCTTCAGGGATTGATGGAGAAGGATTTGGTTAAGTATCAGGAGGCGCTGGCTATCATCGAGGCGGGAAAACATAGACTGGCCGAGCGCCCTCGAATGGACATGCCCGGTGCGCGCCTTCTTGAACACGACCAGAAAATCGTAGAAAAATACCAGGAACGGCTTGAAGCCGAAACCAAAGCGCGAATGGCGATTCTGAGCCGTCCCGTTCAATCCCAGGAACCGATAAACCGATATTAATCGATGGAGATAGACATGAGATTTGTTAGAAATAATTGGATGGTCATTACCTGCCTAACTGTTTTGCTTCTGGCGTATCAGAGTGCGATTGCACAAACCGATTCGGATTTACCATACAGCTCTCCCTGCGCTTTGGCCGCATCACCGGACGGAAGCGTGCTCTACGCCGCCGAAGAGACGGCGAAGCGGATCGCCTGTATCGATCTTTCGACGGGAACGATTCAATTCCGGATTGCCTTACCCGGACACCCGACAGGATTGGCCGTTTCACCGAAACATACTCACTTATACGTCACCGGTGGAATCCCGTCGGGGCGCGTATGGATCGTTGACTTAACCAGCCGGAAGACGATCGAAATCAAAACCGGTTTCGGCGCCTGCTCGCCCGTTGTGAGTTCCGACGACAAAAGGCTCTACGTTTGTAATCGTTACGACAACGATGTGTCCGTCATCGATCTGCGGCATCGGAAGGAAATCGCCCGCATCTCCACTTCCCGCGAGCCGGTCGCCTCCGCGTTGACCTCGGACGGCGAAACGCTGGCCGTCGTTCACCTGCTTCCCGCCGGGCGTTCGGATACGGATTTCACGGCGGCGGAAGTAACGCTGATCGATACCGAAAAACTGAGGGCGGTCGAGTCTATCCCGCTGCCCAACGGCAGCACTTCCGCGTATGGAATTTGTATATCGCCGGATAACCGGTATACGTTCGTGACTCATCTTCTCTCCCGCTATCAGATGCCGACATTTCAGCTGGACCGCGGCTGGATGAACACGAATGCGCTCAGCGTCGTCGATCTCAAGAACCGCTCCCTTTTGAACACAGTGCTTTTAGACGATGTGGACCGAGGGGCCGCCGATCCGTGGGGCGTGGCGATGACAAAAGACGGGCGCTTTCTGTGCGTCGCTCATGCGGGCACACACGAATTGAGCGTCATCGACGCACCCGCTCTGCTCGGCAAACTCGAATCGATGCCGTCCTCACCCAAACCGGTTCCAAGCGGGAATTATCCCGCCGCCTCGCTCACCGCGCGGGATGTGCCCAACGATCTATCATTCCTGGTTGCGTTCCGCCGCCGAATTTCCCTTCCAGGAACCGCTCCGCGTGCTTTGACGATTGTCGGACAAAAAGCCTATACCGCCAACTATTTCTCGGACGATATCAATACCGTCTCGTTCGATAACACTCGAAAAAACGCGATAGAAACGATCGCGCTGGGGCCGAAACCGGAATTGACGGTCACACGCCGGGGTGAGATGATTTTCCACGACGCCCGGATGTGTTTCCAGCAATGGCAGAGCTGTTCCAGCTGCCACCCGGACGGGCGCGTCGACGGCCTTAACTGGGATTTGCTCAACGACGGGATCGGGAATCCAAAGAACACGAAGAGCATGCTGCTCAGTCATCAAACCCCCCCGGCGATGAGCACCGGCATTCGCCCTGACGCCGAGACGGCAGTTCGATCCGGCTTCAGACACATTCTTTTCTTACAACATACTGAGGAGGACGCAGAGGCCGTGGATGAATATCTCAAATCCATGAAACCGATTTCCCGCCCCGCTAAAAATACAAAGGCGATCGAACGAGGCAGGGAATTATTCTTCAGCCAGGAAACCGCATGTGCTTTTTGCCATCAGGGCGAATACTACACGGATATGAAGTCTTACGATGTGGGTACGCGGGGCGAACTGGACCGCCGCGATGATTTCGACACCCCAACGCTAATCGAACTATGGCGCAGCGCCCCCTACCTCCACGATGGCCGCGCCGCCACCATCCGCAATGTCCTCACAACAGACAATCCCAAGGACAAGCACGGCAAAACCTCTCACTTAACCCCGGAACAGATATCCGATCTCGTCCAATTCTTGAAATCGTTGTAAAATAAGCCTGATTCAGACAAAGAGTATCTTGGTTCAGACTTATTTATCTTTTTCGATACAACCTCTTAAAACTCCGATTTTAGGCTTCTAAAATTTATAAGAAATCCAAAAATTCGATGAGAAAAGGGGATGGCGAGACAGGCCATCCCCTTCTTGAGTAAAGTTGATATACGAAACTACTTGATGGCAAGCACCACCACGGATTTGGGCGGCAGTGTAGCAGTTAAACGCCCTCCTCGAATCTTCGCGCCTTTGAACGCGGCGGGTAGAACGGTTTCCGACTCATCGAATGAATTGTGAGCGGTGATGGCATCGGCTGTCAGGATTCGTCCCGATACGTTCCTTGCCTCGACACCGCGTATATCGCATTCGATTTTCGCCGGTTTGTTGGGATCGAGGTTGCAGAGTGAGACGTGAATCATTCCGGAGTCACTGCGCGAGGCGGAAACGTTGAGCGCGGGGATAGCCTCCTCGCCGAACGTGTAATCGCCACTGATCGAGTCCACCGGCAGTAATTGTGCGCCTTGATGAACCGTGAACATCTCGAAGACGTGAAACGTCGGCGTAACCAGCATCTTTTCCTTTTGGGTGAGCACCATCGCCTGAAGCACGTTGACAGCCTGGGCGATATTCGCCATTTTCACCCGCCCGCAGTGTTCGTTCAGGATGTTGAGCGTCAGCCCGGCGACCAAGGCGTCGCGAAGTGAGTTCTGCTGGTAGAGGAAGCCGCGATTGGTTCCCGGTTCGACGGCGTGCCACGCGCCCCATTCATCGACGATCATCCCCACTTTGCGTTCGGGATCGTGCTCGTCCATGATGGCTGAATGTTCGGTCAGGATATCATCCATCTTGAGCGCACGCTGCAGCTGAGCGAACCAGTCTTCTTCATCGAATTTCGTTGCGGAACGGCTCTTCTTTCCCGACCCGCAGTAGTAATGGAGGCTAAGCCCGTTCATTCGGTTGCCCGCTTTTTCCATCAGAACATCGGTCCAGTTGTAGCGGGTTCCATACGAGCCGCAGGCGATCTTGTAGATGCGGTTTCCGGAGAAATTACGGATGTAGGTTGAATACCGCAGATAGAGATCGGCGTAGTATTCCGGTTTCATGTTGCCGCCGCAGCCCCAGCTTTCGTTTCCAACGCCCCAGTATTTGACCTTCCAAGGTTCCTCACGTCCGTTTTTGCGCCGCAGGTCCGCCATCGGGCTGTCGCCGCCGAACGTGACGTATTCGACCCACTGCTGCATCTCCAGCACCGACCCGCTCCCCACATTTCCGCAGATATACGGCTCGGTTTCCAGCTGCTCGCAGAGGTCCAGAAACTCGTGCGTGCCGAAGTGGTTGTTCTCGGTCACCATGCCCCAATGGGTGTTGACCATGGAAGGACGTTTCTCTTTGGGACCGATGCCGTCCATCCAGTGATACTCGTCTGCGAAACAGCCGCCCGGCCAGCGCAGCACGGGGATCTCGATCTTCTTCAGCGCTTCGACTATATCGTTGCGGATACCGCGCGTGTTGGGGATCGGACTATCTATAATGTACCCCAAAATTCGGACAGTGATTTAAGGTGGGAAACCTCGAAG